>DATGEP010000272.1:0-12355 GCA_035310125.1 Ktedonobacterales bacterium
GGTTTCGCCGGATGGCTCTTCATCCTCGTGAAAGCCATCGAGACACGCGCCGGTCGCTTTGACTTCTCCGGCTACTACGCCGCCGCCCGCGCCCTGCGTCTCGATCCGCACGCCAACATCTACTCTCCCGCCGTCATCGCCGCTAACGCCATCGCCGGCCATGTGCTGGCGCCGCCGACAATGCTCTATGTGTACACACCACTCCCCGCGCTGCTGCTGGCCCCACTCACAGCCTTCCCATTCCCCGTCGCGGCGAACATCTTTCTCGCCGTCAATATGCTGGTATGGCTCCTCTGCATGCTGTTGATCGCGCGCGAAGTACGCCACTTGCTCGGTACATCCCTTGCGACACGCAACAGCGTATCCCACGGTCCACTTGCCAAACTGCTCGTCGATCCCGCGCCGCTCGTCGCCCTCGCCGTGTGCGCACCCCTCTTTTTCCTGGGCCGTCCTGGCGTATGGACACTCGGCAATGGTCAGATCAACTTTCTCGTTCTGCTGCCGCTGGCCAGCGTGCCGTGGCTCACACGCCGCGGCAGCGAGTACGGCGTTGGCGTCGCCATCGCCGTCGCCACCATGCTCAAGCTCACCCCCGGCGTATTGCTGCTGTATCTCTTATTACGGCGGCGGTGGCACGCGCTTGGGGCCGCCCTCGTATCGCTGGCCGTCCTCTCCGCGCTGTGCCTGATCATTGTTGGGCCGCACGTTTTCTTCGCATTTCCCGCCACCACATTGCACATCGGCAGCCGCGATTCGCTGGAAGCCCACAATGAAGCCCTTGTCGCTCCCGTACTCTTCGCCCTCACATCCGCCAGCCCCGCGCTGGCTCCCACCGCGCGAATGTGCGAGTATGTAGTATTAGGCTTGCTGGCCGTCGAGCTTGGCGTCATTCTCTGGCGGTCACGACCTATCGGCGCCATCCATCTGAGCGCCGATCTGCTCCGGCGCGAGGCGCTGGCCTACGCGATGGCGCTCTCCGCCTTGGTGCTGCTCTCGCCAACCGCATGGGCGCACCATTACGTCTGGCTGCTGCCAGCTGCCGCGATTGTGCTCGCTCTTGCCATCCGCGCCGTAGCAATCCAGCCAGCGTATGCGCGCGACGGTCGCATGCTGTTTGTCCTGCTCGTTGGGGCTATCGTGGCGGGTGTTCTGCTCAATCTCCCGCTCCCGAAGGGCTGGGATACCGATCCGACGGTGCCCGGTCTGCTGTTCGGACTGCCGCTGCGTCCCTGGCTGCAAGAGCTGCGACCCCTCGGCGGACTCCTGGTGGTCGCCCTCGCGGCCACCCTGCTGCTGCGGACTCGCGCCACGACCACTCCAGCACGGAAGGCTTCATGGATACGACCGCACGCAACCAGCGAGCTCCCGGCACCACTCCCGGCCAGCCAGCGCTAGACGACACCATCGCCGCCATCGCCACTCCGCCCGGCGTCGGCGGTATCGGCATTGTTCGCATGAGCGGTCCGGACGCTTTCGCTGTGGGGATGCGCGTCTTTCGCCCCGCCGCGCATGCGCCGTTGGATTCACCGCCGCCCTCACATCTGCTCACCTACGGCCACATCGTAGACCCCACCAGTGATGAGCGGATAGACGAAGTCCTCGTCGCATTCATGCGCGCCCCACGCACCTACACCCGCGAAGATGTCGTGGAGATTTCGGCCCACGGTGGCCCGCTGCTCCTGCGCCGCATCCTCTTGCTCGTGCTCGCCGCCGGCGCCCGACCCGCGCGTCCCGGCGAGATGACCCTACGCGCCTTCCTCAATGGACGCCTCGATCTCGCCCAGGCGGAAGCCGTCATGGCCCTCATCAATGCCGAGTCTGACGCCGGTCGCCGTCTCGCCCTCCGCCAGCTTGAAGGCGAGCTGTCGGCCCGCATCCATGAGGCACGCGGCAACGCGATGGCCGCGCTTGTCCGTATCGAAGCCAGCATAGACTTCCCCGACGAGGAAGTGCCGCCACCCGATCCCGCCGAGCTGGCCGCGCTCATCGCCGCCGCCAGCCGCGAGATCGAACGGCTGCTCGCGGGTGCGAGCCAGGGCCGCATACTCCGCGAGGGGCTGCGCGTCGCGATCGTAGGCCGCCCCAACGTCGGCAAATCCAGCCTGCTCAACACGCTGCTCGGCGCGGAGCGCGCCATCGTCACCCCGATAGCCGGAACCACTCGCGACACCGTGGAGGAGCGCGCGACCATCGCCGGTGTCGCGCTGCATCTTGTAGACACCGCTGGCCTCACGGCAACGGAGGACCCCATCGAGCGCATCGGCGTGGAGCGGTCGCGCGCCGCCGCCCGCGAAGCCGATCTGCTCCTCTTCGTCCTCGACGGCTCCATGCCCCTCACCGACCTTGACCTGCTCGCCGCCCGCGAGCTACCTGTCCTCACCCCCGCAACGCTCGCCAGTGCGGGGACGCTGCCTACCGCGCCCGCTGAAGGTGACATCTTCTCCCGGCCCACCATCCTCGTCCTCAATAAAGCCGATCTGCCCCCCGCGCTGGACGACGCGGATGTCATGCCGCTCGCGCCAGGCGCTCCGGTCGTGCGTACGTCCGCCATCACACGCGGCGGCGCCACACAGCTTGAAGAGACGATTGCCGCCCTCGTCACTGGCGGCGCCATCCAACCCGCCGACGTGCTCGTTGCCAGCGCCCGCCATCAGGACGCCCTCCGCCGTGCCGCCGAACAGCTCGCCGCCGCGGCGAATACCCTGGCCGCCGCCTTACCCCTTGACTTCGTCTCCATAGACCTGCGCGCCGCCTTGGACGTCCTCGGCGAAATCACCGGCGAAACCGCCACCGCCGACCTCCTCGACCGCATCTTCGCAGAGTTCTGCATCGGCAAGTAGCGCCCGTCCACTCGGTCGCCGCTCGTAGAGGTTAGCAGGCACGGGCGCCATTATCGTTGGTAACATGCGCTGATCAGCCGGCCACATTCCTCCAGGCTTGGACACTGACACCGCAGCAAGCCCTCCTCCAAAAGACGCTTCATTCCTTGCGCCCTGACAATCAGCGCCTCCACCTCGGCGAGCTTCTGTGTTGCCAGCGCCTGCCACCGCTCCGAAGCCGGGGTATCGGCGTCAAAATGAACGAACAGCCGCCTGATCTCCGCTACAGTAAAGCCCGCCTCCTGGGCCACTCGGATGATTGCCAGTCGTTGCGGCACATCGTCGTCGTAGCGTCGTTGACCGCTGACACGCCGGGGTATGGGCAACAAGCCAGCGCTCTCATAATAGCGAATCGCCGATGGTCGCAGCCCCGCGCGCCGCGCCACCTCACCAATCGTCAGCAGCCCCATTCTCGCGTTCACCTCTTGACTTAAAGCGCACTTGAATATGTACCCTCAACCGTAGCAGGTGCATGGAGCGCTTGCAAGGGCTTGCGCGAGCAGGACTCACAAGAAACGAGTACGAAAATGTCTGAACAGCAATCTGGAGCCGGGGAGACGCCCATCGCCTGCACATTAACCGGTGCGGGGCTGGCCGAGCGCGGGGATGAAGTCGCTAGCCTGTTCGCGACGGTTGAAGCTGTGCGCGAGCTACCCGACGGCTACGCCTTTCGTTTTCCCGGTAACGACACAGCGGCGACCGCATTACTCGAATTTACCCTGGCGGAGCGGCGCTGCTGCCCATTTTTCACCTTCGAGATGGACTTCGAGCCACATGCAGGCCCGATCTGGATCAATCTGCGCGGCTCCGCTGCCGTCAAAGAGTTCGTGGCGAGCGCCTGGGGCGAGGCGATAGCAGCCCATGCGTAAACGCCAGCACTGGAGAGAGTAGCAGCCGTAGCGGGAGCCACATGATGAATGAAATGTGATCCCGCTACCTCGCTCCATACCATGCGCGCCCGGCCCATCGTACGCGAGCCACTCTGCGCGAACCGTTGCGCGTGTACCGGCTGTGGACACGGCGACATTATGCGTGCGGCGCGAAGTCCTCCAGCGTCTCCTCTTTCGCACCCGCCGCCAGCATCTCAGCGATTGCGCGCTCGCCGTCGCCGGGCTTCACGTCCACCGCGCGCACCGCATCGCGTAACAGATACACCTCGAACCCCGCCGCCAGCGCGCCCAACACCGTTGCCCGCACGCAGTAGTCCGTCGCCAGCCCACCCACGTGGACCCGCGTCACGCCCCACTCGCGCAACACATCCAACACGGCGCGACCATCGGAAAGTTGCCCCTCCAGCGCCGAGTATCCCTCATCCCGCGCGCTCATCCCCTTAGACGCAATCAGCGTCTCCGCTGGCAGCCGTAACCCGGCGTGAAACGCCGCTCCCCCTGTCCCCTGCACACAGTGCGCCGGCCATGTTCCCCCGAACGCCACGAAATGCGCCGTCTCCTCGGGATGCCAGTCGCGGCTGGCCATGATCGGAATGCCCGCCGCGCTCACACGCTCCAGATACTGGTTCAGCACCGGCACGACCGCGTCTCCCTCTGGCACCGCCAGCGAGCCGCCCGGGCAGAAATCATTCTGCACATCCACTACGATCAACGCATCCGGCATAACCATCTCCCTCACTTTCTCTCAGCGCATTCTCAATGAGAGTGTATCCGGCTCAGGCCACGTAGCAAACCAGCGCGGCACGGGCGTCGCCTTTCCAGATTACGCCCTTGGATTGAGAAAAGATTTGACATACTATTCACTCACGGGCGCCAGTTGGGACGCTCACCACTATGGGGAACCCACCTCCGCCAGCGCCTCCTCGAGAAAAGGAGCAGGCAAAATGAGAAAGCTTATCGTTTCAGAGTTCGTGACACTGGACGGCGTCATGCAAGATCCGGGCGGTGCTGAAAAGAGTTTCGCCCACGGCGGTTGGAGCATGCGCTACTGGCACGATGAAATCGGCAAGGTAAAATTCGATGAGCTTGTCGCGAGCGACACGCTCCTACTGGGGCGGGTAACCTATCAGGGGTTCGCCGCGGCCTGGCCGGCCGTGAAAGATGAAGCGGGCTTTGCCGACAAGATGAACAGCATCCCCAAGGTCGTCGTTTCGACGACCCTGGAAACGGTTGAGTGGAATAACTCCCGGCTGATCAAAGAGAATGTCGCGGATGAGATCGCCAACCTGAAGCAACAGCCCGGACAGGATATCCTCGTCGGCGGCAGCGCCACCCTCGTCCGTACTCTGATGCAGCACGATCTCATTGATGGCCTCCGGCTCCTGGTCTATCCTGTCGTTCTTGGCAGCGGCAAACGGATCTTTCCAGACGGAATCAACACGCCCCTCACACTCGTCGAATCACGATCGTTTCCGTCAGGTGTCGTACTCCTTGAGTATCAGCCAGCTCGATAAGGTAGTGAGCGGCTCCATAGGTGGCTGTACGATCTGACGACCTTGCACGAACGCCACCCCCTCAACCCACGCAACGGCAAGCTTTTCTCAACTGGCGGCGAGATGAATCATAATGCCGAGGTTGTTGACGAATACGTCAGGAACGCCTGCGCATGCGTCACGGACAGGCGTATGTTCGATAGCGGCAAAGGACCCTGGGGTGAAAACCCGCCATTTCACATGCCGGTCGGCTTGCGCCCATCCGGTCCGCGCAAAGTCTCGCCGCATCCCGTCCTCAACGTCACACAGAGCCGTGCTATCACGGGAGACTTTCCGTAAATCCGGATGAGCGCCAGAACAGAGATACATCAGCATTATTCGACACCGCACCACCCTTGCTGGGAGGCTCAGCTCGCGCGGAAGGGGTCACCGTTGCACCCAACTCATCAGCAGAGCCGCACCGGAGCATACCGTGCGCCCACACTCGCCGCTTACTCGCTAGCCGTTGCGCACGTGCTGCGGGCGATGCGCGCAAACTTGTCCGAGCCGCTCTCGCTCGATGAAATGGCCGAGATTGCTTGTCTGAGCCCGTTTCACTTTCACCGTGTCTTCCGCGCGACCACTGGCATACCTCCCGGCGAGTTTCTTGCCGCGCTGCGTCTGGATGCGGCAAAACGGCTGCTTCTGACAACGTCGCTGAGTGTCACCGACGTCTGTTTTGAGCTGGGCTACGCCAGCCTTGGCACGTTTACCACACGCTTCAAGCGCCGCGTAGGACTCTCGCCGCTTCAGTTCCGCCAATTGGCTGGCGAGCTCACACCTATCTCCTCGCGACCGCTCGCTGACGCCCAGAGGAGCGCACCGCGCCTCGTCGCAATCCACCCCGCCGGGGTAAGTGGCTCGATTACGGCGCCAGACTCCTTTAGCGGCCTGATCTTCGTTGGGCTTTTTCCCAGACCCATTCCCCAAAACCGTCCTGCAGCCTGTACGACGCTCACCACACCCGACCATTTTCAGCTCGATCCAGTGCCTGACGGGCGCTACTACCTCCTCAGCGCCGCTCTACCTCAGTCGCGGAGCGCGCTGACATACCTGTTGCCAGGCACAAGCGTACTTGTGGCTATTGGCCCACAGCCCGTGCTGGTGCGCGATGGCCGGGCGAGCGCTCCAGTGGATCTCGCGTTGCGCCCGCTCCACGCGGCGGATCCTCCCATCCTCGGTGTGTTCCCGCCACTTCTTGCGACTCCGGCTGCCGCGCGGATTCGTGCCGCCATATGAGCAAGCGCACCAACTACGCAAGATTGAAGAAGCGCATCGCTGCGGCGCAAGCTATTCTGATCGTGTCAGTTTCAACGAGAGAGGAGGGCTGGAGCCATAGTCCCGGCGTCTCGACATACAGACGGCGAATACTCGACGAGTTATCAGATTACGAGGTGATTTGATGCCCAAAGTACGTTCCAACGATGGCACGCCCATCGCGTTCGATCGCTCTGGTGCGGGGCCTGCGCTTATCATGGTGAGCGGCGCGTTCAGTCATCGCGCGATGATCCCACCCGCGCCGGAGCCGGCTGAACCGGCCGCCTCCCGCTTTACCATGTACTCCTACGACCGTCGCGGTCGCGGCGAGAGTGGCGACACGGCGCCATACGCCGTCGAGCGTGAGGTCGAAGATATTGAAGCTCTCATCAACGATGCTGGTGGATCGGCATTCGTGTACGGTCACTCATCCGGTGCTGTCCTCGCCCTGGAGGCCGCGCGCCTGTTGCCTGGCAAGATCACAAAGCTAGCGGTGCACGAGCCGCCATTCTTCGTGGACGGCAGCCACCCTCCACTGCCGGATGACTACGTGGCCCACCTCAACGCGCTCATCGCGGCGGGCCGCCGGGGCGACGCGGTCGAGTACTTCATGACGGCGGCGATGAGTATGCCACCCGAGGCCGTCGCTTCGATGCGACAGGAGCCAATGTGGCCGGCGCTCGAAGCAGTCGCGCACACGCTCCCCTACGATGGCGCCATCATGGGTGATACCATGAGCGGCAGCCCCGAGCCGCTCAAGCGGTGGGCCTCGCTTACGATACCCGTACTGGTGATGGACGGGGGCGCGAGTCCCGCGTTCATGCACAACGCCGCCCAAGCGCTCACAGACATCCTCCCCAACGCGCACCGCCGCACGCTTGAAGGCCAGGATCACGGCGTCAGCATGGATGTTCTCGCTCCCGTGTTGGAAGCGTTCTTCCTCAGCTAAGCCATGACGCCTGACATCTATCGGAATTGGTGTAAGCAGCGGCATGCCCGCCTAACGAAGGATAATGCAATGGACAACGGCATCAAGCGCGACTATGCGACCATAAACGGTCTCAAGATATACTATGAGATCCACGGCGCTGGACAGCCGCTGATTCTGCTGCACGGCGGGTTCATGACCATTGACCCGATGGAGCCACTTCTGCCGGTCCTCGCCGCGACCCGGCAGATCATCGCCGTCGAGCTGGGATGAGTGCCATGAGCATGGCAGTACGCATTCACTGATTCCGAGGGAGGTTGGTATGGGTAAGGTGCTCTGGCACATCACGATGTCCCTGGACGGCTTCATCGCTGGCCCTGGCGATGCGATGGACTGGATATTCAGCTACGTCGGGCCGAACTCTGCTGTAGATGAGGTGATCAGCACCACCGGCTCGGTGCTGTCTGGCAGACACAGCTACAATGTCGGCAGAAGGCCAGACCAGCCACCTGAAGCGCGGAAGGTCTTCGGCGGCGCATGGAGCGGGCCGGTGTTTGTGCTCACATACGACGCGCCTCGCGACGAAGAAGACCCGACGATCACATTTCTCTCAGGCGACATCCGCGCCGCAATCGCCACGACACTCGGTGCCGCTGGCGGGAAGAACGTGGTCATTATCGGCGCCAACGTTGCCCGGCAATGCGTTGACGCTGGACTGGTGGACGAGATACTCGTCCATCTAGCGCCCCTCTTGCTCGGCGACGGCGTCCGGCTCTTCGGCAACCCAGGCGCCACATCGGTCCCGTTGGAGCCACTCAGCGTCACACAGGCAGGGCAGGTCACGAATCTCCGTTTCCGCGTCGTCAAGTAAGCTGGGGTTCCGTCGCCTGATGTCGCAGCTCTCCAGGCATGCCGGCGATACACATCACCACGCTACAACGTCATCGCGTTCGACAAGCGTGGCGCGGGGCGCACCGATAAGGCGGACAACCCGTATTCGATTTCGATATTGGCCGGTGATACTGCGGCGCTCCTCGCCGCGCTCACTTACTAGCGCGCGGGTTAAAGCGATACAGCACCGCCGGGCGATGCTGCCCTACCATCTTCGTGTATTGCGTCGGTTCCACGATTCGCGTCATAAGCAGCTTCTTGCGAAAATTGCGCTTGTCCAGTGGACGGTTCAATATCGCCTCATAGACCTCTTGCAGCTCGCTCAGCGTGAAGCGCTCTCCCAGAAGCTGAAATCCAATTGTGGTATATTCCAGCTTACTCCGCAGGCGCAGCAGCGTATAATCCAGGATCGCGCGATGATCAAACGCCAGCGGTGGCACCTCATACGCCCAGAACAGCCGCGCGTCCTCCACCGCCGCACCGCTCGGAAGCTGAAGTTGATCCGGGCGAATCAGCGCATAGTAGACGACCGTAATCACCCGCATACGTGGATCGCGCCCCGGTTCACCGAACGTATACAGCTGTTCGAGATACGCATCGCGAACGCCGGTCTGCTCTTCCAGCTTGCGCCGCGCCGCGTCTTCCAGCGATTCGTCGCCGTGTACAAAACAGCCGGGAAGCGCCCACATCGCATCGAACGGCGCATTGTGACGCCGTACCAGCAGCACCTCCAGCCGCCGCTCGCGAACCGTCAGAATAGCAACATCCACTGCGACAGCCGGGCGATCATCTTCACCAGGCACATGCGCTGGCATTTCCGCCCAGCGCGACTCCGCGCGCGTCGTATCGTCGGTATCCGTCGCCATGCCGATACTCCTCAGTGCGCCCCCGCTGCGCCGCATGCCCACTTCCTACACAGTACCACCCTGCACCCACCTCGACAAGCCGTATAGCGAACAGGTCGCCTTTAGCACCTCATTCCGCAAACTGATGTCCGCTCCCGTCCGCAATTGACCGTTCCCGCCCGCCGCTGACCGCGACTCCGCTTCCCCGCTCTGTACTACACTATCCCCAGACACACGCTACCTCTCCGCTTGCGCTGCTCTGTACGATGAATGCGTGGCGGCGATGGGCTCGCGAAAGGAACACCCGCCATGACCGCCGCCGCTCCTGCCGGCCCTACTGCATCCAATCCCGCTGAATTGCAATTCGCGCCGGCATTGGCCTCTGCATCTCATTTTCGCATTCCGGCAGAATCGGCAACTGATTCGCGAATCGCGGCAGAATCGGCTACCCATTTTCGTATTCCGGCAGAATCGGCAATCAAAACTTAGATTCCGGCAGAATCGGCAACTCCCTTCCCTTGCCCCACGTCCGCCACATTGTCACCGCCGTACCGCTTCGTGCGCTTTGTGCGCTCCGTGATTACACCGCGTATTCCGGCAGAATCGGCAACCGCTCCCACCGAGAAAACTCAATTTCCGGCAGAATCGGCAACCGCTCTTACTCAGAAACCTCGATTTCCGGCAGAATCGGCAACCACCTCCCTCTGCCACCTTTCGCCACGGATGTAGGGGCGCTGCCTGCTGCGCCCGCCGCCCCGCTTGGGACGCACCACCTCGGCTGGCTGGCGTGGTCTCACCTTCCGGCCAGATGCCAGCCCATCCCGCCGCCATTCTGCCCTTGACCGCAAGGCCGCCCACGTGGCATACTATATCCGACCGCAATAGTCGGAATTATCCGCGCGCGGAGCCGGGGCAACGGCTTTGGCGAAACGGCGGGCTAGCGTCTCGGGGCAGCATTACCCCAGAGCCACAATACCCTACCTGGAGGAACGTACATGAGCACGGAGACAGATGTCGGTACCGAGCTTGAGCAATATAAGTGGGGGTTCAGCAAGCCCGAAAACTATGTCTTCAAGTCTCGCAAAGGGCTCTCGCACGAGATCGTCGAAGAAATCTCCCAGATGAAAGACGAGCCGCAATGGATGCGCGATTTTCGTCATAAGAGTCTGGACATGTTCCTCAAGCGGCCCATGCCCAACTGGGGCGGCGACCTCAGCGGCATAGATCTCGACGACATCTACTACTACATCAAACCCACCCAGACCGCCGGCAAGAACTGGGATGACCTGCCCACCGAGATCAAAGAAACCTTCGAGCAGCTTGGCATCCCCGAAGCCGAGCGCAAGTATCTCGCCGGTGTCGGCGCCCAATACGAGTCCGAAGTCATCTACCACAAAGTACGCGAAGACCTCGAAAAGCTCGGCGTCATCTTCGTAGATCCCGGCACCGCGCTGCGTGAGCACGAAGACCTCTTCCGCAAGTACTTCGCCACCCTCATCCCACCCAACGACAACAAGTTCGCCGCCCTCAACAGCGCCGTCTGGAGCGGTGGCAGCTTCATCTACGTCCCCAAGGGCGTCCGCGTCGAGATCCCGCTTCAGGCATACTTCCGCATCAACGCCCAGAACATGGGCCAGTTCGAGCGCACCCTTATCATCGCCGACGAAGGCAGCTACGTCCACTACGTCGAAGGCTGCACCGCGCCAACTTACACCACCGACAGCCTGCATAGCGCCGTCGTCGAGATCATCGTCATGAAGGACGCCCGCGTCCGCTACACCACCATCCAGAACTGGTCGAAGAACGTCTACAACCTCGTCACCAAGCGCGCCGTCGCCTACAAGAACGCCACGATGGAGTGGGTCGATGGCAATCTGGGCAGCAAGCTGACGATGAAGTACCCCGCCATCCTGCTGATGGAGCCGGGCGCACGGGGCGAGGTGCTGTCGATCGCCTTCGCGGGCGATGGCCAGCATCAGGACGCGGGCGGCAAAGTGACCCACGTCGCGCCGCATACGACCTCGACCATTACATCGAAGTCGATCTCCAAGGGCACCGGGCGCGCCAGCTACCGTGGCCTCCTGAAGGTCGAGAAGGGCGCCGAGGGCTGCAAGTCCAAGGTCGTCTGCGACGCCTTGCTGCTTGATGAGAATTCTCGCACCGACACGTATCCGTACATCGACATCCAGGAAGACAATGTCGAAATCGCCCACGAGGCCACGGTCACCAAGGTCGGCGAGGAGCAGCTCTTCTATCTGATGAGCCGCGGCCTGTCCGAAGCCGAGGCGGCGGCGCTCATCGTGCGTGGCTTTATCGAGCCGATCGCGAAGGAGCTGCCGCTTGAGTATGCGCTGGAGCTCAACCGGCTGATCCAGCTCGAGATGGAAGGCTCCGTCGGATAACGACGGCGCTGTCCTCGCGTTCGCGCGAGAAGAAGAGGGGCGGTTTCCACGCTCCGCAAGGAGCGACGGCAGCCGCTTTTCTTACGACGGAGGATGAGCAACAGATCCATGTCAGCAGTCGACATAACACATGGCTTCACCCGCGAGGCAGTCGAGGCGCTTTCACACCAGAAAGCCGAGCCTGACTGGGTTCGCCAGAAGCGCCTCGACGCCTGGGACGTCTTCGAGCGCATGCCCTGGCCCTCGATGCAAGAGGAGGAGTGGCGCAAGACCGATGTCCGCGGCTTGAAACTGCAGCGCCTCGCCTCCTTTACTGAACCGAACGGCGCGGCGCAAGGCGGCGACTTGCCGGCCGAGATCAGCGCCTCGGGCGACGTGGCCGAGCGCGGCGGCCTCGTGATCCAACGCGATTCCATGACCGTGAGTAACCAGCTTCAGGAAGAGCTACGGCGCCAGGGTGTCGTCTTCTGCGACCTCGATGCCGCCGTGCGCGACTACCCCGAACTCGTGCGGCGCTACTTCCAGACGTGCGTCCCCGTCGACTTCAACCGCTTCTCCGCGCTCCACAACTCCTTCTGGAGCGGCGGCAGCTTCGTCTACGTGCCGAAGGGCGCCGATGTGACGCTGCCCTTGCAGGCCAGCTTCTGGGCCAGCAAACCGGGCGCCGCTATGTTCCCACATACGCTGGTCATCGCGGACCGTGACAGCCGCGTCACCTACATCGACCAGTA
>DATGEP010000273.1:0-8523 GCA_035310125.1 Ktedonobacterales bacterium
CAGTGGGTACGACGGACAGGCCCCGCACGATAAACAGCACGCCCATGGCGAGGAACACAGCGGACTCGAATAGTATGAAGCGCCACCACAAGCGGGGTATTCTGATCTCTCTCGCCACGCCACTCCCTCCCTGTTGCCGAGATTATCGGCTTGTGCACCAATGCGCTACATCGGCGTCGACAGCAACTATCATGTCGCTACAGTGGTAACGAGCGACACGCATCTGACACCACATCGCGTCATTCCGTTGCAGAACGCTTGTGCCAGAGTTCGAAGGTTAGGCGTTTGGCACTCGCTCAAACTACAACGATGTGGTGCGACACGGTATTAGGCAGTATTGCGTAGCGATGAATCTCGCCTCGCGTGCGTCACTCAGCGAGCGACCGAACACTCTCGGAGACATTCATCTGAGGAGATGGAGGAAACGGCGCGGCGTGTACCTAGGGCATGTCCTGTCATGAGAGGCGGAAGGCGCGCCCCGGTGGGAATGCCGCCGTATCGTTCTGGCGGTAGAGTGACGCTGCGCCCGCGCCGAGCACCTGCCAGGCGTTCCCGTCTTCACTGACGCAGGCAGTCGCCGTCGGAATGCCCAGGATGGCGATGGATGGATCAAGGGCGGCCCGCAGCGGCGCGACATTGGCCGGCGCGGCATGCTCGTGGTGTGGCAGCACGGCGACACGCGGCGCCAGAGCCAACGCCGGCACCCAATCCGTATGTCCACTCCGGATCCACCCGCCCAGCACCATTGCGCCAGCACTGGAGCCGACGACCATCCCGCCGCGCGCGAAGACGGCTACAATCGCCTGCCATACCGCCGTTCCGGCAAGCGTGGTGAGCAGGTGGCGCGGATCGCCTCCGGTCAGATAGATGATATCGGCGCTCGCGAGCTGCTGGGCGAAATCGGGGTTCTCGGCGTCGGTGCGGGTAAGCACCATCGCGGCGCCAGCGGCCGCGCCGAGGGCGACAAAATAGCGTATGCCATTCTCGGCGGCCACACGCGGACCCTGATGCGCTGCCGCCGTCGGCACGATCAGCACATATGGCGCCGTGCGCTTGCTCAACCGGAGCAGCGCCTCGTCCATCGGGACGCAGGCCGGGCGAAATTCGTCACCGCCCACCAACGCGATGATGCCTATACGTAGCACCCTTCCTACCATTCCCCGCGATCCGCGGCAGCCGTCGCACTATACGATGTCACGGGCGTATCTGCGGCTGGACGCCATGTGGACCAGATGATTCTGATACAGGCTCCACGACGGGCGCGATGGAGATCGTCGGCTGGTCGTCTTCGGGCGCTACCGGAGCCGTGGGTGGCGCGTCTGGTGGCACGGACGCCGTGCCCGCGTCAGTCGCCGGAGTCGCGGGCTGCCCGGCCTTCCACGACGAGTAGGTAGTGGGTGTCCAGAAGGTCGAGCCGGGCTGGTTGCCGGGAGCCACACTGGGCGGCACGACATCCACCGGCTCCAGGTGCGTTGCCGCCAGACGACTGGCAGCGGGTGGCTGCGGTTGCCGCGCGCTGCTCGCGGCAGCACCCGGCGGGATGGGCATCTGCGCCGCCGTCGTCGCGTTGGGGTCCATTGCCCAATCGTCGCGCTGTTGCTGGATTTCCTCGCGCACCGGCTCTGGCAATTCTTCGCCGTCGGCCCGCAACGCAGAGACATGGCGCACTTCCGCCAGCATTTCCGCGATTTCCGGTCGTTTCTCCAGATTGACGGTTGGTATGCGACTCCAGACACGGAGAGCATCCGGGAATGACCCGGATCGGTAGCAATAATACCCCAACACCGAGCGGGCGTCGAAGACGCTCATGCGCTGCCAGAGCGAGAGCTTCTCGGCGGGTGTGCGCAGATCCATCTCGGTGGCGTAGGTGGTGTCAATGCGTGAATAGAGCGGCCAGCCCAAGAGGCGAAATGGGAAGCCATAAAATAGCGCCAAATTGCGTGGCTGATCCTCCGCCGCGCCGTAGGGCCGCACCAGACCAATGAAGAAACTCTTCGTCCACGGACCGCTCTGCCAAACGGCGATGATAATGAGGAAGGCGACGAAACGCGCCAGATATCGCTCCCAGGTAAAGATGCCAATCTGACTCGCGACACCGAGCACGCCGAGCACCGCGCCAAGCAGCCATGCGCTATAAACCAGCCGCTTGCGGTCTACACCCAGGAGATCGAAGTGGTGATGCAGTGGCGTCGCCAGGAATGGGAGCGGCATCTCCGTATGCGCGAAGCCGCGCGTGCCGCCGTAGCGTTCCAGCACGAGGTAGCGCCGGAAGAACTTGACGAGAATGCGCGCCGAGACCAGCGCCGAGACGCCTTCGAGGACGAAGACACCGCCAATGAAGATCAGCACGAACTCCTGGCGGCTGATGATCGCCACCAGCGCCAGCAAGCCACCCAGCGCCAGAGAGCCGGAATCGCCCATGATGAGTTTCGCGCGGCGACGCCCCCGGCCTTGACTGCGCGCTCTCCACGAGGAAGGCCAGTTGAACGGGAGGTAGCCAACGACCGCGCCTACGATTGCAAGCACTACGATAACCGCCGGCCACAACTCTTTCTCACCCTCGCCCAGCAGAATCGCGGCGAACGACAGAGCCGCACTCAGCATGAGGCCGCCGCTGAGACCATCCATCCCGTCCGCGAAGTCTACGGCGAGGGATGTGCCACTGGCGACGGTGATGGTCATGAATAAGAAGAATATGATCCAGGCGAACTTCTGGTCAACAAGGAGATGGCCCAGGCCAGGAATATCGCTGTACGGCGGATAGGCCAGACGCGCGGAAAGCCGCTGGGTCGTAATGGCGCGATTCAGGGCGATAGCGGCGGCAAGCGAGACAAGGATGACGCCAATACCCTTTTGAATCTCGGAGATGCCCTCGCCTTTGTGAACTTTACGCCAATCGTCCAGGAACCCGACTATGGAGAAACCGAGCGTGGCAGCCAGAAGGGTGATGAGCAACACCCATTGGTCTGTGTTGAGATGGAGGATGATACCGGTACCGATGGCCGCTACGATGATCCCAAGCACTATCGCCGGACCGCCGAGCAGGGGTAGCTCGCTCGATCCCGGACGCACTGAGCTGACGCGGACTACGCCTTTGCGTGTGTCTACTCGAAAGCTGCCGGTGGATTGATCGGGGCGGAAGTGGCCCTCTTTGCGCTCGCCGCTGCGGAACCATGGAAAGAGTCGCAGGGTGACGATGCACGCGAGGGCGCACACGACCAGCGCTACCACGACAGCGGCGAGAAGCAGAGACATCATCGAAAATCACCCGACAATCGCTCGCGCGGACTCGTTGTGACTCCGCGCCTATACAGTGTACAACGCCGCCCTTTTTGAGGCGGTAACGAGTGCTGGGAGTCCCAGCCTGATATGGGCGGGCGCTCAACAGTGAGCATCCGCCGAACGCCCTTATGGAAGCGGGCGTCCGGAGGACGCCTCCGCGGAGCCGCGCCGGTGCGCACGTGCGGCGAGCTCCTCGCGAGCCACACGGCGATCATCCCACGGCAGTTTTTCGCGCCCAATGAAGATGCTCTGCTCGTGACCTTTTCCGGCGAGCAGCACCGTATCGCCGGGTCGCGCCATGGCAAAGGCGCTCGCGATGCCCGCGCGGCGGTCCACCACGCAGGCAAAGCGCTCCCCCTCGCGCGCGCCGGCCTCAATAGCTCCCGCCGCGATCTCACGCAGAATGGATTCCGCGTCTTCTTCGCGCGGGTCCTCATCGGTGATGACCGCGAAGTCGGCCAGCCGCGCGGCAGCGGCGCCCATGTGGGGCCGCTTTACCCGGTCGCGGTCGCCCGCCGACCCGAAGACGGCGATCAGACGCCCACGGGTGATGGGACGCAGGACCTCAAGGACTTTGGCCAGACTTTCCGCCGTGTGGGCGTAGTCCACGACCACAGTGAACGGCTGGCCTTCGTCAATGCGCTCCATGCGCCCCGATACGCCGCTGAAATGCTCCAGCGCACCGGCCATACTCGCTGCTGGCAACCCAAGCGCATAGCCGGTCGCCAGGGCGGCGAGGCAGTTGGAGACGTTGAAGCGCGCCACAAGTGGTGTGCGCATGTCGTATGCGCCGCCGTCCGGGAAGACCGCACGAAACCGGGTGCCGTCCACGCCAAGCTCAAGCGCCTCCGCGCGCACATCTGCCGCCTGCTCGATGCTATAGGTGAGGACCGGCGCCCGGCAGAAGGAGCGCAGATACGCGAACGAAGCGTCGTCGGCGTTGAGGATGCACGCGCGCGGCACACGATGCCCGATGTCTTTTTCGCGCTCGGGGTCCACCATCTCGAAGAGCATCGCTTTGGCGCGCCGGTAGTTCTCCCAGGTGCCGTGGACTTCCAAATGCTCGCTGGTGATATTGGTCATCACCGCGATATCGTAGGCGACGCCTTGCACGCGGTGTAGCTCCAGCCCACTGGATGTCGTCTCGACGACCGCATCCTCAACGCCCGCTGCCACCATCTCCGCCAGCACCCGCTGCACCTCCGGCGCCTCCAGCGTGGTGAAGCGGGTGTTGTTGGGCTGGCGTGTCGCGCCGATCTTGAAATCCACCGTGCTCATCAGGCCGGTGCGGCGGCCAGCGGCGGCCAGCATCGCTTCGATGAGCGTCGCCGTCGTGGTCTTGCCATCGGTTCCGGTAACGCCGACGATGCCCAATTGGCGCGAAGGATGGCCGTAGAACGCGGCAGCCAGCGTGCCAAGCTCGCGGCGTGGGTTCTCCACGCGCAGGTAGGTGCGCTCCGGCGGGAAATCGTCCGGTAGCGGCATCTCGCCGACGATTACTATCGCGCCGCGCGCCAGCGCATCGGGGATGTAGGCGTGCCCATCGGTCCACTTCCCACGAATCGCCACAAAACACGCACCGGGCGTGACGTCCCGCGAGCTATACGTCACGGCTGTCACGTCGCCCACTCCTGGCCCGCGCACATCCAGCGCGGGAACCGCCGCAATCAGATCGGCCATCTTCACCGTCGTCGTCCGCTCCTTCTCCTAAGCTCAGTGATTTGGCAGGATCAGCTCCGCCTCGGCCACCACTATGGCCTCGCCACCTACACGCACATCGCGTACCGCCTCGGCGCTCCCCTCGATTGCAACCTCGATCCGGCTGGGCCGCTTCATTTCCACCCCCTGCTCCACGCGGAGCCGTGATTCGCCATCGCTGTCCGGGGTGAGTCTGCCGTGGCGGAGCAGATAGACGCCGAGCGGTCCCGCCGCCGATCCAGTTGCCGCGTCTTCCACAACGCCCATCCCAGGGGCGAACATACGCGAGCGCGCCCCAATGCCCTCGGCGCCGGTCGCGAGTGTGAAGAGGTAGACGCCGATGTGTGGCTCTGGATTTTCGAGATGGACCGCTAAATCGGTGGCGGGTCGTGCACGGCCAAGCGCAGCCAGCGAGCGCAGCGGCACATATAGGAATGGCACACCAGCCGATCCGTGCATAATGGGCAGATTAGGGGCAATGTCGGTCCCGGCTAGACCCACCGCCGCCGCCAGCTTCGCCCGGTCGCCCTGCCACGGCGTGAACCGCGGAACCGGCTGATGCATCCACACGAAGCTCAACGTTTGCTCATCATACAGCACGTCCACTGGAAGGGTGCCAATGCCAAGCTGCAAGTAGATGGGAGAGGCTTCACCCGCGTGAATCACGCTCGCATGCGCCAGCGCGAAGGTGGTGCCGACGACAGGATGGCCCGCGAACGGTAGCTCCGCTGAAGACGTGAAGATGCGCACGCGGCGGAGCGCACGCGCCTCCGATGCAGGCAGAACGAACGTCGTCTCCGAGAAATTCATCTCAGCGGCGATGGCTTGCATCTCCTCGTCCGTCAGTCCGTCCGCTTCGAGAAATACCGCGAGCTGGTTGCCGCCAAACGGCTGGCCTGTGAACACGTCGAGCTGGAGAAAGCGATAGCGTCGCATGCGAATACCTCATCTGACTTCGACTTCAATCTCCCACAGCTTACCGCATTCACCGCCATTAGCAAACTGTGCTGTGCCAAACGGGAACGCCACCCCCGCCGCTTGCGCGAAGAGGGGAGCCAGCGGTTGCCGATTCTGCCGGAATTCGAAATGTAACCACGGAGCGCGTGGAGGATACAGAGCGGCATGGAGTGGCTCGGCGAAGTTATGGCGAAGGGCGCGGAGGAAGAGAGGGATATTGCCGATTCTGCCGGAATCTGAGATGCGATTGCCGATTCTGCCGGAATTCAGGAATCGGTTGCCGATTCTGCCGGAAATGTGCGTGGGGCGGGTCCGAGAGGATGAGACGTGCCACACACCCATCAGGTTTGGTGGCACGAGGTGGCACGGAGCGGATGAATGGGCTGGCATGGGGCGCTCCTGTTTTTGTGTGCGGCTATTAGTGGATAGACCACGGTGATCATGCGGTGGCGCGGACATTCCTGCCCGCGGGCCGACATTCCAGTCGGCTCCACCCAATCCCAAACCACACTGGACCGACACTGAATACGAGCGGTGTCGGTGAGCATGGCACCCCTGCGAGACGGTTGGCGGCAGTGTACCACTTGGGCAAGGAGCCGAGGGCGGACTGGCACACCCAGATCCGGACGGAGACGGCCACGAATGTGAGCCGATTTGCAGTGGTGCGTCAAACCGGGACACGATTACCGGAAAAGGCCTGCCAGCAGAAGATATGCGCATTCTTGCAGAGAGAAAAGTCCTTGACAAACAAGTGGACCTATGGCACGCTTACACAAACATGACAAGTTTGTCATGTTTGTGGCATCTGGTATGCTGCGTTCAGCATTCATGCGCAACGTCACGCCCCGCACTCCCTGGCCGGAACGACCGGAGGAGTGACTGGAGAAAGGAGCGAAGCCCGAAGCTATTCATCTGAGGATACTCAGTGCGAAATTCCGCCCATTGTAGTGCGTTCCGCGAGCGCTCCTCACATGTCATTCAACACAGGAGGCACCGCATGGCTACCGCGAATCCCGCGGGTACCGATCGCATGTCGCTACGCCAGATGACACCAGTCATCGCCGCCAGCACCACGGGTACCGCCATCGAGTGGTACGACTTCTTCCTCTACGGCACGATGTCCACGCTGGTCTTTCCTAAACTTTTCTTCCCTGAGTCCAGCCAGGTTGTCGGCACGCTGCTCTCTTTCTTCACCTTCTTCGTCGGATTCCTCGCCCGCCCCATCGGCGGCGCCATCTTCGGTCATCTGGGCGACCGCATCGGCCGCAAAGCGACACTGGTTACCACGCTGTTGCTGATGGGCATCGCGACGCTGCTCGTCGGTTTCATGCCCAGTTACGCCCAGATCGGTCTGGCCGCGCCGATCATCGTCTCGCTCCTGCGCTTCTGCCAGGGGCTGGGCGTCGGCGGCGAATGGGGCGGCTCAGTGCTGCTGGCGATGGAGTACGGCCACAAACGCAACCGGGGCTTCTGGGCCAGCTGGCCGCAGATGGGCGTGCCCATCGGTCTGCTGCTCTCCACGGTCATCGTTAACCTCTTCAACCCCAGCAGTCTCAGCTTCTTCGACAAGAACGCCACCGGCTCCTTCTGGAACGGCACGTGGCGCATTCCGTTCTTTATTAGCGCCGCGCTGATTCTCATCGGTCTCTACATCCGGCTGCGCATCCTGGAGACACCGTTGTTTGCCAAGGTGCAGTCCGAGAACCGCGTCGCCAAGGCGCCCGTCACCGAAGCGTTCAAAAAGAGCACGCCTGAGATCCTGCTGAGCGCCGGGGCGCGCTTTGTGGAACAGGCGCCGTTCTACCTGTTCGTCACCTTTGTCATCACATACACCGTCGTACACCTCAAGCTGGACAAAACGATGGTGCTGAATGGCATCTCGCTGGCAGCGGTCGTGGAGCTCTTCACGATCCCGCTGTTCGCGCTTATTTCCGACCGCGTGGGCCGGCGACTCTGGTACTTGATCGGCTGCGGTATTATGGCTGCCTTCGCCTTCCCGTACTTCGCGCTCTTGAACACGAAGAACACGGGGATGGTGATCCTGGCGATCATCCTCTCGCTGGCGCTGTGTCATGCGTGGGTCTATGGTCCACAGGCGGCGCTGATTGCCGAGCGCTTCGGCACGCGGTCGCGCTATAGCGGGGCGTCACTGGGCTATCAGCTTGCCGCTCCCTTCGCGGGCGGTCTCGCGCCGATTATCGCCTTGCTGCTCTTGAACGGCAAGTCCACACTGGGGGCGCTGGGTCTCAAGGATGTGACGGTCAGCATCGGGAGTGGCTCCTGGCAAGCCGTTTCGATTTACATTATCGTGTTAGGCGTTATCTCCTTCCTCTCCGTGCTGGGGCTGACGGAGCTGACACATGCCGACATCTCCGGCGAAGTGCCGCAAGTGGCCGCCCAGGCGGCGGAGGCTGGTGGCGCCAACATACCGGCGGCGTCTGTATAAATCATCGCTCATGCCGGGTCGTACCTGGCGCTTCCGGCCCCTCTCTGGAGGGGCCGGAAGTATTTTGATCGCGGGAAGCGCCCCAAACGCTCTCGCCAGGACAGATTCACACCGAATCTGGGGAGGCACGCACGCTGCCA
>DATGEP010000274.1:0-1804 GCA_035310125.1 Ktedonobacterales bacterium
CGGCTGAATAAAGTGGCCCTCAAAGCAAAACGGGGAGCAGCACGCGAGGAGGTGCCAGCTGCAGACAAAATAGCCGCGCGCGATAGTACCGTCGAGGTCTCCGGATTCCTACGAAAAGCGGATTCACTTAAAGAGGGGAGAAGCGAAATTGTGATCTTAAGCGAGGACGGCGCGCGGCATAAAGTTGTCGTACTTCCTGGCATGATGAGCGATATTGTTAAGCCGCTTTGGGAAACACGGGTGGTCGTCAAAGGGGGCGATGTCCTGAGGGTTGTTGAGATTTGAGTGGCGGCATTCCTCGCCCGATCGGAAGATCGGGTTGGGTAAGAGGAGGAGGCCGCCATGAAGAAGAGTGCCAAGAGCAAGGATGGAAGGAAAGCTGCGAGGGGGCAGCTGTGGCTGCACTTGCCGGGGATGGTCCGCGAAGCGTTGTACGACACGGTGATCGGAGCGGGCCTGGCGTGCGTGGACGAAGTTCTGGAAACGGAGCGGGTGGCGCTGTGCGGAGAGCGCTACGAGCATCTGCCCGATCGCCAGGCGCTGCGTGCGGGACACGTGGCGAGCTCGCTGGTGCTGGGTGGACGGCGGGTCGCGGTGCAGCGGCCGCGGGCGCGCAGTGTGGCGGGTCGCGAGCTTAGGTTGCCGAGCTGGCGGGAATGGAGCGCACGCGATCCGTTGGAGCAGCGCGCCGTGGAGCAGATGGTGCTGGGAGTGTCGACCCGAGGCTACGCGCGCTCGTTGGAGCCACTGCCGGAAGCGGTCGCGGTACGGGGCATCAGCAAGAGCGCGGTCAGCGAGCGGTTCGTCTATGGCACCGAGCGCAAACTGGCAGAACTGATGAGCCGCGAACTGGGCCAACTCCGCGTGGTCGCGCTGCTGATCGACGGGGTGCACTTCGGCGAGCACGTGGTGCTGACGGCAGTCGGGGTCGATGAGCACGGCGACAAGCACGTGCTGGGACTGCGCGAGGGCGCGACCGAGAACGCCGCGGCAGTACGGACCTTGCTTGCCGATTTAGTCGAGCGCGGGCTCGATACCAACCGCGCGTTGCTCATCGTGATCGACGGAGCCAAAGCGCTGCACCAGGCGGTGGTGGAAGTGTTCGGTGCGCACGGGCTGATTCAACGCTGCCGCGAGCACAAGAAGCGCAATGTTACCGACGCCCTGCCCGAGCGGCTGCGCGCCACGGTCCGCAGCGCGATGAATCAGGCCTACGCGACGCGCGACACTAAGCGCGCCCGGCGCCTGCTCGACGGTCTCGCGCGCCGGCTTGAACATCAGCACCCCGGCGCCGCCGCCTCGCTGCGCGAGGGGCTGGAGGAGACGCTGACCGTGATGCGCCTGGGGCTGCCCGAGAATCTCGAACGGGTGCTGTCCTCCACCAACCTGATTGAGAACCTGTTCAGCCGGGTGCGCGAGATCGGCCACCGCGTCAAACGCTGGCAGAGCGGCACCATGGTGCTGCGCTGGACCGCCACTGGCGTGCTCGAAGCCGAGCGCGGCTTCCACAAACTCATCGGCTATCGCGCCATGCCGATCCTGGTCGCCGCGCTGCGTGCCCGTGATGCTCAGTGCGGGCGCAACCCGGAGGTTGACGTTGCGGAGAAAGCCGCTTAACTGACTATGTCGCCGCTACTCAATTCCAACAGCGCAGCGGACATTGCCGGGCGATGAGCGAGCAAACAAATTGCGACCTAGTCAAGCAGGCATATGAAGCGTTCAAGCGCGGCGATATCAAAGCTTTGCTTGATCTGCTCGATGACGACCTCGACTTTCAGCATCCGATGCCACAAGCGATCTGGCC
>DATGEP010000275.1:0-24877 GCA_035310125.1 Ktedonobacterales bacterium
CATTCGCGCGGCGGGCGGCACGCCGATGGAGTTCAATACAATCGCTATCAGCGACGGCGAAGTGATGGGTACCGAGGGTATGAAGGCGTCGCTGGTCAGCCGCGAGATCATCGCCGACTCTATCGAGCTGGTCGGGCGCGGGCACATGTTCGACGCAGTGGTCGCGGTCGTGGGCTGCGATAAGACGATTCCCGGCGCGGCGCTGGCGCTGGCGCGACTCAACGTGCCGAGCCTCGTGCTCTACGGCGGCTCCATCGCGCCGGGGCGTTTCAAGGGGCGCGACGTGACGATAATGGACGTGTTCGAAGCGGTGGGCGCGCACGCGGCTGGCAAGATGAGCGACGCTGACTTCACGGAGCTGGAAAACGTGGCTTGTCCTGGGGCGGGCGCCTGTGGCGGGCAATATACGGCCAACACAATGGCGATGGTGATGGAGCTGATCGGCCTCGCTCCGATGGGTACCACGAGCGTCCCAGCAATGGACCCGCGGAAAGATGCCGTGGCGCGCCAGTGCGGCGCGCAGGTGATGGAGCTGCTGCGTCGTGGCATCACCCCCAGCGATATTCTCACGCGCGCCGCGTTCGAGAACGCCATCGCGGGCGTGGCGGCCTCCGGCGGATCCACCAACGCCGTGCTGCACTTACTGGCGTTGGCGCGCGAGGCCGGCGTGCTGCTTACCATCGAGGACTTCGATACCATCAGCGCCCGCACACCGCTGCTCGCCGATCTCAAGCCGGGCGGGCGCTACGTCGCCGTTGATCTGGATCGCGCTGGGGGGGTGGCGCTGCTCGCGCGGCGGCTGCTCGATGCCGGTCTAATTGATGGCAGCCAGCTAACGGTCAGCGGGCGCACCCTTGGCGAGGAAGCGGCGGAAGCCGTCGAAACGCCGGGCCAGGACGTCGTGCGGGCGGTTGCCGAGCCACTCAAGCCGACGGGTGGGCTGGTGATTCTGAAAGGAAACCTGGCGCCGGAGGGCTGCGTCGTCAAGGTGGCTGGCCACGAGCGCATGTATCAACGCGGGCCGGCGCGCGTCTTCGACTGCGAAGAGGACGCTATGCAAGCGGTTACCAGCGGCGCGATACATGCGGGCGATATCGTCGTCATTCGCTACGAGGGACCGCGTGGTGGGCCGGGAATGCGCGAGATGCTGGGCGTGACCGGGGCCATCGTTGGCGCGGCACTCGGCGAGCACGTGGCGCTGCTGACTGACGGACGCTTCAGCGGCGCCACACATGGGCTGATGGCGGGCCACGTCGCGCCCGAGGCGGCGCGGGGCGGTCCCATCGCGGCGCTGCGCGAGGGCGACACGATTACCTTCGACGTGGTGGCCCGCCGGCTGGACGTGGAGCTTTCGGTGGAGGAGATCGCTGCGCGGCTCGCTGCTTGGCAGCCACCTGAGCCACAGTATACGGGCGGCGTCTTCGCCAAGTATGCGGTGCTGGTTTCGTCGGCCTCGGAGGGTGCGGTCACGCGCCCCGACATCGCCACCGTCGCGCCCTCCTCCGCCCGCAGACCCGCAGAGCATTCACGATCCTCTTGAGAAAAACGAGCTAAAACGGCTTCCAAACGCGGCTCGTGCTGGCACACCTGAGCGACGATGGCGTTGATGCGCCGGACCCCGTTCAACACGAGGTTCGGCGCTTTCTCCGGTTGCTGAGCCAGTGGTCGCGGCCTCACGCGTGCGGTTGGCGATGACCCCAGCAGGTACCTCTCCTGGGGATGTCTACTCCCCCGCCGTCACCACCCCACCAGATTACTGTGCATACTATACGATTGAATCGCCGGATATTCGGTACTTTACAACGTGCCCGTAGCGGAAGGATTCCGGTACACTCATTTCAAGAGCACTCTGTTGTGCATAGTACCATATGGAGCCCAGGGAAGCGCCTCTGATGTGTAGCGAATCTCGTCTTCAGTGCATAGGCCGCACAGCTCATCAATCCATCATGTAGCAGCGCGGGGCAGCGCACGCGTGCGTCCACGACTGGCCGCGGGCAACCTTCTTGTCGTATCTCGCTGAAAGGACCCAACGCATGTCAACGAGCCTGCTTGGTCGCGCGTGGACACGCTTCCACGCCAACCTCCGTGACCCCTTTGCTCGCCGCTACGTCGCGCTGCTCATGGGGGGTAAGCTGCTGGGTTTTGCCCTCGTATTGAGCGTCGTGACCTGGTTCCTGCCCGCTGTGGCTCAGGCGGCGGGCGCGGATAGCGTGCCCGTCATGGCGCCCGTCAATGCCGTCAACACCGTCTGGACGTTGGTAGCCGCCTTCCTCGTCTTCTGCATGCAGGTAGGCTTCGTCATGCTCGAAGCCGGATTTGCCCGGTCGCGCGAGTCCGTCAACATCCTTGTGGAAGGCATCGCTGATACCTGCATCTGTGGCATTCTCTTTTGGGCCTGGGGCTTTGCCTTCATGTTCGAGCCGGGCACTCCGCTGATTGGTACACATGGCTTCTTTTTGCAGGGTCTCGCGCCCACCTATGGCGCTACCGGCATTCCCTTGCTGGCGTACTGGGTGTTCCAGTTTGCGTTCGCCGACACCGCCTCGACCATCACCTCCGGCGCGATGATTGGGCGCTGCTCGTTCGCCGGCGACATGCTGTATAGCATCGGTGTGACAGGGTTTATCTACCCGATCATCGGGCACTGGACATGGGGACCGGATGGCTGGCTGGCCACACTGGGCTTTCACGACTTCGCCGGCTCGACCGTCGTCCACACCATCGGCGGCGTCATCTCCCTGGCCGGGGCGCTCGCGCTTGGCCCGCGCCTGGGTCGCGCCTTCAAGCGAGACGGCGGCGGACCACCACCGGCGCACGATCTCGTCGTCGGCGCGGTCGGCGGATTGATCCTCTGGTTCGGTTGGTACGGCTTCAATCCCGGCAGCACGCTCTCCGCGCTCGATACGCTGGGAATCGGCCGGGTGTCGTTCAATACAACGCTCGCCGCCTGTTCCGCCGGATTAGCGGCGCTGTTCATCTCATACCGCCGCGCGCGGAAATGGGACCTGGGGCTGACAGTCAATGGATTCCTGGGTGGCCTGGTCGCGATCACCTGCCCCTGTTACTGGGTGAATCCTGTCGGCGCGTTCTGCATCGGTATCGGCGCGGCGCTTGTGGTCGTCTGGGGACTTGACGCGCTTGAATACCTGCGCATAGACGATCCCATCGGGGCGGTGCCGGTGCATATGGTCGCCGGCATCTGGGGGACGCTTTCGCTCGGCCTCTTCGCGGCCGGGACGTATGGCGCGCCGACTGCGACGGGCGCGGACACTTCGAGCGTTGTCACCGGCCTTTTCTATGGCGGTGGCTTGTCACAGCTCGGCACGCAGCTCGTAGGATCCGGTGCGACCGTGATCGCGACCTTCGCCATTTCGGCGGCGCTCATGTTCGGCCTGCGCTACGCGGGTATCTTGCGCGTCTCCGAGAAGGGAGAGATTGAAGGGCTGGATCTTCATGAGCATGGCGCCGCGGCCTATCCGGAGTATGTCTATGCGGTCGCGCCCACCGGGCTCTCCATGCATCACGCTACTGGCCCCGAAGACCTGACTGGTGATGCGGTCGCATCGGGCGTCGCCTGAGCTGGACGTGCCGCCAATGATGTCACGCCGTGCGTTCGTCCGTATGGCGGAAGCCCATTGCGTACAGATTGGCGTAGGCGCCGTCCTTTTCGAGGAGCTCGGCGTGTGTCCCCTGCTCCACGATGCGTCCGCGCTCCAGCACGACGATGCGGTCCGCGCCCTTGATCGTCGAGAGCCGGTGTGCGATCACCAGCGCCGTGCGCCCGGCCAGCAAGCGCTGCAAGCCTTGCTGCACCAGCACTTCGGTGAAGGTGTCTATGTTGGCGGTGGCTTCGTCGAGAATGAGGATGTGTGGGCCGGCCAGCAACGCGCGTGCGAAGGCGATGAGCTGGCGTTGGCCCACACTGAGGTTGCGTCCTCGCTCGCGGATCTCCGTCGCGTAGCCGTCCGGCAGCCGCCGGATCACCTCGTCAACGCCGATCACGCGCGCCGCCTCCTCCACCTCGGCATCGCTCGCATCCAGCCGCCCGTAACGGATGTTTTCGCGGATGGTCCCCGTGAACAGAAACGGCTCTTGTAAGACGACGCCGATCTGGCGGCGCAACGATTGCTGCGTCACCGTTCGCACATCGTGCCCGTCCACCAGCACAGCGCCCTGTTGCACGTCATAGAACCGCGTGATGAGGCCCGCGATAGTGCTCTTGCCTGCTCCTGTTGGCCCGACAATCGCGACGGTCTGGCCGGGCAGGATGCGCAGGCTCAGCCCGTGCAGCACGGGCCGGTCGGCATTATAGCCGAACACAACGTCGCGGAATTGCACCTCTCCGCGCACTGGTGGGAGCGGCTCCGCGTCTTCGCCGTCTTGAATCTGCACCGGCACATCCATGATGTTGAAGATGCGCTCGGCGCCGACGCCCGCCCGCTGAAGCTGCATATATTGCTGGCTCAGGTCGCGGATGGGATCGAAGAAGCGATTGATGTAGAGCGTGAAGGCGACCAGCACGCCGATCTGAAGGGCGCCGCGTGAGACCAGCAGGCCGCCGTAGACGACGGCGAGCGCAATGGCGAGCGCCGCCACCACCTCCACCAGCGGCAGCACCAGCGCCGCTACCTGACTGGCTTCCAGATTCGTGTCCCGATTGTAGCCGTTCAGCTGGTCGAACTCGTCGCCGTTGCGATCCTCGCGCGCCATGCTCTGGATGACGCGGATGCCCGAAAGGTTCTCTTGCAGCGTCGCGTTCACCACGGAGATTGCCGCACGCGTGCGGCGAAACGAGCGCTGTGCGTGGCGCTGCCACACCGCCGCGATGGCGAACATCAGCGGCAGCACGGTGAAGGTCAGCAGCGCGAGTCCGGGGTTCATCGCGATCATGACGCCGATAATTCCGATCAGCGCCACGACTGAGCTTATCATCGAGAGCAGGCCCGAGCTGAGCATCGCCTCCAGCACGTCAATGTCGCTTTGCAGGCGGGACATCACGCGGCCCACCTGCGTGCGGTCGTAGAAGCTGAGCGATAGGCGCTGGAGATGCACGAACATGTCCGCGCTCAGATGAAAGAGCATCTGCTCACCGGCCCACGACATCGTCCAGACCTGCCAGTATTGCGCCTGCCACATGGCAACATTCAGCACCAGCAGCAGAATGGAGATAGCCGTCAGACCCCCCAGATCGCCACGCTGGATGTAGTTGTCAATCGCGAGGCCGATGAGAAAGGGATTCGCGATGTTGAGCGCCGTGTACACGAGCATGCACGCCACGCTGAGGAGCGTTATGCCTTTGTAGCGCGCGAGATAAGGCCAGAACCGGCGCACAATCGCCCAGTTCATTGAGCCGGTGAGGTCTTCATCGGCGCGCGCCAGGCTGTTCTCGCGCCATGTGTGGCGCAGGCGTGTCTCGGCATAGCTTTCGGCCTGCGCCTTCTTCGCTGCCGTCGGAGCCGCCTTCATCGCTCCCCCTCCCTTTCCACGCTCCCCGCGTCCACCGTATTCTCCGTGGCGGACTCTTCGCGCTCCTCATCCTCACCGTGGACGAGCTGGAGCCGGCGCCCCTCTGTGCTCGCATGCGCGGCGACCGTCTGCGCCTCGAACTCCTCCTGCTCGCGGAGCTGCACATCGTAGAGGCGGCTATAGGCGCCCCTGGCGCGCAGCAAGCTCTCATGTGTGCCGCGCTCGATGATGCGGCCGCGCTCCATCACCAGAATCTCGTCCGCGCGCTTCACCGTCCGCAGGCGCGAGGCGACGACGAACGTGGTACGCCCGCGCATCACTACCTCAAGCGCCTCCTGAATGAGGTACTCGGTCTCCATGTCCACACTGGAGGTTGAGTCGTCCAGAATGAGGATACGCGGATCACGCAGAATAGTGCGGGCGATGGCGACCCGCTGCTTTTGACCTCCGGAAAGCGTGACACCGCGCTCACCTACCCAGGTGTCATAGCCGTCCGGCAGGGTGAGTGCGAAGTCGTGCAGGCGCGCCACGCGCGAGGCTGCGAGGATCTGTTCTTCCGTGGCGTCTTCCACGCCGAACGCGATGTTCTCGCGCAGCGTCGCGTTGAAGAGAAAGACATCCTGCAAGACGAAGCCGATGTGCCGGCGCAGCGCGAGGTGCCGCACGTCTCTCACGTCGTGCCCATCTACGGTGATGCGACCGCCGGTCACATCATAGAAGCGAGGCAGCAGATTGAGAACGGTGCTCTTGCCGCTGCCGGTGGTGCCAAGCAGCGCGATGACCTTGCCGGGTTTCGCGTCAATATCAATATCCGAGAGCACTCGCGGCCCGGCGCTGTATGCGAACGAGACATGCTCGAAGCGCACGTGGCCGTCCACTGTATCCAGCGCGAGGGCGTCTGGCTTGTCGGCGATGGCCGGCTGGGTATCCAGCACTTCAAAGATGCGCTGCGCGCCCGAGACTCCGCGCATCAGCCACGTAACCATGAACCCAAACGAGCGTACCGGCGTGCCAAGCAGCAGCGCATACTGCGTGACCGCGACAAGCGTGCCCAGGCTCAGATGCCTGCTGACGACCGCCGCACCGCCCACCCAGAGCGTGAGGACCGTCACAACGTTGAGCGCGAGCACCATCAGCGGCTGGTTCCAGGCGGAGGTACGCAGCGCGGAGAGATTGAGGTCGCGCAGCTCGCGATTTTTCGCGTCGAACTTTTCGATCTCATGGGCCTCGCGGGCGAAGGACAGGACGACGCGCCGCCCGTTGAGGCTTTCCTGCATGACGGTGCTGAGGGCGCCAGTTTCATTCTGCACCCCCATCCAGAGGGGACCCAGGCGTCGCGCGACACTTGTGGCAAGCACGATGAGCGCCGGGACACAGAGCAGTGTCACCAGCGCCAGCTGCCAATCCAGCGCCGCGAGAATCACCGTGACTGCGCCAAACGTGACGACGACGATCACGACGCGCAGGAATCCCAATGGCAGAGAGTTGCGCAGCGCCTCGATGTCGGCGGTGAGCCGCGACATGAGCTGGCCGGTCTCGGCATCATCATGAAACGAGAAGCTGAGCGTTTGCATATGTTCATAGAGGCTTTTGCGCAGGTCATAGGCGACAACCTGTGAAACCTTCTGCGAGAGATAGCCCTGTCCGTAGGCGAACAGGCCGCGCAGGGAGCTTGTCAGGAGCACCGCGGCGGCAGCCAGCAGCAGATCACCGAAATGGCCGTGTCGCACGCCGGTGTCCACAACCCAGGCGAGCAGCCACGGTACGATCAGCGCGAAAGCCGTCGAGAGCAGCAGGCAAAGGGTAGTGCCGACCGATGCGACCCAATGGGGGCGGAGAAGACGGAGAATGCGGAGGCAGATACGCCAGTTGGTTTTCCATGCAGTCAAGCGAGAGGATGAGACCGCTGATCGCTCCGCGATGGCAATGGTCACGCAACCGTCCCTTCTCAAAAACAAAAGACCGCGAGAGATATAGTAGACATGGTAAGATTTTAGGACACAGCAGGGGATGAAGGCTAGGGAGCGTGGCGTTTCGAGCAGATTTCCGTCATACATGCGTGAGATGCGGCTGATACAAGGTGGTCGCTCAGCTTTGTGGGCGCATCGGAATGGGTGTGGAAGGATACACGCCTTTGACATGCCGCTATCGCTACCACGTCAGACGTGAATGGGTTGGATTGTGAGTGCTGGTACTTTCGCGTCGCGAATACGTGCACCGAACTCTATTAAAGTGTGGTAAGCTAGTGTATACGGCTGTGATCTCTGGTGCCTGGCGGCGAACGGTGCGCCTCACGGCATGAGTAAGCCGGAGTTTCCATGTAGTAAGTAGAGCAGAGAAAGGAGTGGCGGTTGCGGCGTGCGCCGTGCGCACTGGCCGAGCCGTTACAGCACAGAGTGAGTCAAATTGTGATTCGAGAGGGCGACTCCTTTGAGGTCGCCTTGAAGCGCTTTACCCGTAAGGTCCAGCAGGATGGTGTGCTCTCGGAGGCCAAGCGCCACCAGCATTATGAGCCACCGAGCGTAAAGCGCAAGCGCCAGGCGGCGGCCCGGCAGCGCCGAGAGCGCAAGCGCCAGGCGAAGGCTGCCGCGCGGGGCTACTAAGCCACCCGTAGCGTGCCGAGAATCAATACGGCGACGAGCGAGAACGCGACCCGGATAGAACGTGGTGTCGTGTTCCCGCTCGTTGTTGTGTCGTCGGGGAGATGCGGGTACGTACACGTGCCATTGCTGCATGTCAGGCCGGCGGCGCTCATCGCCCGCGACGATACAGGCGCGGCCCCGTTGGGGCGTCCGCCGGACGCCCGCCATCTGTAATACTGATTTGTCCTGGGATGGTGGCGTGCTCGCAATCCGGTGAGCTGCCGCTGAGGTTGCCCTACAATCCCCGCAGGCCGAGCGCGTCCGCTTCGTCGCTCATCGCGGCGATGACGAAGGCGATGTGCTCGTTCAGGTCTACACCCAGCTCGTCGGCGCCTTTGATGATGTCGTCGCGATTCACACCACGCGCGAACGCCTTATCTTTCATCTTTTTGCGCACCGAGCTGGCTTCGAGGCCGAGAATGCTCTTGTTTGGTCGCACGAGCGCCGTCGCCGTAATCAGCCCGGCTAACTCATCGCAGGCGAAGACCGTGCGCGACATCAGATCGTCGCGCGGCACGCCGTGATAATCGTTATGCGCCACCACAGCGTGTACCACTTCGGCGGGATAACCGAGCTCGTCGAGCCACTCCGCGCCGACCTTGCCGTGTTCTTCGATGGTTGGGTGTTTCTCATAGTCTACATCGTGAAGCAGTCCAGCGACGCGCCACGTTACCTCGTCTTCCCCATACTTGCGGGCGTAGGCGCGCACCGAGGCGCTGACGGCCATCCCGTGTTTGACCAAGCTCTCGTTCTTGTTGTGCTGGCGAAGCAGCGCCAGCGCCTCATCATAGCTCAGCTGCATGAACAATCGCTCCTACAGGCTCATTTCACGCGGCACCACGCCAAGACCGGGGCGGTCGGGCAGCACCAGTTTTCCAGAATCGTAGCGTACACCGTCGAAGGGGTCGTCCTGGATCAGCAGCGGGCCGTCCAGGTCGGCGTAGTCCACCAGTGGGCTGAGATGGGCGGCGGCGGTAATGGAGAGTGAGCTTTCGATCATGCAGCCGAGCATCACCTTGAGATGATGGGCGCGGGCGGTGGCGATCATCTTGAGCGCGTTGCGCAGGCCACCGCATTTCATCAGCTTGATGTTGATGCCATCTACGCGACCCGCCATCTTCGCCACATCATCGGGCACGACACAGCTCTCGTCCGCGATGATAGGCACCGCCACGTTCTCCCGCACCAGCCTCAGGCCCTCTAGATCGCCCGCGGCAACCGGCTGCTCCACGAACTCAATGTCATACGGCGCGAGCTTGTTGATGGTCGTGATAGCTTCCTTCGCCGTCCATGCCGCGTTCGCATCCACGCGCAGGGTCGCGTCCGTCGCGTCACGAATCGCGCGCACAATCTCGATATCCTGGGGTGTGCCGACCTTGATCTTGAGAATCGGATAATCCCTGGCCTCGCGCGCCTTCCGCGCCATCGCCTCTGGCGAATCTATCGCGATGGTGAAGGATGTTACCGGCGTGCGCTCTGGATTGAGACCGAGCAGACGGTAGACAGGGATGCCGAGCCGCTTGCCGGCGAGGTCGTAGATCGCCATGTCCAGCGCGGCTTTCGCGGCGGCGTTGCCGTGGTGGAAGACACGCTCAAATCCCTCGGTGATGTCTTCGGTCAGCAGGGGATCATCGCCCAGAATCGCCTCCAGAAATGGCAGCGCCGCCAGCACAGTCGCTCGCTTCTCGCCATAGAAGCCGCTAGGCGCCGCTTCGCCGATGCCGGTGATCTCGCCTGACGTAAGGCTGACCAAGACGTTCTCGGCGACGAGCTGTACGCCGCGCGAGATGCGAAACGGCGTTCGTAGCTTCAGATCGAGCGCTTCCGCTCCCACGTCCATCAACAACCTCCTGTAGCTGGTTAGCGTGCCCCCAGTGCGTCCAGCAGCGGCCCCGCGCCGAAACGCACGGGATCGCTGGCGGGCAGGCCCGTTTCGCGTTCGGCGGCGGCGAGAGCATCGCGCGCCTCGTCCTCTGGCAGACCATACGTGTTCACGGCGACCGCCACGACGCGCGCGGGCTTGAGCCAGCCAGCCGCTTGCTCGTAGATCTCACGCATGCGCGCCAGCGGCGGAATCGGTACGTCATAGCCGTGAATATGCGTGCGGTTTGCCTGGTGGCAGAGCACGAGCAGATCGGGCGCGGCGCCGTGTATCAAGCCGAGAGTGACGGCGGAATAGGCGGGATGGATCAGCGACCCCTGCCCCTCGACAAAAACCCAATCATAACGCTCGGCGAAATCCAGCACCATACCCTCGACGCCGCCCGGCAGAAAATCGCTAATGAAACGGTCGGCGGGAATACCCTCACCCGCGATCATGATTCCCGTCTGGCCCGTCGGCGCGAAGCCGGAGGACAGGCCGCGCCGCTTCGCTTCGAGGTCGAGCTCGATTGCGGCAGTCATCTTGCCGACGTTGCAGTCGGTACCGCAGAAGTAGACCACATGGCTACCGGCGCGGTGTGGCGTTCCCGCGCGGATGCGCATCGCCAGCGCTTCCGATGGCCGGCGCACATCCCAGATTTGTGTGCCATGACGTCGCGCCACGTCCGCCAGCTCCGCGTCCTCGGCAAGCATGTGATGCAGCCCGCTCACGAGATTGAGGCCCGCCGCGAGCGCCGCGACCACTTCACCACGCCAGGCTTCGGGTAATCGTCCGCCAATGGGTGCGATACCGATCAGCAGCGTGTCCGGATCGCGGGTCAGCGCCTCAGCGACACTCGCGACGATTGGTACGCCGCGCCCCGCCCCATTCGGGTCTCCCAATGCCATTGCCGCGTCCTGTCCGGCGCGGGTGCTATCAATGACGGCTACCACGTCATCCGTGCTGTATCGCAGCACTCCAACCGCCGTCTTGGCATCCTGCCAGTTGAACTGTCCTTCAGCCAGAATAGCGATGCGCCGCTTACTCACTGCCAGCCTCTTCCGCATACCGGCAACGTATACCGGCGGCCCGACAGCGCGCACACTCCGCGCGCCGTGCCTGAGCGGCACGCGGATCAACTCGGGCGCCCCGCTTGAGCGCGGCTATTATACCATAGGTAGGTGGCTGGCTACTTGTCGCTGGAGCGCCGGCGGCTGCTCTCGCCACCTTTCTTACCGATGCGCGCGTAAAAATCGGGACCCTGCCGGGCCTTGGTGGATTCGCCGCCCTTCTTGCCAATCGAAGCATAGAAGTCCGACCCATGCTCGCGACGCACGGTGTCACCACCTTTCTTGCCGATCCTGGCAAAGAAGTCGCGGCCGTATTTTGTGCGCACGGCCTCGCCGCCACGCCGGGCCTCGGCGGTACCGGCCGCCGGCCCACGTTTTCCAGGTGTTTTGTGTACTGTATCGGTCATGCAACCCCTCCTGCTCTGTCGTCACTCTCAGTCCACACAGTTGTAAAGATGTACCAATCGGAGTTACGGCTGTGTGCGGATTATACGCATGGTCTGCACGGTTGCGCATAGTCTGACAGATCAATGTGCCAAATCAGGGTCCAAGCTCCGCGTGGTATACTCGGTACCGTGCTTGCGGAGTATCACAGCAGATGGGAGTGTACGTGGAGCTAGACACCTCTCCAGACGCGCGTGCGAATGAGCCTGGCATTCCCATGCAAGTTGGTCTCAGCGATCCGCGGCAGCTCGCGGCGCGCGTTGCGCGGCTCGCGCGGGCCGGTTCTCCAGTGGATGCCTCACAATCACGCTGGTATTCGTTGAATCTGCGCTCGCTCTCTTTCCGAACGCTCGCCTCATTCGACATCCTGCTTGCGCCGCGCGTGCTCTTCGACCGGGTGCGTCCGCATGCTTATCAGCTCCAGGTCGTCCAACAGGTGCTTCGCGAGAAAGCGCCCGCCGCCATTCTCGCGGACGAGGTGGGCCTGGGCAAGACCATCGAAGCAGCACTGATTTACAAGGAGCTGGCGCTGCGTGGCGCGGTGCGTTCCGCGCTGGTGCTGGCGCCCAAGGCGTTGCTCTCGCAGTGGCAGGAAGAGCTGCGTGAGCGCTTCGACGAAGACTTCGTCCTGACCGATGAAAAGCGTTTTCGCGGCTTCGACCGCGAGCCGCGCGTCATCTGCTCGCTCCCACAGTTTGTGCGCTCGTTCAACAAAATCGGCGGGCGGCCCTGGGACCTGCTGATTGTGGATGAGGCGCACCTGCTCGCCAACCCTGATTCTAAGCGCCGCCGCTCGGTCGCCCAATTGCGTGCCCGTTGGCGGTTGCTGCTCACCGCGACGCCGGTGGCGAACAAGCTGACCGACCTCTACAGCCTGATTGATCTCGTATCTCCCGGCAAATTCGGCACGCTGCGCCAGTTTACCGATGAGTACGTTGCCGACCCCGGCACGTGCCGTGTGCCGCAGCCGCGCCGTGTCGCCCAGCTGCGGGCCGCCGTGCGCGAGGTAACGTGCCGCACGCGTCGCTCGGAGACTGCCATCGCGTTTACCCGGCGCGAGGTGCGAACGCGCGGCATCGCGCCGGCACCTGACGAAGACGCCCTGATCACCGATATCACAGATTATCTCCGCGCCCTATATCGCCGCCTGCCCCCAGCGCGCGGCAGCCGTGCCCGCGCAGAGACCCCCAATGTGGAGGTGGCGACCCCGTCCGGCCGCTTGAATCGTGGCGCCGTCATCCGCGAGATTTTGGCGCTGCAGCAATCCCTCAGCAGCAGCCCGCGCGCCATCGAGCAATCCCTGCGCCGCCGCGCTGAGCGAGAGACCGCTGAGCGTGGTGTCCTCCTCGCGCTGGCGGACCGCTGCCACGGCGTCACGAGCGCCAAAGAGCGTTTGCTGCTTGAGGTGCTGGGCGAGATTGGCCGTGAGCCGGCGCTGATTTTTACGCTGCGGCTGGAAACGGCGTCGCGTTTACGTGAGGTCATTCGTGCGCGGGGCCGCTCAGCGGAGTGCTACGTAGGCGCGCTGAGCCGGGCCGAGCGTGAGGCGCTCGTAGAGCGCTTCAACTCGGGCGATCTAGATACGCTGGTCGCCACCGATGCCGGCGCCGAAGGACTCAATCTCCAGCAGCGCTGCCATACGGTCTTTAACTATGACCTTCATTGGAATCCGATGCGCATCGAGCAGCGTATCGGACGGGTACACCGGCTCGGCCAGACGCAAGATGTCGCGGTCTACAACTTTGTGCTGCGCGACAGCATTGATGATTACGTGGTGCGCCTGCTCTATCAGAAGATAGATCTCTTTACGATGACCATCGGCGGCTTGGAAACGGTGCTGGCCGAAGTGCAGGACGGCGAGGTAGACCTTGAAGAGCGCATTCTGGAGGCGCTGTTGCGCACCAAGACACGTGACGAGCTGAGCCGCGAGGTGGAGATCCTGGGCATGGAGCTGGAAGCGGCACGTGACCGGCAGCATGCGGCCGAATCGCTGACGGAGGGAGTGCTCGGATGAAGCTGTTTTTCTGGCGGCGCAAACCCCAGGCTACCGCGGACGCGCTCGCGCCGACCGCGGCTCCCGCTGCGCCGGCTCCCGCGCCCACCGTCGGCGTGTTGGAGCGCAGTCAGATACCTACCCGGCCGCTCGCCATGCCCATCGAGCTGCGCGATGCTGTGCTGCGCTTCGCCCTCGATTGCCTCGTCGCGAGTGGCGCGCGCGTGCGTGTGGAGGCTGATGATCTGATTTCCGCTGTTTTACCCGATGGCACCTCCGCCCGCTACACCACGAGCCTGATGCGCGCCCGTGCCGAAGATGATACGGAGCTGCTCGTTCAAGGCGGCGCGGCGCTCACGCGGCTCCTCGATGAATGCGCCGCGCGCGCGGCTGTCACGTCACTGCGGCTTGAGGCGCATGCCGACCCGCTGGAGATCGCGCGGGCGCAGCTTGCCGCGCCCATTCGCAGCTGCGACGCCTGTGCCCACACGTCGGCTGCCGAGCTTTGCCAGCGGTGTCCGTTGCGAGAAGATTGCGTTGTGCTGGCGGGCATGCCGGAACGAGCAACGCCGCGTGTTGCCAGAAAATGGGTGAGTCGGGGCATCGAGCTGGCGTACACCGTCGTATCGAACGACCGGCATGGGCGCCGCGACGAAGAGATCCGTGTCGCCTTCGATGGTGTGACCGGCAGCCGTCTGCCGCTGCTGACGCCAGATTTGCTGGCGGACGCGCAAGCGCAGGCGCAGCCTGAGGGCGCAGCCGCTGCGCTGGATGCCGCGCTGGCTCACGCTGAGCGAGCGCTCATGCCGCAGCTTCAGGCAACAGGCTCCTTACTGCGCCTACTCGCGGAACGTGAATATCGCGCCCGCCTGGACGACATTCGTACGACGAGCCAGCGTCTCCTCCGCGAGTCACCAGACGAGTCGCCAGCCATCCGCGAGGCGCTGGAACGTGAGTTAGCGCGACTGGACGAGGTCTACGCGGTAGACGTGAACGCGCGCCTCACGAGCATCTGTTTTGTGGAGCGGCCGATGGCCACCCTCAGTATTCCTCTGCGTGAGGGAGCGGCCCTTGAGCTGACAGCCGACCTTGCCGCTGGCGTACTGCTGACGCCCACCTGCGCCGTGTGTGGCGTCGAGGCGCGCGCCGCGAGTGTCTGTGCAAGTGGGCATCTTATCTGTTCAGCGTGCGGACACCATGCGGGTCAGCAGGCGACTACTGGGTGTCCCGTCTGCGCGGGTCTCGATGTCGCGATCCAGGCGCCACGTACTGCTGGTGAGTCCGATGTCCTCAGCCTGGAGCATCTGGACGCGATGAGCGATACGACCTGGCGTCTATTCGTCGCGTGGCTGCTGGAGCAGGATGGCTACAACATCGAGAGCGGTGGGGCGTCAGGCTCGCTGGAACACTGGATGTGCCGGCGAGGCGCCGGCGATGGGGTGCTGCTGGCGGGTGCGATACGCTTCGCGGATCACCGTATGCTCTCACGTGAAGATGTCGAGCGGCTCGCGGCGCAGCTAGCTATTCGGCCCTCAGGCGCGTGCCTCCTGATCTCGACCGCACCCGCTGGACCTTCCGCCGTTGAAGCCGCTCGCCGCCTGGATGTGCGCCTGCTCGACCGGGCGGCGCTGACCGAGCGCCTACATGGATTGGTCGCCCGCCATCTCCATGAACGCGAAGCGGCAACGCGCACGCAGGAGGAGCGCGCCGCCGCTGCTGCCACTGCCCGCGCGTCCATACTCGCCGAGCTTCAGCGGGCAGAGGCGGTGTTTACTTCCGTGGGAACCGCGCGCCGGGCCGCGGGCCGGTCGGCGGTTGCCGCCGCCGCGAAAGCGATCAACGATGCGCTGATGCCGGCGGAACGCGCGTTATTGGCATGGGAGACCCTGGCCAGTGACTTCACGGCAGCCTTCGATGAGCGTGAGGCCCGCGACGGCAGCCTCTCGATACGCGCGGATGCCGCCACGTTCGAGGAGATGGCGGGCCGCGCGCGCCATCTTGGCGCGGCGCTCACGACGGCCCTTGAGATTATTGCCGGAACGCCTGCTATAGGTGACCTCGGTTATACTGTGTGGCGGCGGGATATTTGGGAACAGCTCTCCGCCCACTGCGAAGCGTATCGCTGGCGTGTGTCAGCGATTGATCCATCGCGCTGGCGGATATTTGCCGGCGCGCACGATACGCAGGCCTACGAGCGCGCCGGGGGCGCCTCCGCCACGGCGGCGCACGCGGCCACGCGCGCGTCACGCTCATACGCTGAGCTGGTACGCCGCGCCCGCATCGAGGAGTTCACCGCGTAGCGACCCCATATATTCGGCGCTGCCGGGCTGAATGTGCCGCGGTCATTATTCCAGGAAGAGGGAGATTCATGGCTCAGGGTTGGAACGACCGCGTACGTGCCGTTACTTCACAGTGGCGCGAGCGTCTCATCCCCCTGAGCACCGGTCCGCACGAGATTCGCGCGATGGATGGCTTGCGTGCGGCGGCGGCGCTGAGCGTGCTGGTCTACCATGCGCTTGCCTCCACGGGCGCTCGCACCGTCGTTTTCGGCCACGATGTTACCTGGGCCTGGTTCTACACGGAGTCCGGAGTTGACCTCTTCTTTGTGCTCTCGGGTTTTCTGCTCTTTCTGCCCTACGCTCGTGCCATGCTACAAGGCCGCCCGCTCCCTGGCGCGCGCCAGTTCTATCGCCGCCGCGCCCTGCGCATTCTGCCTGCCTATTGGGTGTGCCTCGCGATCCTGGTGCTGATTCAGCTGCCCACCTATGCGAGCTCGATGGGTATCCAGAACATCCTCGCGCATGTCGTGCTCCTGCATGACGACAACCCCGCCTTCAGCCGGGCTATCGAAGGGCCATTCTGGACACTCGCCGTCGAAGCGCAGTTCTACGTCGTGCTGCCGCTCTTCGCGCTGTGTATCGCCCGTCTCGTCGGCGCCACACGCAGCGCGCGGCGAGTGATCCTCGGCATCTGTGGCGTCATAGTGGTCGCGCTCGCTTTGCGTGAGCTGGATGCCGTCGTAGCCATGCTGATTCCACGATGGCCACCCGAAACCGCCGCCCGCGCGAACATTGCGCTGAATTTCCTGACCGGCGCGCAAGGCAAATACCTGGAAGTGTTCGCGGTTGGAATGCTCTGTAGCGTCGTCTACATTCTCGCTATCGAAGAGCATCGCTGGTCGCGCCCCCAAACGCTTCGGGCTGGATCGCTCCTTTTCTTATGCTCGATTGGTATCTACCTCGTGCTGGCGCAGGCGGTCATCCGGCTACATAATCTCATCCTCGCGCCGTACTATCTCGCGCTACGTCCCTGGGATGTGGCGACCATCTGTGGTCCACTCTTCCTCGGCGTCGGCTACGGCGCCCTCGTGCTGGGCGTGCTGCTCGGTTCGCGTGCGGTTCGCGGGCCATTCGAGGCCGCACCTCTGCGCTTCATCGGCCTTATCTCGTACAGTCTCTATCTTTGGCATGAGCCTATTCTCGAGGCGTTCACGCCGCACTTTGCCGCGGCGCCACTGCTCCTCCGCGATGTGGGCACTCTCGCCGTCGGCGTCTTCATCGCGATTCCCGTCGCGTACATGTCGTACCAGCTTGTTGAGCGGCCTTTCCTGCGCCGCCGCCACCGGACGTCAGCGCAAATTACTTCAACCGCCGGCTTATCCATCGGAGCCACCCAACCGGGCGCTGGCGCGTAAGCATTCCCACACGTTCCGTAGGGGCATCCGGTGGACGCCCGCTACCCCCGACCTCAACCCTCCGTTTTTGATGGAATCGCGGGTACATGTACGGCTCTTGCGCGCCAGACTTCCTCTGTGATATTCTGGTTGGTACAATCGCATATTCAACGCATTGAGCGAGGAAAGTAGGTTGCGTCTCAGGTCCAGAGAGCCGGCGGATGGTGTGAGCCGGCGCTGCGACGCACCGAAGCTCCCTCGCGAGCAGTGGTGGTGAAAGATCAGGCGAGCATCCCGATGGAGGGATTGGAAGAAAGCTCGCCAGATCGAGTAATTGCCGCCGGGTGCTCCCGTTACAGAGTCGGGGTGTGTTGGCACCCGTCGAGGCTGGCGCCGCGAGACGCTGGCGAAACAAGGTGGGATCGCGAATGCGCGCGAGTGTGCGTCCTTCGCCCTTGTGGGGCGGCGGGCGCATTTTATTTGCTCCCTCGCCTCGAAGACGGTGTGCGGTGTTTTCGGTGTGCCAGAGGAGGCATTTCACATGGCGAAGACGAGCGGAACAACAACACCAGCCGCCCGGCCTACTCATCCAATTGGTCGCGCGGGTCACGACACGACCGCGCGTGCGCCGCGGCGGCCCAGCTACGATTTTCGCGCGATCGAGGAGAAATGGCGGCAGCGCTGGGAGGAGCAGGCGCTCTACCAGATTGACCTGAAACGCGCCAGACGACCCTACTACAACCTGATGATGTTCCCGTACACCTCGGCGGCGGGCTTGCATGCTGGCAACATGTTCTCATATATCGGCTCCGATGCGCATGGCCGCTGGATGGCCATGCGCGGCTATGATGTCTTCGAGCCAATCGGCTTCGACGCGTTTGGCGTCCATACCGAGAACTACGCGATCAAGACGGGCATCCATCCCCGCATCGCCACGGCGCACAACATCACGCATTTTCGCGAGCAGCTGCGTCGCATCGGCAACCGCTTCGACTGGTCCCACGAGCTGAATACAACTGATCCCGCGTACTACCACTGGACGCAATGGATCTTCGTCAAGCTGTTCAAGGCGGGCCTGGCCGAGCGCAAGTCCGCCGCCGTCAATTGGTGCCCGAAGGACAAGACCGTCCTGGCCGATGAGCAGGTCATCGCCGGCCGCTGCGAGCGTTGCGGCACGCTGGTGGAGCGGCGCGAGCTGGAGCAGTGGTTCCTGAAGATTACCAGGTACGCCGACCGGCTGCTGACCAATCTGGAGCAGTTGGACTGGACCGAGAAGGTGGTGGCGCTTCAGCGCGCCTGGATTGGACGCTCCGAGGGGCTGGAGTTTCATTTCGATGCCGGCGCCGTATCAATCCCCGTCTACACTACCCGACCGGACACCCTCTTTGGCGTCACGTTTGTCGTGCTGGCGCCCGAGCATCCCCTGGTGGATGCCGTCACGACCGAGACGCATCGTGCCGGGGTTGCCACGTACCGCGAGCAGGTGCGCCGCACACGCGAGATTGACCGGCTGACCGGCGAGACGCCTACAACCGGCGCGTTCACCGGCGCCTATGCCACTCATCCGGTGACGGGCGAGCGCGTGCCTATCTGGATCGCCGACTACGTGCTGATGGACTACGGCACCGGCGCCATCATGGCCGTGCCCGCCCACGACGCGCGCGATATGGCATTTGCCCGCGCAATGGGTCTGCCAATACGGGCCGTCGTTGTCCCGAAGAGTACGGCGTTCAATGCGGAGGCAACGGCGACTCATGGCGAAGGGGATGTTGGGGCGTCCGGTGGACGCCCGCCGGGTGTAGGGGCGCCGCCTGCCGCGCCTGCCGCTGACGCATACGCCGAGCGCGGCGTCTTGATCGAATCCGGACCCTACTCAGGCATGCCATCCGAGGAAGCCGCCGCCGCCATCGGCGCGGACTTCGAGGCGCGGGGCATCGGTCGGCGGGCGATCAAGTATCATCTGCGCGACTGGTTGATTAGTCGCCAGCGGTACTGGGGACCGCCGATTCCCGTGATCTACTGCCCAGAGCATGGTGCGGTGCCCGTTCCCGAAGACCAGCTACCCGTGCTGCTGCCCGATGTCGAAAACTACACGCCAGATGGCAGCGGCGCGTCGCCGTTGGCGGCTGTGGCGGAGTTCGTCAATACCACATGCCCCATCTGCGGAAAGGCTGCCCGCCGCGAAACTGATGTGAGCGACAACTTTCTGGATTCGGCGTGGTACTTCCTGCGCTATCCGTCCAGCGACGACGAGACGCAGCCGTGGAACCCAGCGATGATGCGCAAGTGGCTACCCCCGAATATGTACATTGGCGGCGCCGAGCATAGTGTCTTGCACTTGATGTACAGTCGGTTCATTACGATGGCGCTGCACGACCTCGGCTATCTGGAGTTTGAGGAGCCGTTCCCACGCTTTCGCGCCAACGGCATGATCACCGCCGATGGTGCGAAGATGAGCAAATCCGTCGGTAACGTCATTGATCCCGACGACTATATCACTCGTTACGGCGCCGATGTGTTCCGTACATACCTGCTGTTCATGGGACCATACGAGGCGGGCGGTGATTTCAGCGACAGAGGCATTGGCGGGGTAGTGCGCTTCTTGAATCGCGCATGGCAGCTCGTCACGACCGCCGGCGTCTCCGCCGCGAAAGCCGCCCCCACCGGCGACGCGCGCCAGCGCCTGCACCAGACCATCTACGCCGTCACGAACGACATGGAGGGCCTGCGCTACAATACCGCGATTGCCGCGCTGATGAAGTACCTGAATGCGCTAGAAGACCAGCCGTCCATCACGCGCGACGAAGTCCGCGCGTTTGTCACGATGCTGGCGCCGTTTGCCCCGTGCATCGCGGATGAGCTGTGGGAGCGCGTCGGCGGCAGCCGCTCCGTCCATGTGCAGCGGTGGCCCGTCGCGGACCTCGTGGCGGCGCGTGGCGCGCGCGTGACGGTGGTGGTCCAGGTGAACGGCAAGGTGCGCGACCGCATCGAGGTGGCGGCGGACGCGAGTGAAGAGGAGGTAAAAGCCGCTGCCGTTGCCTCAGACAATGTGAACCGGTATATCTCCGGAAGCGCCGTGCGCCAGATGATCTACGTGCCGGGCAGGCTGGTGAATATCGTGACCCAGTAAAACAAGCTCCGGTGGGAAAGTGGGCATTCTCCAGGGGTTTCAGCCCGCCGCGCGTCCCATTCTCCGGCTCTGATGGGGTTTTCGCAATACCAGCGTGTAGGGGCGCTGCCGGCCGCGCCCGCCCTTTCCAAAAGGGACGTCATGCGTCGCGCGGACGGCAAAGACGTCCATACCGAGCAAACGGGCCTGGTATGGACGTCTCCGCGTGTTTCGAATCGTCGAATCGCGACAATTCGTTTCGTTACTGGCTGGCTCCTGTTACGGGCGCTAGGGTCGCGCACTCACTCGTGTACTTGTCCTGTCCGCCCTGTTGCAGGGTACCCGACAGCGTTCCCGTGCCTCCAGGATCGCTCATTGTGATGCTCATTTGCTGGCTACTTATTGACGCGGTTCCGGTGGTTTTTCCGGATGTATCGTCCCAAGCAAGGGTGGCTGGCGAATTCGTTGCGGACCCAGACACCGTAAACGTCGCGATATCCTGAGCGCTGCTGCCGGCGTTGGCACAGAGCTTCCCGGTGCCGGAGATATTTCCTGAACCGTCCTGCGTAAGGTTCATGTAGACCTCTACCTGGGCCGATATGTTCGTCCCGGAGGAGTTCGCATGCAGTTGCGACTTGCCATACCATTGTCCCTGGTACGACACGCTGTTGAGACTCTTCAGCACCAGGACACCGACGACGACGAGGATGACGACCGCGGCGGCAATCGCGATGCCGGTGATGGCGCCGCGATTGGACGACGGCTGCGCGGGCGGCATGCCTGGCCCGCCACCGGGGAAGCCAGGCCCCATGGGCTGCCCCTGCGGATAGCCCCATTGCGATTGGGGGGCGGGCGCGCCATACTGCGACGGCTGCCCTGGCACACCGTACCCTGGATACTGTGGCTGGGCCGGCGCCTGCGGATATTGCGGCTGTTGCGCTGGCGGATAGCCGGGATACGCCTGCTGCTGACCATACTGGCTCGGTGGCTGCGGAGCGCCGTATCCACCAGATTGCTGGGGATATGGCGTCTGTGGCTGCTGCGGCTGTCCATACGGGTCCGGCGCACCATAGGGGCCGGATTGACCGCTCTGGTATGGATAGTTGGGGTCTTGCGGCGGGTACTGACTCATGAGAGGATGACTCCGTTCCTGCGGTGGCAGGGAATATGCCCAACGACAGGCGACGCTCGGCGTGACATGCGCATGCCCGCAGGCTCCGCTCGCTCTGAGTGCAGCGTCAACGTCGCGTGGCCCCATGCGTAGGCCCTTGCGCGGGCGTCCTGCTTCCCACCCGGAACAGACAGACCGCGAGCAATGTGGACCTCGCTGTGGCGCAGGATAGCATAGCGCAGAGAAGTGCGCAACCACTCGCAACGCTCGCTACGTGATTCTACCTATGTCCGCCCCCGCTCCATCCAGCGTTACGTCTTCGCGCACGTAGAGCGTGTGCAGCTACGGCACGGCTCACCCGCTCGTTCCCTGATTGCCGGCGTCCACCATCCGTGGATATCCGTAGGGGTGTCCGGTGGACGCCCGCGGCCCCCTCTCCTCGTGGGAGGGGGGTAGGGGGTGAGGTTCCCTGCCCCCTGCTTGCGATAGAACCTGGTTGGCGCTCAACGTTGACACCCGCTTCGTCGCTGGGATATACTTACTCCGCATTGTGGTGCCCGTAGCTCAATTGGCAGAGCGCCAGATTGTGGCTCTGGAGGTCGTGGGTTCGAACCCCATCGGGCACCCCCTATCACGAAAAAAGCACGCCCTGATTGCTGACAGTAAGTTGGCATTCAGGGCATATTTTTCTTCCCCGTTGGTTGGCATCTCCTGCGAAGTCACTCGTGTGCTACACTGCGTCCAGCGCCCGCCAGAATGGCTCGCGTCCAGTGTGATGGTAGCACCGCCCAGAGAAGGCGATGAAAGGAGCGGGACATGTCAACGTACGTCGTGCTCTACAAGTTCACCGATCAAGGGGCAAAAGACGGCAAGTCAACCGTCCAACGGGCGAATGAGAGTCGAGCGGAAAACGAGAGACGCGGCTTTAAGGTCCTGGGACTGTATTGGACCCAGGGACGCTACGACCTGGTGGCGGTAGTGGAAGCGCCTGACGAGCAGGCGATGGCTGCCGGCCTCTTCAACATCGCCAGCGCCGGGAATGTCCGCAGCGAAACCATGCGTGCGTTCACAGCAACGGAGATGGAGGCCATCATCCAGAAGATGTGATGCCCCCACGGCGCTGCCGGCAACCTTGCTGGCAGCGCTCACGCCAGTGATGGCACACAGCGGCGATGATGATCCGGCGCGGTGCGTAATGGTCGAGTTATGGAAGGCGTCGAATCTCACCAGGCGCCGGTGAAGGATTTCCCGCCTGAGGCATTCGCGAGTGTGCGGGAACCGCTGGACATCCCTCCACGAGCCAGTCCAGCTAGCTCTCAGGTGGCGCGGGCATTCTTGCCAGCTCTCAGGTGGCGCGGGCATTCCTGCCCGCTGGCCGGCATTCCTGCCGGCCCACCAACTCCTGGATTCGACTAGATTGACTGCTAGTTTAGCCCCAGCAATTCCACCAACCGCGAAGTCGAATAGTTTTCGATGCGCGGCGTAACCACCCGCAGCTCCATGCCGATTTCCCGCAGCGCCTCGCGTTTTACCTCCAGCAACGGATCATCCGCCGTAACAGCCAGATACCGTGGCCGGAATGGTCGGAACATCTCCACATAAAATTCGGGGTCCACGCGCTCGCCCGTGATGGTGAAGACTCCATCTACCACGCGCAGCGCCGCTACCAGCTCCGCGCGATCCTCCGCGGTTTGGATGGGCCGGCTCGGTCCCTTCCAGCGCCGTACCCGCTCGTCACCCTCGACTCCGACCACCAGCGCGTCTCCCAGGTGGCGCGCCGCCTCCAGAAATCGCAGGTGCCCGATATGGATTACATCGAAAGCGCCTGTCACCACCACCACGTTCCCGCCAAGATGCTCATCAAAGATCCGGTGTACCTGGTCCATGCCTGCGTCCACTCCTCAAGACCGTGAATATCCTTCGTATTATAGCGAAGTCCGCGAAGAGTAGTCCGGCGCGCGGCAGACGCGATCACTGCGCCCTTGTTGCCCGGCCATATTCAGCGGCATGAAACTCACTGCGCTTCTTTGGTGTCGCGCACAGCCCCACCGGCGCCCTGCGCTGCCGTCACTACGTCCTCCATCTCACTGCTCTCAGCAGGCGTTGCGATTGGTAGCGTAAATGAGAAGGTGCTGCCCCGCTCCAGGCGGCTCTCTGCCCAGATATGGCCGCTGTGCATCTCTACAAGATGTCTGGCGATGGCGAGACCGAGGCCTGTCCCTCCGGCGGCGCTCAGCTGCGGCTCAGTCGCGCCCACTGCCGTTGCGGCGACGTCTGGGCGCGGCGCGTGCGGCGCTCGCGTGCGCGCCCGGTCCACTTTATAGAACCGCTCGAAGACTCGTGGCAAATCTTCCTCGCTGATGCCAATTCCAGTGTCTCGCACCCGTACCACCAGCATTTCCGGCGCTTCGCTCTTCTCACCGTCTTCTAGCTCGAATGATGCGTGTGCGGACTCGTTCTCCTGGGGCGTTTGACGCATCACCTCCGCCGAGATCGTTACAGTTCCCCCTGGCGGAGTGTATTTGAGGCCGTTATGAATCAGATTGACGATGACCTCGCTGATACGTCTTCCGTCTATCTCTGCATAGGGCAGTTCCTCCGGCATCGCGATCACCAGCCCCACCTCACGCTCTTCGGCGAGCGGTCGCAAACGGTCCGCTACCGCCTCCACCAGCCCAGCGATGTCGGTTGGCTCGCGGGAAAGCTGTATACTGCCGGATTCGATACGCGAAAGCTCCAGCAGCTCGGCCACCATTTGCGAGAGATGGTCAATCTCACCGCTGATGCGTAGCGCGAAGTCATGTGCGGTCGCTGGATCCCTATCCAGAGCGGCATCCAAGGTTTCCGAGAGGAGCTTCACCGCCGCGAGTGGAGTGCGCAGCTCGTGCGATACATGCGCGACAAAGTCACGCCGAACGATCTCCAGCCGCCGTAGCTCAGTCAGATCTTCAATAGTGACGACCAGGTGCGTGGCCTTCATCTGATGCCCCGGTGCTGTGCCACGCTGGTTCTTAATCGGTGTCACGCGCAGCGGTATCACGGCAACGCGCCACGTCTGCCCTGTTGTCGGTCGCTGGAAGGTCTTTTCCTGGGCCGTCCCGCTCCGCGAAGCCTCGCGCAGCAGCGCCGTGGTATCCGAATCGAGAATGATTGCTACAGCGGCTCTCCCAATGATAGACTCGGCCCGCACATGGAAAAACGCCAGCGCCGCGGTGTTGGCGAACACCACCATTCGGTCGCTATCGGTGACGATGACCGGCCCGCGAATGGCGTCGAGCGCTCGCTCGAAGAGCTCGCGTAGATGGACTGTCTCTCGCCGCGTCGCCGCCAGCTCCGACCGGCTACGCATCAGGTCCGCCTCGGCGCGCAGTCGCCGCAGTCGTGCCAGGTGCAAGCGCGGCCAGGATACTCCCGTCGCGAGCAGAATCCCCGCCACGATCGCGGCCACGATCTGGAGCGTATCCGCGCCCATTGCCTTCCCTTTCTCGGCGCCTTGCGTTGGGATGAT
>DATGEP010000276.1:0-8072 GCA_035310125.1 Ktedonobacterales bacterium
CTTTCCGCTACCAGCCAGTAGAGCTAGCGGCGCCTTCGCCGGTGCGCTCAGGAGTCTGCCCTGGGAAAGGCCGCGGCGCGACAGGAACAGGTGTGCTGACAACGACGTCGCCGGCGAAGCGCGTGCGCACGACCCAGGTGAATGCTTCGAGAAAGATTCTGCGTGACATCTTCGATTTACCCACCCGACGATCCACGAAGATGATGGGCACCTCGCGCACGCGATAGCCGCGCTTCCAGAAGATGTACGCCATCTCCACCTGGAACGCGTAGCCCTGTGCGCGGATGAGGTCGAGGCGCAATGTGCGTAACGCGGCGGTGCGGTAACACCGAAAGCCGCCGGTGCAGTCGTGCGTGGGGATGCCCAGCATAGCGCGAGCGAAGGTATTGCCGCCGCCACTGATGAATTTACGCAACGCCGACCAATTGGGTGTGCCACCGCCCTTGATGTAGCGCGAGCCAATCACCAGATCCGACTGCTCGGCCATCTTGAAGAAATCGGGGAGGTATCGTGGGTCATGTGAGTAATCCGCGTCCATCTCGAAGACGAGCTCATAGCCATTCTCGATGGCGTACTGAAATCCCCGAACGTAGGCGGTTCCGAGACCCATTTTACCAGGGCGGTGCAGCACATTCACCTGCGGAATCCGGGCATGTAGCTCGTCCAGAAGCTGGCCGGTGCCGTCCGGTGAATTGTCGTCTATCACGAGCACATCGGTCGTGGGCGCGAAGCGTAGCACGTCATCGAGCAGCCCACCGATATTCTCACGCTCGTTGTAGGTTGGTATAACAATCAGCGATCTCACGACATTATCTCCACTTGGGACCGCCTTGCGTCACGGTCCCTGGTGGGCCATGCACGCCGGTCGCGTTTGGGTCGCCTTCCCGAAAGGTCTTCGATACTACGTTACAACGTAGGGTATCACTCAACCGGCAAAAATACCTAGTACTAAGGACTCCTGGCGACTCACCGGAGAGCCGCGGCACGACATGGATGCTGTAGCGTGTGGCCTTTCTCGCGACGTATTGGATGCCTAACAAATGCGGCGGCGCAGATCGGCCAGCCGCGTGATGGTAATGCGGTATCTATCGGTGGTGAGGAATCGCTTGTCGGTGAAATACCCCATTACCTTGTTGACGCTTTCACGCGAGGCCCCCACCATTGCGGCCAGCTCGCCTTGCGTCAAGCGCAGCTCGATGCGGATACCTTCCGGCGTTCGCGCGCCGTGCAAGTCAGCCAGCTCCAAGAGCTTTTTCGCGACGCGGCCATGTACGTCCAGGAACAGCAGGTCTTCGATCATCGCGTCGGTTTGGCGCAGCCGGCGTGAAAGCACATTCATGACTTGTACGGCGATACGCGGATGGCTCATAACGGCTTTGATAAAGTCGGTGCGCTGGAGCGTGTAGGTTTCCGCCGGCTCGATGGCGACGGCACTGGCTGACCGCGGCTGGCCATCGAGCAGCGCCAGCTCACCGAAGTAGTCACCCGGCCCGAATACCGCCAGCGAGACTTCCTGACCGTCCTGACTGGTAATGTAGATTTTCACCTTGCCGGAGCGAATGACATAGAGCACCTGTCCGGGGTCGTCGCGGTGGAAGATAACCTCGCCGGCGCGGAATGTGCGGCGGCGTGCTACGCTGGCAAGCTCGCGTAAGCCATCCTCGTCCAGGCCGGCGAAGATGGCGACCTGCGCCAGCGTTTTGCCTTGTTCCGTGGGATCGCCGGTATCCTGATCCGAGCGGCGTTGCGCAGTGGTGGTCCTCGCGGCTGTCCCGCGAGCCTCCAGAAGCGCCTTCTCGTGTGAGCCGCTCTCGTGGCTTCGCGTCGTCACCGACTCCCTCCTGCTTCTTTACGCACTGCGTATACTGACATGCGGAGAGGTACTCCGCGCATGGCGCACCATCTCCAAATGTATCAATATACCGTTTTCTGCACCATATTATCTCGTTTTCCAGCTAAGTGCAACTAAGCGTCCATGGGGGCTACAGCACCGTGTACGCGGCGATCCGCGTGCGTGCGGTGGAATGCTCGCCGCCCAGGTCACGTCAGCGTAGACTGGCCGCTCTAGCTTGATTCGGCGAAATAGGCCAGCGCGTGCGCGTACGGACGATAACCGAGTGATTCCGCGAGACGCCAACCGGGCACACTTGCCGCACGGCAGCGATACAGCGGCAACCGCCCGGAGGCAAGGACGGCGCGGGTGGATCGCGAAAGCACGGCGCGTCCGAGTCCGTGGTGTCGTAGCGCCTCGATCTCGGTACGTACACGCACTTCTGATACGTGCGGCGAATGGGGACGGATGCCAGAGTAGGCGGCAACGTTTCCCTGCTGGCGAATGACGTAGACGCCGCCGCTATGACGGGCGAGCAGCCCAAGGGCGGCCAGATCGGTTTCCTCGGTTTCGTCGAGTGGCTCGATCCATTCCTGCCACTGGCCAACGTACGGACGGAAGCTGCTCTGTGTCGCATACGCGATACGCACATGCGCCTCGCGGAGTGTTGTGATTGTGCTGTTCACGGCTGACCGGAGCAGCGTGTCTACTTGGCGCAGACCATCGGGCGTGAAGAGGGTTGAGGGCGCCTGCCCACGCAGCAGCGCGGAGACTGCCGGGCGCAGCTCCGGCGTCACGGCGGCGACTGCGCCTGATGCCGGCTCACCATCGCGCCCGACAGGTGCGACGAGGCGCAACAGCGGGCGCTGTCCGAAGAGCAGCGCCATCGGATCGCATTCCGTAGCGGCAGGCAGGAATGTCCAGCCAGAACGGTGCAGGTCAAGGCTGGAACAGCCAAGCTCCATGCCATAGAACACGTCGAGCGTACGGACCGCACGAAGGTCATCAGAGATGGTAGGCTCAGGCTGTGTCATGTCACGCTGCTCGTGCCGGGCGGGCGAGGCGCCGCCATGCGCTGGCGACCGGCGCGCGGTACGCAGCTCCGGCGCCGTTGCTCGCGCGCATCCACCACCGTCCGCGCGGCTTCCAAGCCGGTTGCCAGGCATCCCGGCGCGAAAACCAGATCGAGGATTGGCCGCGTGCGAAGAGGCGGTCGAGCTGTGCGATACGGGTCTTTCTCATGCGGCTATTGTACCGCATTCGCGGCGTGTCTGCTACCAGGCGCGCCGTGTGACGCACCTGCCGTTCACGGCGTGGTATGACATACAGGCATAGGGTGATGCGTCTCACAGCGCAGGCAGAGAATCTCGTATAGGCTTACTGCGCGCCTGGCACACTCTCCAGCATGTTTTCGCGGTGTCAGGCCCGTCTGGTTGTTTGTGTATGGGCCATCATTGTATCTTCCTCCCATTTATTGCCTTCTGGTAACGAAGTCCCCTCAGTGGGCCATACGTGTCACACCGGCGAGATACCGGATTCCCGCTAGCGCTTCGCGCACGCGAAGGGAGCGACACATGTCCACGCATGCTCAGGCTCAGCTCGATCTCCTCTTGCAGTTTCATCCGTCCGTGGTGGCGGATACGTTCACACGTGTCCTCAACGATCCGCTCACGACCGATCCTCAATCAGCATCCGCTCTGCCGCGCCGGCTTCAGGTCGCGATTCCGGGAGTTCTCCTGTGGTGGGATGCGCCAGGCCTCGCGCTGAACGACGACGGCACTATCACTGTCTCTGTTACGCTGGCAGGGGGTATACGCCAGGCGCCGCTCCCCGCGGACGGTGGGCGGATCGCGACTATATCGGGCACACTCAAGGCGCACATGAAGCCTGTCATTGGTCAGTTTGCTGAATCGCCTCGGATCGCGCTCGAGCTGGAAACGATAGACCAACGCGGCCTACGCGCCAGTTATGCTGGCTCTGACGCGCGACCGCTCGCTGGCATAGGTGGCGCTCCAGCCGAAATCCTCCAGTCCGTCGTGCGCGATGCCGTCAGTGTATTGGTGACCCAGCCCGCCATTATCAATTTCCTGCGTGATCTCGGCAATCGTCCGCTGACGCTCGCGCCGGTCGCGTTTCCGCCGCAATCCGCGCCGCCTGGCGGACGCACGTCGCTCTACTGGCCGAAAGGCGGCAACCTCCTGGCGGTGGGTGTTGGTCAGCCGCAAGCGCCCGCCGACTTTGCCAAGGCCAGGCTGGGTCTTCCGGCCAGGGCTGACAGTAACGTCGCCATGACTGTCTCGTCCGCCGCTGTAACCGCGAAACTCCGCTCGCTGCTCGCGACGGGTCTGCTCATGCGGTCGCTACGTGACGATGCCGGGAATGTGCTGGCGGAGATGGAAGATCTGGAGGGGCGAATAGGCGCGGGTGAGCTGGTTTTCGCCGCACGGGTGGCGCGCGGTCAGCTCCATGGGACGCTGAATGCGGCGGTGACGCTCACTGCCGATGCCGGCACTGGACGGTTCGCCGGCGAAGTCCGACGAATGAGTCTGGACGCCGATACGGTTCCCGCGAGCATCCCCGATCTCTATAACGCGGTCGCGGCATTCAATGCGCTGCCCAGCCGGCTCGCACGCGGGTACTGGCTTGAATTGGTAGCGGTATTGCTCGGCGCCTCGCTGGATCAGGGCGAGATTGATCTTACCCAGCGGTACTTCGTGCCCGGAACGCAAGTAGCCGTCTCAGGGCGCGCGACGGCGCTGGAGTTAGCGGACGATGCGCTGACCATCTACGCCGCGCTGCCGGCGGATGCTATCTTCGTGCCGCAGCCACCACACCGCCAGCCGAAAGTTGCCGTCGTACAAGATCCACTGCATATTCCCACTCAGAGCGTCCCAGGCCAATTGGTGGATGCGACGGTCACGGCCATGCTCGCCGTGGCATCCTACGAACCGTACGACTACGCCTGGGATGCGGCCAATGTGCAGCATGTCGCTGGCGAGCACGGTCAGAACTTTACCGTGCGCGGTGTGCCTCCGAGCACAGAAGCGCCCGTGGAAGCGATGACGAAAGCCAGTGTGACCGTCATAGACTCGTTCGGCCAGACAGATGACGCCAGCGGGCCGGTTCTGGTGCGGCCGGCGCAGCGGGCAACACCGCATCCGCACCCACGCAAGCTGGCGCGCGTGCTGATACCGGCGGCGCTCATCGTTATCGTCATTTTGGGCGTCGGACTCGCCCTCGCGGAAAAATGGTTTCCCCCATCGTCTCCCGCATCGGTGCCTACGCTTGCCATATCACCGCAGACGGACTACCAGCAAACCTGTACTCCCGCCGTAACGACTCTGCCCCCGATCTTCGTCACGCTGAACAACTCCGCGAACGCCGCCGTGAGCTGGACGGCGAGCGCGCAGGGCACCGTACCGGGCGGGACGGAACCGTGGGCGAGCTTGAATGCGAATGGCGCGAGCGCGTCAGGCACGATTACCGGCAAGGGGACTACTGTTCTAAACATCCAGCCGGCGAGCGATCTCTGTAGCGCCGTTCAGACCGCTGGCACACAGCAGCGCTTTACGGTTTCTATCAGCTACGGCCTGGCGGGCAGTGGGGCACGCGAGTGGGACGGCGCGGCGGCTGCCAATGCGGTGGCGGTTGCTAGCCAGTCGCGCCAGGTTACGCTGAGCGATACGATCGGCATCTCTGATTTCAGCGCGTACGTGCTAAACGCTGACGGGGTGCCCACCACGATGTTTGGGCAGGTATGTGACGAGAAGCTTACTACCACCCCTAGCGAATACGTCGTCATGCTCGACAACACGCGCAGCACGAACGCGGCGCAGTGGCAGCTTTCCGTGCCCGATCAGGTGCCGATCACGGGCAATCCCATCGAGCCGTGGGCGAGCGCCGATACTCCCAGCGGCAGTGTGGACGCGGGCCAGAAGTCGCGTGTGTTGGTGACGCTCGCGAGCGACCTCTGCCAGCAACTGCTCGACACGACGGCGCCCGATCCGCTGCGGCTGGTCGTGCTGGCGAACGACAGCAACCCGATCACGCTGACCGATATCGTCACGCCGCCGCCCCATATCGTCAACCTTTCCGTCTCCCCGTTGACGTCCACTCAGAGCTGCTCGGGTGGGCTTCAGCCAATCACGGTGACATTGGATAATACGCAGAGTAATGTGCCCGTCACCTGGCAGGTCAGCTCGATTGATCCTGTCACGCCGCCAGGCACACCGACTCCCACTAGCGGCGAGATGTGGGCCAGTGTCAGCCCGTCCACGGGAACGGTCGCGGCCGGTCCGGGTGGCACGGCCACCGTGACCATCACACCGACGAGCGATATCTGCAACGTGTATCTGCCCCAGGGGACCACGAACACCTACAACGTGATCGTGACGTACGGGAATAATCAGTCCATCACCGTGACGGACACGATTACGAACCCGGCGACCATTTTCTAGCTTTGCGCTGATGTACTACGTACACATGCGTACACATGCGCATGCCGCGCACCTCCGCCTTTCAACGGCCCAGGTGCGCGGCATGCGTGGGATTTCCTGCGGATGCGTACGGCGCGAACGTTTTCGCGGCGATGGATCAGGGCGTGTAGTGTTCGATCAGCGCCTGATGCGCGTACGACCGGTTGAAGTTGAGGTTATCATACTCACCGACGGCCCATAGCTCGCCATTAGCGACAGCCGTGACGCCGAGGAGGACATTATCGGCCACCCCAGGCGTGCTGACTGGCACATTGCTCCATGTGTGGCCGTCCCAGTGTTCCACGACGGCAGCATGATAATCCCCACCGACAGCCCACACGTCAGCCGTGCCGTGTGCGGCGACCGATCGAAGCACTGGATAGGTATGCGCGGCGGGTGTCGCTGGCGTGATAGGCGACCATTGGTTGCCGTCCCAGTGGAGGATGAGCGCGCCATTATCGCCAGAGCCGACAGCCCACACATCGCGTGCCGAGACGGCGGTAACTCCAATCAGGATGCCATTCGGCAAATTTGGAATAACCGACCATGACGAGCCGTTCCAGTGCTCGATGAGCGCTGGGAGCTGCCCGCCGCAGTTTAGCGACGTATTGGCGCCAACGGCCCAGATGTCGTTCGCCGAGACAGCGGCAACACCGAGCAGCGTTTCACCATTCAGATAGCTGCCAGAGGCGCCCCTGGGGGTTGCGACGGCACTCCATGTTGCGCCGTCCCAGTGCTCGACCAACGGGCCGTTGCTACTACCGACCGCCCAGGCATTCGTCGCGGAGAGCGCCACGACGCCTGACAGCGCCGAGTATTGCGGGACAGACGCGGAAGCCACTGCCCACTGATTGCCATTCCAGTGCTGGATGGATGCCGCACTGCCAGCTGTGCCCACCGCCCACACATCGTTCGTCGAAGCCGCGGCGACGGCATCCAGGCTATCACTGTAGGGCGCGGCGTTTGGAGTGGTCGAGACGGTCCACGCGGTGCCGTTCCAGTGTTCGGCGAGCGTGCCGTTCGCGGAGCTGCCGACCGCCCAGACATCATTCGCCGAGATAGTCGCTACCCCATGCAGGCTGTTGAATACAGTACCAGGACTGGCGCTAGTGACGACCGAGATAGTGCCACCGGTTTCTTGTTCAGCGAGCGTCGCGGCGGGGCCATCAGCTCCTTCGTACTGGCCGACGGTTAGGACGGGACCACCTGGAGCCGCCGCCACACCTGTCAGGCCTCGCGCTGTATTGCCAACGGGGCTGGCGACGAGGCTCCACTGCGATCCATTCCAGTGCTCGAGTACCGGAGTGATCGAGGAGACCTCCCAAAGTCCGCCAACGGCCCACACATCACTCGCAGAGGCGGCGGCGACGCTTGCCAGCGAGAAGCGCCCCTGACCGTTGCCAGGTTGCGGTGCGGAAACGCTGGACCACCTGGTGCCGTCCCAATGCTCGATGATGGCGTTCAAGCGAAGACCGCAACCATGCAGACGGTCATGCGATCCAGAGCCCACCGCCCAGATGTTGGTGGGCGAGACCGCCGCGATACTGGAGAGGGCGTTACCATACGAATTAGGGTTGGCACCCTGCATGAGCGTCCAGGCATGTCCGTCCCAATGCTCGATGAGCGCCTGCGTTCCCGCATTACCGAGGCTGTTATCTCCGCCCACGGCCCAGACGTTGCCGGCCGAAAGCGCCACCACGGCGGCAAGGTTATTGTAGGGCTGGCTGCCATCTGGCGGGAGTGGTATCGCGGCGCCGTTGACGATG
>DATGEP010000277.1:0-15122 GCA_035310125.1 Ktedonobacterales bacterium
TTGACTTCACCAACGGCACCACCGCCACGCTGCGCTTCGCCAATGCCGTCAGCACAACGCAGATCCAGTCGGCGTTCGTCAAATCCGGCGCGCAAGATGTGAAGGTGTTGACCTCGACCGCCGTGCAGAGCAAAACGTCCAAGACACCCACGGTCGTCTACATCCAGTTCAGCCGGCCCATCGGCAAGACCGAAGAGCAGGCCATCATCAACCAGCTCAACGATCCCAAGTACAAACTGCCCACGGCCACCAACGACAACCATACTCTGTACGTCGTCAATCATCCCGACACGCATACCAACGCGACCGCCCAGATGATTGTAAACTTCGCCAGTCCGGTGACAAGCGACGAGGTCAAAGCGGCACTCCAAACGATCCCGGCCACGGATGCGCCGCCCGACAACACCACGGCGGCGAACAACCCCACGCCTGTTGCCACCACCGCTGCCCCAACTGCTACTGTCGCCCCAACCGCCGCACCGACGGCCACTAAATCCGCGTCGTCCACTCCTGTCGCAACGGCGGTTGCGACAGCGACGCCGGTCGTCACCACGCAGACGTTCCCGGTCTCGGTAACGGATGCGACAGTCAGCCAGAACTCCACCATCTATCAGGTGGAGACACAGACGCCGCTGGACGCCGCGCAGGTGGATAATATCGTGTTTGGCCTCGCCGATAAGGTTGGCCCCGCCTCCCGCCTGGAGATCAGTCAGGTTGGTCCCGCTATCGCCTCCCAAACGACCATTAGCGCCATCATCGCGGTCGCCCTGGCAGCGATCTTTATCCTGGGCTACATTGCCATCGCCTTCCACAAGGTCGGCAGCTTCAGGCTCTCCTTCCGCTTCGGCGCCAGCGCCATCATCGCGCTGCTGCACGACGCCATCGTTGTGCTGGGCCTCTGGGCGATTTTTGGCCGTCTCTTCGACTACAAGGTGGACACGCTCTTCCTCACCGCCGTGCTGACCGTCATCGGCTTCTCGGTGCATGACACCATCGTCGTCTTCGACCGTATTCGCGAAAACCTCCAGCGCCGCACCAACGAGTCCTTCACCACCGTCGTGGATACCAGCCTCATCCAGACGATGTCGCGCTCGCTGAATACCTCGCTGACCGTGCTCTTCACTCTCGCGGCCCTGACCCTCTTCGGCGGCGAAAGCATCCGCGAGTTCACCCTCGCCCTGCTCATCGGCATCGCGTCCGGCACCTACTCCTCCATCTTCAATGCCAGCATGATCCTCGTCGTCTGGCAGACCGGAGAGTACAAGCGCTGGTTCCGCCGCGGCGGGCGCGGCAAGATTGCTACTCCCTCCCGTTCCCGTGATCTCGCCACCACCCGCGCCTAAACCGTCCTGGCGTATGCGCATCCCCTCCCTCTCTTCCCAACTCTATGGGCAGCGGGGGAGGGGACGCGGTATTATGCCGCTCGCGGCAGAACCTCCCGCACCTCTGGCCGCTCGTCGCGCGTCCGTGCCACGACAAGCCGCACAACCACCAGCGGCCCAAGCGTCGCCAGCACGATTGCCCCTCCAACAGCGATTAGCAGCGGGCCGGAGGTCGCAAGCGCTGCGGCGCCAGTGAAGCCCAACGCCAGATAGCCTGTCACATACACCGCTTCTCCCAGCGCATCCCACACAAGAAAACGTGTGAACGGCATGCGTGTCGCTCCCGCCACCACACTCAGCGGCGTCTCCAGCGGCGTCAGCACGCAGCGGCTCAGGAAGATCATGACGCCGCTCCCTCCCCACTCCGCGAGGCGCCGCACCACTTGCTCACCGCGACTAGCACTGCCGCTGGTTGGCGCGTTCCGCCACCTACCCCAAACACGGCGACCAGGTAGGCGCGCGATCCCCCGCATGCACATCAGGCGCCCGAAGCCATAATCCAGCAGGTCGCCTGCGACCGTCGCCGCGACACCCATACCAACGAGTATCAGGAAATCAGGGCCACCGCGTGTGGCGCTCAGGCCACCAAGCGCCAGCAAAACCAGCTCAATGGGAATCGGTAGCCCCGCTGCCCCCAACAACAACACCGCCCCCAAACAGGGGTATCCATAGAGACTCACCCAGTGCAACAGGGTGCTCGCGTCCGGCAGCATAGTGCTTGTCTCCTGCGTCATCGTGATCTCTTCATCCCTGGAGACAACGATAAGCGCTCGGTGTCGCAAGCGTATCGCGCGAATGTCACAACACTGTCGCGACTGTGTGACGAATCACGCTCACCGCGCCCGCGCGCGGCGACATCCCCCTGCCCACAAGGCCCATTCACATTGCGTCGCACAGGACCGCATGCTACACTTCTCGCGAACGCCGAGCGGGCGTGAGGAGGCGACGCCATGTGGAGTGTGTATCTGGACACCAGTCCCACGCGGGCAGCCGTCACGCGCGCCCTGGGTACCTTCTCGCGTCGCGCCTACTTTGGTCCGCTTGCGCCGCTGCGCGCGCGCAATATCGGCAAAGTCGCCCTACCAGGCCGCCGCTGGGTGCGGGTGCGTAACATCATGGCCGGCATCGCCGACGAAGAGGTAGAGCGCGTCTACCTCAGCGCCGACCCGCGCATCTCCCTCATGGCGCTGCCTCGCCCCTCCCGCATCTACCTGGGCCGCGAAGTGGTCGGCGAGGTGATCGACATCGGGTCGGATGTCGAATTCATGCGTGTCGGCGACCGTGTCGTCTACCAGCTCGACCAGTGCTGCGCCACACGCGACATCGAGCCGCCCTGCCGCCACTGCGCCGCTGGAAACTTCGGCCTCTGCGAGAATCGCTTCCTGCCGGGACCAGAAGCCATCGGTGGCGGCTGGGGCGATGAGATGATCGTCCACGAGCGCCAGCTCTTCCTCGTGCCCGACGCGCTCACCGACGAAGAAGCCGCGCTGCTAGAGCCAGCGACGCTCGGCGTGCATGCCGCGCTTCGTCACCAGCCACAGCCCGGCGACAACGTGCTCGTCATCGGCTCGCACACCCTCGGCCTCCTGACCACGCAAGCGGTTCGAGCGCTGGCTCCCAACGCCAATATCACTGTTCGCGCCAATCACCCGTTCCAGATTGAGATGGCGACAAAGGTTGGCGCCACCCGCATTCTGTATCGGGAAGATGGCACGCCTGGCGTGGCTCGCATCACCGGCGGACGCCATTTCAAGCGGCGCTTCGGTGCGGATCTGCTCGTCGGTGGCTTCGACGTCATCTACGATACTCTTGGCACCGCCGACTCGCTCCAGCAGGCGCTGGCCTGGGTGCGGGCCGGAGGCACCGTGGTACTCGTTGGCCAGCGCATGGCGCCGATGCGGCTCGACATGACCTCCATCTGGCACCAGGAAATCTCCCTCATCGGTGCCTCCGCCCACGGCACTGAAAGCTGGCCCGGTGGGCAGAGCCTCGCGACCTGGGGTGGCGGCGATGGCGGGCGCGTCTCCACCTTCGCGCTCACAGCGGCGCTGATTCGGGAGCGCCGCCTGACACCACAGCGCCTCGTGACACATCGCTTTCCGCTGCGCGAGATGCGGCGTGCGCTCGCCGTCGCGCACGACAAAGCCGACTTCCGCGCCATCAAAGTCCTGCTCGATATCCGTGACGTTGCCGGTACGCAGAGTCCCATCGCTGATCTCGTGCCGCGGGAGGCGACAAGCCTGGCGCATGGTTTGTAGAAGGCGAAATGAATATCGCAGCGCCCGGCCAGCGGAATATCGAGCCGAAAGCTCATTGAATATCGCGGGCAACGCCGTTTCAAATCGCGATATGTACAGTCATACAAAGGATCGAGGTAGCTCCCCAACGCAAACACAAAGTACCCAAGCACATATGCGGCGACGATGAACGCAATCGCGTTGGCTATCTCCCCCTTTGGAGCTGGCAGAATGGATCCAAGGATGTACTTCTGAGCAAACTCCAGACCGAGTAAGAACATCAATGCTCCAGGCGGCAGAACGGTGAAGAAATCTACGATGCTGACGTAGAAATCCAGCGGAGCGGAGAACATGACGCCACCTCAGCATCATTAGCCGGCGGCACTTCCAGGAGGACATAGGCTGGGTTGGACGCATCCTGGTACCTTCATCGCAGACGCACGACTCTATCACGCGCCATTTTGTATCCGCAAGTGAGCGTGTCAGCTAGAATAGACTGAAAAAGGAGTCCATTCCATGCCTGACCTCGCCGCCCTCCACGCCCGCCGTCTCCAGCGCTGGCGCCAGACACCCGACACACACATCACCGACTCGAATATGGCGATCCCCTTGATCGAGCGCCTGGGCTTCGTCACGCTCTATCCCGTCTCGCCGGAGATTCCCAATCTCTACCATGCCTACGTCGGCGATCCCAACCGGCCAACCGACTCGAAATGGGACAGCCCCGCCGGGCAGGTCTACAGCTGGCGCTGGGCGTTGGGCCGGCAAAAAGTCGCGTTCTACACGGCGCTCGTCAAGAAGCGCTCCACCTGGATAAGCTGGGCGCTACTGCCCGCCGTGCTGCGCCTCTGGGGCGAGCTGCGCATGCCCGATGAGCTCTACGACAACCGCCTCATCACCCCTGAGGCGTACCGCATCGCCCGCGCACTGGACAGCGCCGGACGTCCCCTCAGCACCGGCGAGCTCCGTGAGCGCGCGGGCTTTCCCACAGGCAAGGAGCAGCGAACCGCCTATCTGAAAGCCGTCGAGGAGCTGGAAACGCGCCTACTGCTCGCCAAAGTCTTCGAGGAAGGCAAAGACGACGCCTTCCACACCCTCGTTACGGACCACTACCGCCAGTACGCTGACGCCGCCGAGCGCCTCACCCGCGAGTCCGCGCTAGATGCCTTCCTCGCCGCCTACCTACCCGCCGCCGTCTACGCGCTCCCCGCCACTTTGGCGAAACACCTCAAGCTGCCCGAATCCGAGGTATCCGCCGCGCTGGACCGTCTGGTCGCATCGGGCGGAGTTGAACGCGCCAGCCTTGATGGCGTCAAGGGGACGTGCTACGTATGGCGTGAGTAGGCATCGAGTATGCGCCATCAGCGCCGAGTGATGAGGTGGGGAAAAGGCTTTCAGCCCACGCATCCCGTGCGCAGGCCGTTCATGGTCGTGAACGCCTCCCCAGATCTGGTATCACGTCTGCTGAGGACGGTGTATTGCCGTTCTACTGAACGAGACTGAAAAAGCACATGGCAAGAGCCGTGGGGACTCTCACAGCGGTATCCCATGCAAAAACGCCGCGTAAAAGACGACGACGAGCACGGCGAAGAGCAGGCTGTCTATCCGGTCGAGGATGCCGCCGTGGCCAGGAATGATCTTGCCGCTGTCCTTCACGTTCGTGCCGCGCTTGAGCAGCGATTCCGCCAGATCGCCAATCGTTGCGGCGACAGCGACGAGGATGCCGATAGCGGCTGCGTGATACCACGCCACATGAATAGCCAGGTTGAAGATATTGGGGATGGCGATGAGAAAGACCAGCGCCGCGATAACCGTAAAGACCAGGCCGCCAAAAAAGCCTTCCCACGTCTTGGCCGGACTCACACGCGGCGCCAGCTTGTGCCTGCCGCCGCGTCCCAGATAATGCCCCGCCAGCAGCGCGAAGGTGTCGTTGGCCCAGACCATGAAGAAGGTCGCCAGCATCCATGCGAAGCCCGGTGCGCTGGCGCCGAGTACGTTGCCGCGCAACAGCAGGAAAAAGCTGAGGGGCAGCCCAAGATAGAACGGTGTCGCCATTGCGAGCGCCCAATCCAGCAGCGCCGCCTCGAAGTTCTCGCGCGTCAAAATCAACCAGCCGAAGCTGATCGTCAGCAGGGCGCAGATACCCAGTAACACCGCCGCCACCAGCGCCAGTCGTGAAACATGCTCGTTCCAGAGGATGGCGACGACGAGAAAATCTATGCAAAGGGCGAGACTGAAGACAACCGGGGGATGCCAGCCCTTGTGGGCGAACATATCGTGTAGCTCCCACGTCGCCACAAGCAGCGTGAGCAGGGCGCCCACGAACGCCATCCAGCCGCCGAACCAGACAAGCGCGATGACCACGGGGATGAGGATAAGCGCCGACGTGGCGCGCTTAGCCAGCGAGGCGAGCCATCCCGACGAGGCGGCCTTCTCACCGTCCGCGCTGTCGGCGGTCTTCGCCACTCCGGCACGTCGCGCACGCGGGCGCGCGCCAGGTGTGTGCGCGCGTGACGCCTGTTCTGCCATGACTCATGCTCCCCATGCTGGTGTTGAACGATCCACTCTGTGGCAAGCGCGCAACCGCCAGTGAGGCCGCGACGCCCTACCCGGACCTCGCCATTCTACCAGAAGAGAGCCTAATGCGCACTCTCCACCACCGCGCGGGGCACTGGCTGAAGCGATGCGGCATGCTTGGCTCCATTGGATGATGCCGCTTCCGCCACCTCTGCCGCTTCCGCCGCGAGCTGCGCATCCGTCTTGCCGAAACGCCGCTTGCGGCGAGCGAACGCCTCCAGCGCGGCCACGAAATCTTCCCGCTGGAAGTCGGGCCAGAGCACCGGCGTCGAATAGTATTCGGCGTAGGCCACCTGCCAGATGAGGTAGTTGCTGATGCGCATCTCACCGGCGGTACGGATCACCAGATCAGGATCAGGCAGATCGCGAGTGTAGAGATGCCGGCTAATCAGGTCTTCCGTGATGTCGCCCGCCGGCACGCCCTGCTCTACAATCTCGCGCACCGCGTCCACAATCTCCGCCCGGCCGCCGTAGTTGAAGCAGACGTTCAGGAAGAGCTGGTCATTCTCGCGCGTGAGATCCTCCATATGGCGAATGGCAGCCTGCACGTCCGGCGCCAGCCCCTGCATCCGGCCAACGTGGCGCAGGCGCACCCCTTCACGGTGCAGACGGTCCAGGTCGGAGCGAATCGTCTCCCAGAGCAGGCGCATCAAGGCGTCAATCTCGTCCTGGGGCCGGTTCCAGTTCTCCGTGGAGAAGGCATACACCGTGAGCATTGGGACCGCATAATCGTGGGCCAGCTGGACCGTCCGGCGCAGCGCCTCCACCCCGGCCTTATGGCCCAGTGAGCGCGGCAGATGGCGCTTGGTCGCCCATCGCCCATTGCCGTCCATGATGATGGCGATGTGTTGAGGAATCGCCCGCCCATCTCGAAAGGTGAGACGCCCCAGCTCGGCCTGTCGTTCGGCTTCCTGGGCGCGCGCACCGCCATCAATCACGCTGCCGACAATCGTCAGCAGGTCACGAATTCGTCCCTTTGCCATGCTCTGCGTCCAGTTTCCTCTCTCCTGGCAGCCCGCGGCGGGATCACACCGCCCGTTCGCGAGCTTTCAGGAAGGCTACACCGCGCGGATTTCCTGCTCTTTGGCCTGACCAACCCTGTCGAGCTCCGCGATGTACTTGTCGGTCAGCTTTTGCAGCCGGTCGGTTCCGCGCTTATACTCGTCCGCCGAAATATCTTTCTTCTTTTCCTGGTCTTTGAGATGGTGATCGCCGTCGCGGCGGCAGTTGCGCACCGCTACCTTGGCCTCCTCCACCTTTTTATCAACGACTTTCGCCAGCTCTTTGCGCCGCTCCTCCGTCAAAGGCGGCAGCACGATCCGAATCACCTGCCCATCATTGTTGGGATTCAGGCCCAGGTCGCTCTTCTGAATGGCCTTCTCGATATCGCCGAGCACCTTGCGATCCCACGGCTGAATAGTCAGGGTGCGCGCGTCGGTTGCATGAATAGCCGCGATATTTTGCAACGGCGTTGGGTTCCCATAATACTCGACGGCCAGCCGCTCCACCAGCGTTGGGCTGGCGCGCCCCGTGCGCAGCGTCGAGAGGTCGCGCTGCAGCGCCTCGATAGCGCCTTTCATGCGGTGCTCTACATCCGCGAATACGTCATCCGCCATAGATTTCTCTTGCTCCCTCCAATCGCGTCCCAATCGCGCCATCGCGACAGACGCGGGAACGAGAATAGCGCTACTCTGCCCAGACAACATCATCCCCATCGGGCAGTGAATGCACCAGCGTGCCTCGTTGCTCACCACGCACGATAGCGGCCACGCTGCCAGGTTCCGCCACATCGAAGACGACGATGGGCAAATGGTTGTCTTTGCACAGCGCGAGCGCGGTGCTGTCCATCACCGTCAGCCCCATCGTCAGCGCTCGCATGTAGCTAAGCTCACGAAAGCGACGGGCATTGGGATTGCGCTTAGGATCGTCATTGTAGACACCATCCACCTTGGTGGCCTTGAGCAGCACCTGACAATGCAGCTCGACAGCTCGCAGCGCGGCGGGCGTGTCCGTCGTGAAATAGGGATTACCCATGCCGGCGGCCAGGATAACCACGCGCCCCTTCTCCAGATGGCGAATGGCGCGCCGGCGTATGAATGGCTCAGCCACCGACGGCATTTCGATGCCAGTCTGCACCCGCGTGTCCAGGCCCGCCTTCTCCAGCGCGTCTTGCAGGGCCAGCGCATTGATGACGGTCGCGAGCATGCCCATGTAATCAGACTGGGCGCGATCCATCATACCGCCCTCGGCGGCGGGCTTGCCGCGCCAGATGTTGCCGCCGCCAATCACAATAGCGACTTCGACGCCCAACGCATGCACCTGTACCAGCTCATCCGCCAGATATTTCAAGACGGCGGTGTCAATGCCAAAGCCCTGCTCGCCCATGAGAGCTTCGCCGCTGAGCTTGAGCAGCACGCGCTGGTAAGTGGTTGCCGGCGCCATGTCCTCTCCTCATCTGTAGGTGACGTACATGGCTGCGTTCGCACATGCCAGCCCAGCCGTGTACCGCCGCGAGCGCCCGCGTTGGAGGCGCCACGCTGGCTGCCTCCAACGAGCCCCCGCTGTATCTTACGCGCCCAGCGCGTACCGCGTGAAGCGCCGCACGACGATGTTCTCGCCCGTCTTGCGGATCACGTCGTCTACGAGCTTGCCAACCAGCACCTTGTCATCTTTCACCCAAGGCTGCTCCAGCAACACCTGCGCGGCAAGGTGCTTCTTGACCTTCCCTTCGACAATCTGCTCGCGCAGCTTCTCCGGTCGCTTTTGCACCTCTGGGTCATTCATCGCCTCTTCGCGCAGCGTGTTCATCGTCTGCTGCGGCACATCGGCGAAGCTGACATATTTCGGGTCCGTGCCAGCAATCTGCATCACCAGCTCTTTCGCCAGCGTCTTGAACTCGTCGCTGCGCGCCACAAAGTCGGTGCTGCAATTCAGCTCCAGCAGCACACCCAGGTTGCCGCCGTGATGGATATATGACGTAACAAGCCCCTGCACCGTCTCACGGTCAGCGGACTTCATCTTCTCAGCGCGCTTGGCGCCTCTCTCGTCGAGAATCTTGACAGCCTCCTCGAACGTCTTGGCGTCCGTGAGGGCTTTCTTGCAATCGGCAAAGCCGGCGCCGGTCGCTTCACGCAGCTTGGCGACATCTTTCGCGGTAGCTTCCATCGTTGTATATGTACTCCTCGATGCCTACCCCGCCCGGAGCAAACGCATTCGTCGCCGCTCCTCCGCGGGCATTACGGCCCGGCGCGACTATCGTACCACGAAGGCGGCGCCACATGTGCGCACCTGAATGCCACGACCTAAGCACACAAACGCGCGGCACACCGGGCTGTGCCGCGCGGAGAAAGATCCTAACGCCTCTAGGCCGCCTTCCCACGCCGCGGGAAGGGCCGGATCGGACCCTGACGTACCCGAACACAATCAGCAAGCCAGGAGCAAGCTCCACGACGCGATAGCTACGCCTCTACGGGCGTCTCGCTGGTGGCGGATGCCTCGCCAGTAGCCGCCGCTTCGCTGGTGGCAGTCGTTTCGCCAGTAGCGGTCGCCTCGCCCGTTGCCGCTGTTCCGTTCGTCGCGGGCGCCTCGCTGTCCGCCGTTGCGGCGGGCGCCTCCGCGCCTGGCTCCAGGCCGAACTCTTCCAGCGCGACGGGCGGGGCTGTCACCCTGCCCTCGTGTCCACCGTCTTCGCGATCCTTGACGGCTGCCTCGCGCAGGCGGCGTCCCTCAGCGGCAGCCTCCGCGATCTTGCTGCAGAGCAGGCGCACCGCGCGGATGGCGTCATCGTTGGCTGGGATCGGGTAATCCATCTCATCCGGGTCGGTATTCGTATCCGCCAGCGCGATGACGGGAATCTCCAACCGGCGTGCCTCCTCGACGGCGGTGTGCTCTTTCTTCGTGTCAACCACGAAGATGGCGCCCGGCAGCCGGCGCATCGTCTTGATGCCGCCCAGGATGCGCTCCAGCCGCTCGCGCTCGTCCTCTAGCTTCTGCGCCTCTTTCTTGGGCAGCCGCTCGAAGTCACCGCGCTCTTTGCGGTCCTCCAGCTCACGCAGGTACTTGATACGCTTCTGGATAGTCTCGAAGTTCGTCAGCATACCGCCGAGCCACCGCTGATTGACGTAAAACTGCCCGCTGGACTGCGCTGCCTCCTGAATGGCCTCCTGCGCCTGCTTCTTCGTTCCCACGAACAGCAGCGTATCGCCGTTGGCGATGAGACTGACGACAAACTTGTGCGCCTCGTTCAGGCGCGCCACCGTCTGCTGGAGATCAAGGATGTGAATGCCATTGCGCGCGGTGAAAATGAACGGGCGCATCTTCGGATTCCAGCGGCGCGTCTGGTGCCCGAAATGGACGCCGGCCTCCAGCAGTTGTTTCATAGTTGCGACATTTGCCACGATGAGCGAATCCTCCCTTAACTGTCCTCCGCCTCCTTCATTCCGCACGGGAGCGCCGCGCGCCCGAATGCGCGCAAGCGCCAGGCCCCGCCTGGTCAGGAAGCGTGTGAGGTATGGTGTGCGCACCGCGCGTGTTGTCGCCTGGGCGCGCACCCGAAGCAGTATATCACATTCGGGAGGCAAGCGCAATCAAAAGCAACGCGCCGCCCAGGGTCTTTTCATGCGAGTAGGGTCCGACCAGAGCAGCCGGACCCTTGACCACTCCACCCCACCAGAATGACGCCAGGAGCGTCCTTTCCAGTGACAGGCTCCTCGCGCCGGGCGATCCACCACTACCCTCACCGCGACACACACGCCCGGCGCCGCTCTTCTCGCTCTCCGAGCTGTACTGGCGACATCCACATCCCCGCGGACACCACCGCTACCCGCCAGTCGCTCAGATGACAGCCACCGCCAGCCCGCTCATCACATCCAGCGGAAGAGCCGCCCGCCACGGCACGCTCGCACCCGGTCCCATCCCCACCAGACCACACCGCCAGAGCGCGAACCGCCGAGCCACAACAACCCACAATGACTCCTCGCGCCAGCTCATCGCCACAACCACCAGGCTCCCACATGCTAAGACCGGCGCGTCTGTCGTTTCCCAGATGAGCCATCCCCACCAATCACTCGGCGGGGATATACTCCGCCGTGTAGTCTAACAGGTCTGCCGCAAGCATGTATGAAACCGGGCCTTCATTTGATGACAGCTCATTCATGAAGAACGCGAAAACTCCGGGCTGCTCGAACGGGAGATTCTGACAGTTCGTTCATACAGGATGAAGCTATGATGCCATGCTTTCCAAATCCGGAATGTCACGCGGCATACCGTGTGCTGGTTGTTGCATATCGCCACCCCGAACCGCTCCCGTTACCGTTGTACGATAGGGGGGACGGCTTGCGGCTGGTGGCTGGCGAGTAGCGCATGGACGAAAGAAGGCGGGCTGTGGTTTTTGAGCAGGTTCCTCTCCTGGCGGCGATTGACGTTGGCAGCAACACGATTCACCTGGTGGTCGCGCGGCTCACGCCGGATGGACGCGGCCTGCGGACCGTAGCCGATGAGCTAGATCTCACACGATTGGGCGAGGATGTGAGCGCAACCGGCGCGATAGGTGACGAGCGGCAGGCACGCGCGGTCGCCGTTATTCGTGAGCAGGTCGCGCTGGCGCACGCGAAGGGCGCGACGACTATCCTGGGCATCGCGACCGAAGGGGTGCGTGCCGCGGGAAACGCGCAGGCGTTCCTGGAGCATATCCAGACAGAGACGGGCCTGGCGCTGACACTGATCTCCGGCGACCAGGAGGCCGCGCTCACCTACTGGGGCGCATCAAGCGGACTGCCACCTTCAGACAAGCACCGCGCCGTGGTGGACCTGGGCGGCGGCAGCCTGGAAATCGTGATTGGCTCCGGCGCGGTCATCCGCTGGCGGATCTCAGTACCGCTCGGCTCCGGCGCGATGCGCAGCACGTATGCGCCCGCCGATCCACCCGTCGCGGCTGAGCTGGCGGCGGTACGCGCTGTCGTGATGGAGACACTACGACCGCTCGATCTACCGTTGCCTGTCGCCTCCGCGCTCGCTTGCGGCGGCACCGCGACGACGCTGCTGACGCTGGCCGCACACGCCTTAGGTGTGCCGCCCACCACTGATACAGCTGGTGAGGCCAACGGCGATGAGGAGTGGGATAGCCAGAACAATTTGACTCGTGAGCGGCTGGAGACACTGATCGAGCTGCTCCGGCGCCACTCATCAACGGAGATCGGCGCGCGGTACGGAATTGATCCGGCGCGGGCGCGGCTGCTGGGGGCCGGAGCGACCGTGCTGCTAGGCGCGATGGACCGGCTCGGCATGGACACGCTGCGCGTCAGCCAGCGTGGCGTCCGCGAGGGGGCGCTGCTGGCATATGCGCATGCCGGCGACCGCTGGCTGGAAGCCGCGACCAGCGGCGCCGGTTGGTAGCTACGCTCGCGGTCATCCCGCCGCCATAGGCGCTTCGGCTGCGACGAGGGTTGTCACCTCGTAGCCGGTGGGATCGGCGGCGTACATGCCTTCGACCTCGCTGGCGTACTTGCGCTGTACGACGCGTCGCTTGAGCTTGAGCGTCGGCGTCAGCTCTTCGGATTCGGCGGTCCACTCGGTTGGCAGGATGGTGAAGCGCTTGATCTGCTCGATGCGCGAGAGGTGTCCGTTGGCCTGCTCGACGCCGCGCCGCACCGCGTCTACTACGTCGGGATGCGCGGATAGCTCGGCGGGTGAGGCGGCGGATATACCGTGCGCCCTCGCCCACGCGGGCGCCACTTCTGGATCGAGGACGATGAGCGCGGTGAGGTAGCTATGCCCATCGCCGACGGCAATCGCCTGTCCCACCAGCGGATTGCTCTTGAGTAGCGCCTCAATATTCGCTGGCGAGATGTTCTTGCCGCTGGAGGTGATAATCAGCTCCTTTTTGCGGTCCACAATGCGATAGTAGTCATCGTCGTCCACCACGACCACGTCGCCGGTATGCAGCCAGCCCTCGGAATCTATCGCATCGGCAGTGCGTGCCGGGTCGCGGTAGTAGCCAGGCATGAGGTTGCCGCCGCGCACCAATAGCTCGCCGTCTTCAGCCACTTTCGCCTCGACGCCAGGCAGTGTCGGGCCGGCGGTGCCGAGCTTGTAATGCTCCGGAAGGTTCGCGGTGGCCGGGCCGGTCAGCTCGCTCATGCCCCACACCTCGACGAGCGGTAGGCCAATCGAAGCGAAGAAGACCAGCACATCAATGGGTGTCGGGGCAGTGCTGGTGTATGCGATGTGGCACTGATCCAGCCCAATCTTGCCGCGAATGGCAGTCAACACCGGCGCCAGCGCCTCCACTTTTGCCGCCAGCTCTGGCGGCACCGGCTCGCCGTGCAGCTCTAGCTCCACTTTCTGGCGACTGGCGGCAAGGGCCGCCTGGAGCATCGCCTTGCGCTGCTCATCCTGCTCCGCCGCGATGCCAAGCTGAATGCCGGCCTGGAACTTTTCCCAGACGCGGGGCACGCCGACGAAGACAGTTGGGCGAACCTCAAGCAGCGAGGGGAGAAGCTGCGTTGTGTCTGGTACGAGATGGTTAGTGGCGGCGATGTAGATGGCATTCCAGTGCGTGGTAAAACGCTCGGCGATATGGGCGAGCGGCAGGTAGGAAAGCTCGCGCTCATGCGGCTGGTAGCCTGGGGGGACGCGGCCTGTGGAGTCGCAGGTCCAGAGGATGTTGTAATGCGTGTAGATGACGCCCTTGGGTGTCCCAGTGGTTCCTGACGTGTAGATGAGCGCGATGATGTCATCGGGGCGCACGCGCTGCCAGGAGACATCGAAGGCGCCGGGGTAGATGGAGGCAACACGCCGGCCATTTTCGAGCAATTTTTGCCAGCTCATTACCCAGCCGCTGGTATCGTCCGCATCGTCTTCCATCAGTACGACATGGCGCAGGTTAGGGATTTGGTCGCGAATGGCGAGGAACTTCTCCAGATAGGTGCGGTTTTCGAGGAAGGCGACCGTGCCGCCGCAATGGCCGGCGATGTACGCGATCTGCTCAGGGGCGAGGGTGTTGTAGATGCTCACGGCGGCGCCAGCGGCATGCGCAATGGCAAGGTCGGCGATCAGATGCTCGGCGCGGTTGGCCGCCATGATAAGTCCGAAGTCACCTGGCTGGAAGCCCAGCTGCAACAAGCCCAGCGTGGCATCGCGAACCTGCTCGCGGTACTGCGCCCAGGTCAGCGCCTGCCAACCGTCAGATGTGCGCCACTTGAGCGCGTCCTCATTGGCATGTTTGGCGGCGACATCTCTGAAGAGGCTGGGCACGGTCTGCCCGGCAATGTTCGCGTCAATCTCGACTCGTTCGGCGGCGATGTCTCGCGTCGGCTCTCCCATGTGCGCATCTCCCGCTTGGCTACACTGCAACGACAGGACTACAGCGACAACGGTAATGGTCTCGTTGGGACGGGGATCTGATGAGGCGGTCTTGCTGGCTTCCACAGTACGCTGTGCCGCGCTCCTATGTCAATCTGCTGGAAAGTTACAATCGTGACGGTTGCCGATTCTGCCGGAATGTGAAAATCGGTGGCGGTTTTTGCCGGAATGGGTTCGTCACCGCCGGCGGGCGCAGCAGGCAGCGCCCCTACGGATATGCGAGGCGAGGGCAGGGAGAGGCAGAGGGAGGCGGTTGCCGATTCTGCCGGAATACGCACTATGTAGGAGGTGGTGGTTGCCGATTCTGCCGGAATCTGAGAATCGGTGGCGGGTTTTGCCGCGAAGGCGGTTGCCGATTCTCCCGGAAATTGAAAATTGGCGGATAGGGGTTGCCGATTCTGCCGAAAGAGGAGATTTCACCACGGAGGGTACGAAGTGCACAGAGCGCACGGAGGGGCATGGTGCAAGGGAGGGGCATTGCCGATTCTGCCGGAATGCGAAAATTGGCGGACAAGGGTTGCCGATTCTGCCGGAATTCGAGAATCGGTTGCCGATTCTGCCGGAA
>DATGEP010000278.1:0-3181 GCA_035310125.1 Ktedonobacterales bacterium
CGAAGGCCCTGAATATCGCCGAGAGCGGTGTCAAAATGTATCTTTCTCGCGCGCGCCAGTCGTTTCGCGAGCATTATAAATCGCTAGAACAAGGCGGAGGCACAAAATGAACTGCGAGCAAGTTGAGGAACTGCTAAGTGCATACCTTGACAACATGCTCGCACCCGAAGAACGCCGCCAGGTTGCAGCTCACCTCCAGACATGTCGCGCATGTACACAGACGCTGGCCGACTATCGCCGCAATGATACCCTGCTGGCGCGCCTTCCACGTGTCGCTCCCGATGCCGCCCTGCGCGAACGCATCTTCTCTTCGCCAGACTTTCTCGAACTGACCGGCGAATTACCTGGCAACGTATCATCTGCCGGGCAGACCGTTCCCCGGATGCCTGCCAGAAGTCCCCGCCGCGATACGCCCGGTCGCCCGCATCTCGTTGCCATTCCAGGCGGGCGCAGCACCGCGCCTCAGCCCACCGTGAAAGTAGAAATGCCGCCCCGCCGCGACCGCTCGCGCACGATGCGCACGCTTATCGCGACCATCGCCGCCGCTCTGGTTATCGCCATCGGGCTTGGCACATATGCCGGTATCACTTACCTCTCTCACCAGGGTCAATCTCCCGTGCGTCCTGGTTTTACGCCCATAGAAAACCTGCAACAGGGGGCGCAGCCGCTTTCAGCCGGAGTGCGGATCGTATTTTTGCGCGGCAATACGCTCTTGAGCGAGCGTTCCGATGGTTCGAGTGCTCAGCCCGACCAGTTGACACCGACCAGTGTGAGTGTCGCTCCTGGCTGGGTGGTAGCTATGCTCCCCGGCAGAACGACGGGTAATATGCTTGCCTATATCGATTTGAACAAAGCCCGCGTCCACCTGATTCGCAGCGATGGGCAGGAAGATACTCCCATCAATCCGTCCCTGCTGAACGCCAGCGTTTTACCCGCGTCCATCCAGGATACCGCCACCTGGGCCACCATCGTGAACAGCCTGACCTGGTCTCCTGATGGAACACAACTGGCTTTCGTGGCCGACCCGACCGGCTCCGGGCAAACACAGCTCTATATCTACTCGACCATCACAGGAAAATCCACGCAGGTTGTCGTGACCACGCGCGGCAGTGTGTCGCACCCCACCTGGTCGCCGGATAGCGCTCGCCTCGCATTTGAAGTGAACCATCAGGGTATCACAGCGATTCTTGACTACAATACGAAAATAAATCGCTCGCTGGTTGTCGCGGATGGCATCGGCGCGAATGCGACCGCGGGCCAGGGTGTACTCGCGTTGGACTGGTCGTCGGATACTGACGCCCCCACCATCACCTGGAGCATTGGCGCTATCGGTCATGTGCGCAGCCTGTGGGTGCGTCATGTCGGCACCGATAGCAGTTCCGCCGCGCAGGAAATCCTGTCGGGCGATTTCGCGCAGGCTCTCTACAGTCGCAGCGGCCACAGCGGCGTGGGTAGCTGGATCATCGTTACCTCTATTGCCGGGCGCGCAGGGGACATCTGGCGCATCGATGTAACGCCGGGCGCGGCCTTCGTCCAGCTCACCAGAGGCAGACAGGTCAACTTCGCCGAATGGTCGCCCGACGGTGCCTGGATCGGCTATCTCGACTTGCTTTCCGAAGGTGTCGGCACCTTCCGCATCGTCAATGCCAGCACCGCCATGGACGCCACCGTTGCCAACGGCGTCGCCTATACTCCCGCGCCCGCCTGGTCAATCGATAGCCAGCAGGTAGCCTTCAGCACCGGCACCCGCGTAGGCGTCGCCAGCGTACAGTCGCCCGGCAGCCCACGCTACCTCACCCTGAAAGGCACAGCCTCCGCGCTCTCCTGGTCAGGCTCGACAACATCCCTGAACCAGCTCGTCGTCGCCATGAACGATGTGCAACAGGGCATCTACTTCGTCGATACCCGGCACAACACCCCCTTCCTCGCCGACAAACTCGGCGCCGACGGCCCCATTTTGTGGACAGTGATTCCGTAGCTACCAGGACAGATAAGCCTGTCATTCTGAGCGCGGCGAAGAATCTCCTCTGCGTCCTGTGAGAGATTCTTCGCCGCGCTCAGAATGACAGGCGCAATGGCCCTGGTAATTCGCGCCGTTAGATCACGCCGACCGCATCCCGTAGAAAGTCTCAAACACCGGGGCAACGCTCTTTCGTCCCATACGCTGCCAGCGCTCGTTCCAATCTTTGCCCCGTCCATCCTGGCTCAAGAGACACATCTTTACACGCAGTCCCGCCTGCTCCATTTGATCGGCAAGACGGCTGCCGGCCTCCTGACCGCCCTCGTCTCCATCGAGCGCCAGCGCCACCGTTTTCACCTGCGCCGGAAGCCACTCAAGCGGCGCGGCGGTGCCAACCAGCGCGATGATTTCGTTGGCCGCGAAGCCAGACGCCAGCAAGGTCAGGCGGTCAAACGCGCCCTCCACCAGAATCACCGCGCGGGGCATCTCCTCGAAGTCGGCGCTAAACCAGCCCGCCGGATACGTTTTAATCCATCGCTTAGGACTCCCAGGCCGCTCGAGTAAGGCTTTGTGTGCCGTCTCATTCATCCCCGGCTGCCAGTGCCACAGCGAGCGACCGATATACCCTCGCCCATCCGGCGAGTTCAGAGGAAAGACGATACGATCAGCCCACCTGCGCAACAAGCCACGCTGCCTGCGCATCTCGCGCCCGTTCAACAGATCGGACGGCAGGTATCCAACGCCCGTTGCCAGCGCCACCTTGAGCGGAATGCCGCGCTCGTTCAGGTACATGCGCGCTCGCCGCGTATACACCAGCGCGCAGCGCATCTGCCCATCCAGCTCGCGCAGCGCCTGCAATTCGTCCTGCTGCCACTGCGGAATCGACCTGGGCGGCGGCAACAGCATCGGCTGCACAACATATGGCCGGTACCTCGTTCCCCGCTCAGGTGGCGCGTAATCCGGCAGCGTGGCTGTCCCACCCGCGATCATCAGCCCCCGGTAGTGAGAGTGCAGCAGGCGTTTCGCCAGCGCGCGATTCCACTCCACCACCAGCACCGTCGCCCCACACGCCGCGTTGAAACAATGCCCCCACCCGGTAGCCTTATTGATGGAGAGGGAACGCTGGTGGTCGCTGCCATGAATATGACAGTATGCGCGCACCCGCTCCCCCATATCTACCGGAGAGCAAAGCTCGCTCTCCAACACGATTTCAACCTGTTT
>DATGEP010000279.1:0-14166 GCA_035310125.1 Ktedonobacterales bacterium
CCAGTGTGTAGGGTCCGGCCGCCGCGACAAACAGCTCGCCGGCGGCCGGCTCACGGGCGATGATCGCAAGCAGGACCTCGTCCGGAATGGCCGCGCGGGCGCGCTGGCCGAGTGCGTCCCAGATGCTGATGTCGATCGGGCCGTGTGTGAGCGTGACGCCACCGGCAAGTCGGGAACAACTGCACGCGCGAGGCGGACTCCAACGGCCAGGTTGGGCGTCGACGCGCTCGAGCGCGCGCTGAACCCGCACCAGCGGCTACTCAAGTTCAGCTGGTATCGCCGTATCCGATTTCCCTCGGCTACCTGCGCCAGTACAGCCAGTTCGCGCGGGGGCAAGGCCCGAAGTGGAGAGCCCGTCTCCGACCGATCGCGTGCGTCCTCATCCGGCGCAGCGGCGCTCCAGGTAACTGGCCATTCGCCCGCAGCGAAGCGGGCCCTGCTGGCTCCGGTTGACTCACTCGTAACGATGCGGGGCTGGGCAAGATCGACGCCATCATGCTTCCGTACGCGCTGATCATGTAGGCCGTCTGGATCATTCTTTGATCTGGCACGTTCTGAATATCCCGCTCGGCCCCGGCTCCCTGCCTCGTGCCTGAACAGTAGTCGCTGGTGCGCCATGTTGGCCGGCGCTGAATCTTCGTAGAGTGAGTTACTTCTGATCGCGTTGAGAAGCCAATTTGGCTACCATCTGTGTGCGCGATCGCAAGCCCAGTTTGCTCAGGATGTGCTTCGCGTGGACTTCAACCGTGCCCTCGCTTATGACCAGCGTAGTGGCAATCTCGCGATTAGTCTTGCCGAGCGCGAGCAGTTCCGCGATTTCGCGTTCGCGCGCGGTCAACGCATCGCGCGACTTCTTACGGGGCGAAGCATCGTCAGGCTTGAGTCGCAGCGCGCGGTCAAGTGCCAGCTGCATGTTCATTGCCCGGAATTCGTCGATCGCGAACTCCAGATGGCTGTGGACCTCCGCGCGCCTGCCCTCATCCGCGTCCTCCGAAAGCAGCTCCGCAAACTGAAGATGGATAATCGCAATCTCCGGACGAAACCGGATACGCGTCGCCACTTCCAGCGCCTGGACATAGTACGCCTCCGCTGCGCGGCGATCCCCGCACAACGCGGCCGCCGCACCCAGGTGGCGCGCAACGCAGGTGCAATACCATTCAGTAAACGTAAGGTCCGCGAGGTCCGCCAGTCGCGCGCTGAGCGACGCAGCCGCCGCGCGGTGCCTGAGGAGCACAGCAAGCTCGAGAAGGTTCACAAGAACGGACGTAGATCGCTCGTCGCGATCATCCGCGGCTACTTCGGCATCCAATTGCACGCCGACCAGCGAATCCGCTTCGTCCTCACGCCCCATCTGCGCAAGGCACAGCGCCTCGTACGGCGGGAGCGCCTGCAAGGTGGTAACGGCTCCTTCAATCCCGGCAAAGGCTTGGAGCGCCAGCAACCATTCCTCCGCGCGCGCCAACTGGCTCAACGCCAAGAGCCGCGCCTGCAGATCGAACTGCCGACCGCGTGCGCTCGCGCCGAATTCTTCTGACTGTCGCACCAGCAGGTCCAGATGGGACAATGACTCCTCGAGGCGTCCGTCGAGAGTAGCCAGGATGGCGGCGGTGCAGTGCGTGAAGAGACGCGCCGTTGGACTATGCGTCTGGTCAGCCAATTGTTCGATGTCCGACCACAATCCTTCTGCGCGCCGACGATCACCCCACGCTAAATGAACCAAACCTGCATTCCACAGGACGAGACTCTGACCTCGAGGGCCGACACCGTCTCGAGACCAGGAAACCGCTTCATTCGCCAGGGTCAGGCCCTCACCCCAGTGCCGCATAGGGCCGACATTCAGGAGGAAAAACGCCGCTTTGAACAACGCCTCCTTATCTTTGATCTCGCGAGCTGATGCTAACGCGCCCAGACGGAGTGCGCGCGCTTCGGAGGTGCGGCCACGGACGTATAGAGCGTGCGCCATTGCCAGATCTGCGTGGATCTGCTCGACGGTTCCCGCTTCCGCACACTCGATGGCCCGCTCCGCCCACTCAAAGTATTCGGATCTTCCCGCGGCGGTCATTGCAGCTTGCGCATCATGACTGTCGAGGGCCAGACGACACGCGCGAAATGCCCTTGACCGATCCTTTAGCTGTTCGGCCAGGCCAAACGTTTGAGAGGCGATCTCGATGGCGCGCGAGGTGTCCCCGGAGGGAAAGAGCGCCTCACCCAAAGCCAAGAGCAGGTCGCATCGTTTTGCACGGTCGTCGGGATCAATCAGATCCTGGACTTGCAGCGCCCGCTCGAGGAGTCGCACTGCCTCGCTGTAAGCGAAGACACGGTTGGCGTTTTGCGCGGCCAGCGCTCCGTAATGGACAGCTTTTTCGAGATCGCCTGTATCGGTTGAGAACGCGAAGTGCTCAGCAAGTTCCCCAGAATGCTCGACCAACCTCCGAGCGTGCACCTCCTCGATCGCGTGAGCTATCTCTCGATGCAGTCGAAGGCGTCGTGGAGCGATGATTTCTTCGTACAAGCTCTGTCGGATGAATGCGTGTGTAAAGTGATAGGTGATCATTCCGCCAACGCGTACGTGCTCGTCCAGAACTGCCGCTGCAACCGCTTCTTCAAGTGCGCAGATGAGCTCCTGCTCAGTCGCAGCGTGCACTCGGCCCAATACATCCAACTGAAATTCCGTACCGATCACCGCGGCCGTACTGAGTACATTGTTCGTGGGCACGCTCAGGTGTGACAGGCGTTTACCTACAACATCCCGCAGACCTTCAGGAATGCGGCCGGCAAGCGATTGCTCGCCGACTCGCCGCAACACACCATCCCGCCGTTCGACCAGTCCATTTTCGACCAGAAAGCGCAATGTCTCGTGAACAAACAGCGGATTTCCGTCAGTGCGGCGGTGGAGTAGCTCCGCGAAGGGCTGCAGAATCGCCTGTTGTGTCGTCGCCGCAAGCAGCTCTTGTACGCCGTTAACCGTCAGACCTCGCAACTGCAGACGAAGGTATCGACTGGAGCGACGGAGGTCCGATAATGCGGCCGACAGCGGATGTGAGCGTTCGACCTCCACGTCGCGATAGGTTCCTACAACGAGCAGACGCAGCGTTTCCACATGACGCGTTAGATACAAGAGAAGATCGAGAGTTCCGCGATCGGCATCGTGCAGATCCTCGAGCGTCAAAACAAGCGGCTGTGTGTCGGAAACCTCGCGGAGGAACTCGACCACTCCCGCCAAGAGCTGCAGGCGATCGTCGGCGGGATCAACCTGGCGGTCGGGCTCCACCTGGAATTTGTCACGCGGCGTGGGCACCAATCGCGCAATATCAATGATGGCAGGCCGCAACTGGTCGGGATCACGTTGCCGTACGTAGCTGCCGATGGCTTCGACGAACGCCTGATATGGCACTCCGAGTGCGGTGTGTTCGTAACAGTGGCCCACCAAAGCCAGGCCACCATGGCTGGCGACTGTCCTCGCGAACTCCTCGCACAGGGCGGTCTTGCCGATGCCCGGGTCACCGACCAGCATCACCACGCCGCCCTGGCCTGCTCGAGCAGCCTGGAACAGCGCTCCGAGTCGCTTCAATTCCTCATCGCGTCCTACGAACGCGCGTCGCCGAAGCCAGGGCTGGTTCAGAGCTGTCTCGGTCATGGCCTTGGAACTTGAAGCTGTTGGATCTATGGACACGTGCCGAGCGCATTGTAGGTACCTACCAGGCGTCAGGCGAAATACCTGCTAGCCAGTGCCGAAATACCTGGTTACGGAGAGGACCTCGGCTGACCCGCGGCAGAGAATCCGTACATGACCTCTGAACAGTTCGCACTTACGCCGCGACACGACACCTTCGGCGCGATGGCCAGCCGGATCGCGCACGAGATCGGCCACCTGGCCAGCGGTCAGCTGGTCGCCTGCGCCCTGTCGTGGAAGGCGCGCTTCAGCGGATCGAGTGTGCAAAAGGTGGTGTATTTCCAACCAGACGCCTTCGCCACGGAAATGCCGTTTTTGACCTTGTCCTGGCCGCAATAAGCTCGAGGCAGACACTCGGCACCCAAAAGCGGATGCGCACGTGGTCGCGATAGGTCGCAGTTTGGCCGGCATCTGCTCCGCCCCGCGTCCTGAATCAAACGCCCTGGTTAGTTGCGTCACGGTCATCGACTGTGACGCGTATCCGTCAACACGTGACATTCGGACTTGTCGGAGGTGCAGAGACTGATCGATCTAAATGGTTGGCTTCGCGAAATCTCCGGTCCGAGGGCGAGCATAGCCGGGTGGTGACAGCGTACGCACTGCGAAGCTGATCAAGCTGTCGGTAGCGTCGCGAAATCAAGAAGTGAGGTGGATATGCTTAGTGAGCTCAGCAAGCCAGCCAACGGGACCGTCGATCAAGGGTTCACCATGCAATGCCTCTTAGACCAACCGGAGCCGCTGCGCGGGGTTCGCGTCGTGGAGTTGGGCACGCTCGTGCTCGGGCCTGCGGCGGCCTCGTTCCTCGCTGAATTCGGTGCCGAGGTCGTCAAGGTCGAATTGCCCCCGGCAGGCGACACGATGCGGTATATCACGCCTGGCGAGTTCTGGCAGGAGGGCAGCCTCGGATTCTTACCCGTCAATCACAACAAGCTCCACGTGGGCCTTGACGTACACCGGGTGGAGGGCCAGACGGTGTTCAAGCAACTTGTCGCCCGAGCCGATGTCGTGATTGAGAACCTCAAGGCGGGTGCGATGGAGCGCAAGTTCGGACTCGGTTACCGCCAGCTGCGAGAGGTCAATCCTTCGCTGATATATCTGGCGAATACCGGCTTCGGCCAATGGGGACCATTTTCCTCCGGGCGCGCCTCATATGACGCCCTCGCTCAGGCCGCGAGCGGGTTCGCGGCCATCAGCCATTTCCCGGGCCGTCCGCCGCTCAAGACCAACACGTTCATTGGGGACTGGACAGGCGCCTGCCTGTCCGCAACCGCCGTACTGATGGCGCTCTTCTATCGGCAGCGCACGGGCCGCGGCCAGTTCATTGACTACGCTCAGTCGGAAGGACTCATCCGCCTGCTCGACTGGACCTGGGCATTTGTCGGCATCAATGGCCGCGATCGTGCGCCAGCGGGCAACCAGGACGTGGCGATGTCGCCGGCTGCGATCTTCTTGAGTCGCGACGGCTCCGTCGCAGTGGCAGCGCCGCTCGATCCAGAGTTTCGGGCCCTGTGCCGGGCAATGGGACAGCCGGAGCTAGCGGACGATGTCCGCTTCTGCAACCAGGAAGCGCGTCTGGTGGAGGAGAATCTCGCGTCATTGCACGAGATTGTTGGTGGCTGGGTGGCCAGTCGGATGACCGACGAGGTCGTACAGGCGGGCCAGGACTGCGGGTTTGCAGCAGCTCGAGTGATGTGCAGTCGCGACCACTATCTGGATGAGCATCTGCAGGCACGGGGAGCAGTGTGGCGTTTCGAAGACCCGGTCTACGGGGATGCTGTTGAGTATGGACCCGTGCCGAAAATGTCCGCGTCGCCAGGACGCCTGCGTTGGACCGCACGTCCTGTTGGATTTGACAACGACTATGTCTTCGGCACGCTGCTCGGCCTGGATGCCAGGCGCATCTCTCAACTTGAGGCTGACGGCGCGATCCGAACCTGGGGTGACCGACCCGGTGCCAGACCGCCTTCAGGATGGCGCGGCGAAGGAATGCTGCTGAAGAGGAGCGGCCGATGACTACCACACCTGACACCACGTGGGAGAACTGGGCGCAAACAGCAACCGATCCGCTAAACGCGATGGGCAAGCCAGAAGCCCTGGACGGCGTGGTGGTGATGGATCTCAGTCGCGGCAACATCGGAGGCATGGTGTGTTCGTCGATCCTGAGTGAGTTTGGCGCGGAAGTCATTCGCCTTGAATCTCCCGAGGGTGATCCGGCTCGCGGCTTTACTCCTTACGGCCAGATGCATGAAGGAGTCGGACTCGGATACCTGGTCGAAGCCCGCAACAAACACCACATCACCCTTCGACTGGAGAGCTCTGAAGGCCAGAGCATCTTTCGCCGGCTGGTGCGCCACGCCGATATCGTTATCGAGACCTTCGCGCCTGGAGTGCTGGGTAGCTGGGGGTTGGCCTACGCGCAGCTGCGGCAATTGAATCCTCGTTTGATCTGGGCAGCCCAATCGACCTACGGCCACTTCGGGCCGAGAGCCTCGACACCCATCGCGGACTACGACATCACCGATCAGGCACTCTCAGGATTGACGTATTTCAATGGCGAACGCGTTGACCCCGAGCAGCCGCACCCATGCCAGGTTCCCACGAAAGCCGGCTCTTGGCTGGCGTGGTATGTCGGGGGCGTATGGTCCGCGTTCGGTGTCCTGGCGGCACTTCTATTCCGCAACGCGAGCGGCGAGGGCCAGCTCGTCGATGTTTCGCCTCCGGAGGGTCTGGCCCGTTTTCTGGATTTCAATCTCACCTGGTACCACGCCGCGGGGCAAATCCGCGAGCGCATCGGGTCGCTCGACGCAACAGTCTTTCCGTACACGTTCGTTCGGTGCAAAGATGGCTACACGTTTTTGGCCGGCTTCAGTGACACGAGCTTCGCTCGTCTGGCCCACATCATGGGCCGACCGGAGCTTGCGGTCGATCCGCGTTTCGATAGTGTTGCCAAGCGAACGACCCTCGAAACCGCGGCTGAGTTGATGGTTGAGCTGGAGGCTTGGACGGCGCGCTTTACGGCGGAGGAGATATTGAATCAGGTGCAGCGGGATCCAGGAACTGCTCCGGTGGTAACAGGCCGGGTCAATACGCCACTGGAAACCTTCCAGGAAGAGAACTGGTGGGTGCGTGGGGCGCTGCAACGTGTCGACGACCCGATGTATGGAGAGGTCGTCGTCCAGGGTCCACCGTGGAAAATGTCCGAGACGCCGCCGCGAATCAAGTGGTTGTGCCGACCCGTTGGTCACGATAATGAGCGGATCTATTTGCAGTATCTCGGTCTCGGAACTAGTCAGCTGCACGACTTGCGTGCACGCGGAATCATCTAATGATGATCTGAGTGCAAGATAATCCGAACCAGCGGTGCCGGCCGACCGACGCCAATCTGCTGCCTGATTACTCGACCTTTGTCCAGTTGCGGCAAGCATGTGAGCACTTCTGCGACGAGGTGAATGCGCGCCCACACTGTGCCACGCGCTGCCCGCCGTTCGAACGGCTGGCGCAAGAACGCGAGCGGCTGCATCCGCTGCCAGCCGAGCCCTACACCGCGGCCTTCGGCGTCGGCGTCTACCAGCAGTGGCCCGGTTCGGCGGGGGCATGCTCCAGGCCGCGCGCAAGTGCGAGCATGGGTGCCTGGAAGTCATCGGCCTCGCGGTTGAGCTTCGCGGCACGGGCAACGCCGCGGCGGGTCCACGGAAGGGCTGGACCTGTCCGAGGAATTTCTCGAGCACCACGCCGAGCGGGCGCTCACCGAGCGCGGTGTGGCGGTCCTGCCCTACCCGCCCGCCGCCAGCGCCATAGTCATCGATCTGTCCGCGATTGCGGTCATCGGTCGTACTCCCAGCGTGCTGCGCGCGCTGCTGCTCGACCTGCCGAGCGAGCTGATCGATGCGCCCAACAATGAAGGCTGGTCTCTAAAAGACATCGTCGCCCACCTGGTTGATGCTGAGGACATTGCGTTCGTCGAGCGCATCAGCCGCATACTGAACGAAGAGATGCCAGCAATCGCCTCAATCGATCCGCCCGCGCGCCTGAAGGCGGGCGGCTACGCCGCGCGCACGCTCTGGGATTTGATCGACGATCTCCAGCACCAGCGCGAGCAGCACGGCGGCTGGTTGCGCGGGCTGAGCCCGGATCAACTGGCGCGGGCCGGCCACCACGATGAAGTCGGCGAGATCCGCGTCGTCGACATTGCCCACCAGTGGGCTGCGCACGACATTGCGCACCTGCGCCAGATCGCACTGATGATCCAGCAGCACGTGGCGCCGCTGATGGGCGCCACGCGCGCGTTCTACGACGTCTGACAGTCTGAGGCGAGCGTGCTGTTCGAAAAGCGACCTACAGCAAGGTCTACTCGACGGATCCATCACGGTGGCCTTCGACGCTGGCGTCGGCCGCAACCGCTCGCTGGTCGCCAGTACCGCGGCCCCATCGGCGTGACCGACGTTTCGGCCGTCTCGCACACGAGGACTACTGATTCGCGGCGGCCACCCAGCCGGCTATCTGGGCACGTGAGTTGACCCCCAGCTTGTTCAGGATGCTACGCACGTGGCTGTCGACCGTATGCTCCGAGATGAACAGGCGCGCTCCAATCTGCTTATTGCTCAGGCCCTCGGCGACCAACTCGGCAACCTCGGCCTGTCGCTTCCCGAGCAACCCTGTGCGCGTACCGTCTGAAACTCCCGCAGCAACATGGCCGGATTCACCCAGCGCGAGCGCCGATGCTGCCACGGCTCTCTGTGTAAACAGCATGACTGCCTCGTTCTGTCGCAGTTGATCCAGAGTCTGGGTGGCGGGACTTGAAGGCAGTTCCAGAGGCGTGACGGGAACCACATGCTCGCCCGACACCGACACCGACAGCGGCTCGCGGCTGGTGACAATCACCCGCACCCCTGGCGCAGCTCGGAGGATGTCGCTCACCAGCTGAGCCGTTGGTTGGAGCAGATGCTCACAGTTGTCAATCACCAGCAACAGTTGTTTGTCAGGAACGTATGCGAGCAGAAGAGTCAGCGGATCGGTCGCGGCCTGGTCGCGCAGGTCCAGTGCCGCCCCAACGGCGTTGCTGACCAGCGCCCAATCTTGAATTTCAGCGAGCTCGACCAACCATGCGCCGTCTGAAAACGCACGTCTGAGGCCTGCTGCAAGCCGGACCGCAAGGCGGGTTTTCCCGACACCGCCCGGCCCAACCAGGCTGACCAGGCGCGCGGCGGTGAGCTTCTGTCTCAGTTCGGCAAGCTCGCGGCGGCGGCCAATGAAGCTCGTCGCTTGAGCTGGCAGGTTACCCGAGCGACGGATTGGCCTGGCCATGACGAACAGCAAAATGTACTACAGGCGACCGAGTAGCTACTCAATCACGAATTCCATTGATTCCAGGACTCCGCGCGGCGCGTAGGCTGACCAGCATGACTGAGGACCTACTTCGCGAGCCTTGCGGCTCGCATCGGAAGTCGAAGGGGCGAGCGATCCAGCAAGTGGAAGTCCGTTTCGTCGGTAGCGCGCCCACCCGACGGGTCGAAGGCGCCTCGCGCGTTTAGCGGGGTGAAGTTGACGGATCAGTCCTGCGCTGCATTGTCTGCGGCGGCTTTCAGCCGTTTTTGGAGGCATTACTGGCCGCGAATCATCACCCTGGCGTCGACGTCGGCGCAAGAGACGCCGTCAAAATCACGATGCGAGGGAGTTCGATCATGAAACGGATTGCAGATGTGTCACCGCGTTCCCGGGCGAGGATGACTGGTGTCGTTTATCTGGTGTTCTCTCTCACGGCACTGCTCGGCGAGTTCTTTACGCGGCAGGCGGGGGTTAGCGCGTTTGGTGTGTCAGACGACGCCCCCGCTGTAGCAAACAGCATCCTGGTGCACGAAGCTTCATTCCGGGCGGGTTTCGCACTCGGGCTGATCTCGCTCGCGTGTTATGTGGCCGTTACCGCTCTCTTTTATCAGTTGTTTGCGCCTGTCAGCAGAAGCATCTCCTTAGTCGCAGTGTCCGTCAGCCTGGTGGGGCTGGCCGTGCAGGCGTGCGGCAGCCTCTTCCAACTCGCCCCGCTGGTCATCTTGGGCGGCAGCCCGTACTTGAGCGTGTTTAGCGCGGCCCAGTTGCAGGCACTGGCACTGATGTTTCTCAATTTGAATGCTCAGGTCGGCAACATCAGCCTGGTGTTTGACGGACTGTTTTTGCTCCTGATCGCCTACCTCATTTTCAGGTCGACCTTCATGCCACGCTTTCTGGGCGTGCTGCTTGCGTTTGCCGGTATGGGCTGGCTGACCTTTCTCGCACCACCGCTGGCAAACCAACCGCTGACCTTTCTTGAGGTACTCGGCGTCATCGCCGAAGCAGCGCTGATGCTGTGGCTCCTAATCATCGGAGTGAACGGTCAACGGTGGAGTGAACAGGCCAGCGCCGCGGGGCTCTCCAACTTGGCGACTCGGCGTGGCGTTGCTGCGTTCGCATCACCAATCGACCAGGCGCGGGAGGGATCGGCGCACGCGTGGCTACCGGCGGTTCCTCCGCCTTGAGATCCCTGCGTACGAACGCCAGAACACGAACGGCGTACCCGACTCCCTCGCTGGCTTCGCATTGGCGGCCGAGTCCTCAATTCCCTGGCCGCAGATTGCAATCGGCGCAAACCCGAATGACCCGGCGACGGTGGCCGGGCCGACGTACTACTGGGTCAGCGGCTACGACGGAAGCCCGCGGTCCGTCGGGGTCAGCGCCACGGTCCAGGAAGGTGAGAGGTGTACGCCCAGATTCGAAACCAAACCGGATGGGACGGAGACGGGCTGCTGGCTCGATCAGTCCCCCCGATGCTCCGGGATTGGGCCGGGTATCGAGCCGGGCCAACGAAATGCCCGCTATTCAGGTTCCGCAGTTTAGTTGGCGATGGTTGGAGCCGATAGTAACAAGGTGAACGTGTGTCGAACGTGCCGCGTCCTTTGAGGGCACTATTACTCACAGGGCTTCCGGGCGCGTTTGGCCTGTGGCGGGCTCTGTGGTCAGCAATTGCCCGGTCGCGCGGCTGGCAACGGTTTCGCGAAATCTTCGCTAACGCCCAGTCGACCGCGCTGATGATCGACCCCGTCACAGACGCTCGACGGGCCGCGAGATGGGATTCCATCGTCGCAGGAGAATCGCATGACAGCGGCATGCAGGCGTCGTTGCACGCGAGCGAAGCACGCTACCGGTTGATGTTCGAGGAAAACACGGCCGTCCAAATCGTCGCCGACCTGAAGACTGGAGCACTCGTCGATGCTAACCCGGCGGCATTGGCGTTCTATGGCTATACGCGGGACGCCATGCTGCGCATGAATAGCCGCGAGCTCAGTGGGCTCTCACCTGAAGAACGGCTCGAGCGACTGGAGGGCGTTCGACGGGTGAATCATCACACCTTCGAGCAGCGCCACATCCTGGCCTCCGGTGAAACGCGAGACGTCGAAGTCCACCTGAGTCTGATCGAGCGCGATGATCGGGGGCTGATCTACACCATCGTCCACGATATTACGGAGCGGAAACAAGCCACTACGGCGCTGGCGTACCAGGCGTTGCACGACGGATTGACTGGCCTGCCGAATCGCGGAATGCTGCACGCTGCACTCCAAGAAGCCGTATCGGCCTCGCACCATGGCGGTCCACCAGCGGCATTGCTGCTGTTCGACCTTGACCGCTTCAAAGAAGTCAACGACACGCTAGGCCACCAGGTTGGCGACATCCTGCTGCAGCAGATCGCCCAGCGCCTCCAGGGTGCAGTAGGAGCTGACGCACTGGTGGCCCGCCTTGGTGGCGATGAATTCGCCGTTCTGTTGCCCGGCGCCGACGCCATGCGCTCCCAACAAGTGGCCGACGATCTCGTGAGAGTGTTGCAGACGCCCTTTGTGCTGGAGGGCCAGCAAATCGTTGTGGACGCGAGCGTCGGTATCGCCGCCGCTCCAGAACACGGCCAGGATGCAGACACATTGTTGCGGTGCGCAGATATAGCCATGTATGCGGCCAAGGAATCGAGCGCCGGCCCGTCGATCTACCGCCAGCATCTGGATAGGAACAGCCCCGATCGCCTGGCGTTGCTTGGCGAGCTGCGGAGTGCCATCGACGCTGACGCACTGCTCTTGCACTACCAACCCAAACTGGACATGCGCGACGGCACCCTGGTCGGTGTCGAGGCCCTGGTACGTTGGCAGCATCCATCACACGGGTTCCTTTCGCCTGGCGAATTCATCCCGTTGGCCGAAAAGTCGGGCCTCATCTATCGCCTTACCCGGTGGGTACTTGAAGCTGCGTTGCGCCAACAGCAGGCCTGGCACGCGATGGGCCTGGACGTACCGATTGCCGTCAATCTGTCCAGGCGCATGCTGCACGACGCCCATTTGCCCGAGACCGTTGCCCTGCTGCTGGCCCAATGGGAAGTAGCGCCCGGCTCGTTGATCCTCGAGATCACTGAGGGCAGCGTTATGGCTGATCCGGTGCGCGCCACCGATAACCTGAGGCAGCTGCGCGCTCTTGGCGTACATGTGTCCATCGACGACTTCGGCACGGGCTACTCTTCGTTGGGCTCACTGAAGAACCTGTCCGTGGACGAGTTGAAGATCGACCAATCGTTCGTGCAGGCCATGGCCACCGACGCGAGCGCGCGTGCGATTGTGCGTGCCATCATCGACCTGGCCGACGCACTGAAACTGCGCGTGGTCGCTGAGGGTGTTGAGGACCGCGCTACCTGGGATGTGCTGGCCGGACTGGGCTGCGACGTCGCCCAGGGATACTTCCTCAGCCGGCCGATCGCGGCAGCCGAGTTAGAAGCATGGGTCGCCGACGTCAGTCAGTTGTGGCTGGACGTCGCTAAGAAGCCCGTGGCGGCGGACGCGCTGCAAGAGCGTATCCGTGGGCGCGGAGCGCGGCTGACCGCCGAGGAAGAGTTCATCGCGCGCAAACATGCAGAGGCGGCCCTGGTTGCCAGTGAAGAGCGCAATCGGCTGGCGCTGCAGGCGGTCGGCACGGGCACCTGGGACATGGACTACACCAGCGGGGTGCTCACATGGTCGGCGCAGCAGGAGGCACTCTACGGAATGGCACCCGGGACGTTCGACGGATCGTTCACGACTTTACGGCGCAAGGTGCATCCAGATGACTGGCCGACCCTCGAGAGCCAGATTCAGGCTTCAATCGCCGCGGGCTCCGATTTGGTCTTCAGTTTTCGAACAGTCTGGCCGGACGGTAGTGCGCATTGGCTCGAAAGCAAAGGCCGTCGGCTGCTCGCCGCTGACGGCACCCTCGCGCGCATGCACGGCACGTCCACGGACATCACCGAGCGCAAGCTGGCAGAGGAGGCGCTGCGGGCCAGTGCCGCGGCCTTGGAGGAGAGGGAAACTCGCTTTCGATCTCTGGTGGAGCTTTCGCCCGACGCGATCCTCGTGCACGTCGACGGATCGATCGTCTTCGCCAATGTCGCTGCTGCGCACTTGTTCGGGGCCACGGACCCAGAGCAACTGGTTGGCACACCCGTCCTGGAACGGGTCCACGCAGACTCGCGCGAGGCCGTTCTGCGGCGTGTCCGCGACCTGCAGCGTCTGGGGGCCGAAGCTCCTGCCGCTGAAGAACGCCTTGTGCGCATGGACGGCGCGCCGATCGATGTCGAGATTGCGGCATCGGCTGTCCTGTATCAGGGCCACCACGCCATCCAGGTCGTTGCGCGCGACATCACCGCTCGCAAACTGGCTGAAGAGGCTCTGCGAGCGAGCGAGGAGCGCTTCCGCAAGCAGTACAAGGGCTTTCCGCTACCGACGTTCTCCTGGCTCCAGGAAGGCGACGACTTTGTACTCCAGGACTTCAACGACGCAGCCAACGGTGTCGACGACGGCGACATCAGCGGGTGGATTGGCGGGCGAGCTTCAGAGCGTTATGCGGATCGTCCCGAGCTCGTGGCGTATCTCCACGAGTGCGTCGCAGAGCAGCACACGTTGCGCCGAGAGACGCGCTTCCACCTCCGACGCACCGGCGTGGCGCGAGATGTGGCAGTGACTTACGTCTTCGTCCCGCCGCAGACCGCCATGGTTCACGTCGAGGACATCACCGAAGCCAGGCGGGCTGAGCAACAACGCGAGGCAATGGGTCAATCAGAAAAGCTGCGTGCGCTGGGCCAGATGGCGAGCGGCATTGCCCACGATCTCAACCAGTCGTTGATGCTCGTGGCGAGCTATAGCGACCTGGCCAATCAGGCTCTGGTCCAGGTTCCGCAGAATCTAACGGAGATCCAGGACTTGTTGATGACAACCACTCAGGCGGCCCTGGACGGTGGAGAGACGGTCAAACGACTGTTGCGGTTCACGCGAGCTGCACCAGACCATGAAAGTCAACCGGTGGACATCACCAAGCTAGTGAAGTGTCAGGGCAGGATCGCCCAGTAGGTGAGTTCCGGTAAAGTGCGGTCTCATGAAGGTGTACCGAGTCAAACTGATGCCCGACGAGCGGGCGCAGTTGCAGGCGTTGCTGTCGAAAGGCAAAGCTTCGGCGCG
>DATGEP010000280.1:0-37890 GCA_035310125.1 Ktedonobacterales bacterium
CGCGACCGCTGGGACTTCGCGTTCCAGAGCGCCGGACGCACCCCCGAGCCCTGGCTCGGCCCCGACATCCTGGAGAAAGTGCGTGAGCTGGCGGCGCGCGGCGAAAACTGCATCCTCATCTGCCCCGTCGGCTTCATCTCCGACCACCTGGAAATCCTCTATGACATAGACATCGAATGCCGCGACCTCGCGAAAGAGCTTGGCATTCACCTGGAGCGCATCGAGATGCTCAACGCCAGCGCCAGCCTGATTGCCGCGCTGGCCTCCGTCGTCGAACGCTACACCCCCGCTCTCACCAGCGACGTGTGACAGCCTCGTAGGGGCGCACCGCGTGCGCCCTCCGCCCTCAACCGCCATATTCCGCGTTGCGGCTCACCTGGGCAGCCGTGTATAATAGGCGGGATTGCGGAACTGGGTGGAATAGGTGCGCTGCCGCCGCACGGCGGCAGCATTCTTTGTCTCGCCCGCGCCACGGATTCACAAAACTCGCTTGAACGGAATCATCCGTACGGAACAGGGCTTCAGCCCCATCCCCGTGCGCCGGTCAGTTATGACCGCGATTCTGGCCGGTCCTGCCGGGCCGCGATCCTGGCCAGTCCTAACCGGGCCGCGGGTACGGCGCGGGCCATTGGTTTCGCAATGTATCCGCGTACAGCACTACCAATTACACGTCATATGAGGGCGGAAACATGCCTGCGAAGCGATCTAACAGCACATCCGGCGGAAGGCTCACCGCTGGCAAGACCACTCCCCTGAGCGGCGCCGAGATTCGCTCGGTCTTCCTGCGCTATTTCGAGGCGCGGGAACACCTCGTGGTTCCCAGCTCCTCGCTCATCCCGCGCAATGACCCCACTGTGCTGCTGACGACCGCCGGCATGCAGCAGATGATCCCCTACTTCCTCGGCCAGGAGGCGCCGCCAAGGGGCCGGCACCGCCTGACCTCAGTGCAAAAATGCTTCCGCACCACCGATATAGACTCCGTTGGCGACGCCTCGCACCTCACTTTTTTTGAGATGCTCGGCAATTTCTCCGTTGGGGAATACTTCAAGCGTGACGCCATCACGTACGCCTGGGAGCTGCTGACGAAGGGCTACGGCCTTCCCGCCGACCGCCTCTACCCCACTGTCCACCCAGACGACGACGAAGCTCCACGCTACTGGCAAGAGGTCGCCGGAATCCCGGCTGATGGCATAACGCGCCTCGAAGACAACTGGTGGGGGCCTCCGGGCGCCTCCGGTCCGTGCGGTCCCGACTCCGAAATCTACTACGACCGTGGCTCCGAGCTGAGCTGCGGTAACGCCGACTGCGCCCCCGGCTGCGAGCGCTGCGCGCGCTACCTGGAGGTCTGGAACCTCGTCTTCATGCAGTTCTACCAGGATACCGACGGCAAGCGCACTCCACTCAAGAGCAAGAACATTGATACCGGCATGGGTCTGGAGCGCCTGGCGATGGTCCTGCAGGGCAAAGACTCCGTTTTCGAGACGGACCTCTTTCGGCCTATCATTGATAAATTCGCCGCGCTGGCGGGCGTCCGCTATGGCGCGGAGGCTCAGCGCGACACCTCGCTACGAGTCATCGCGGACCACGGGCGCGCGCTCGTCGTTCTCGCCGCCGACGGCGTCACGCCCGACAACACCGGGCGCGGCTACGTCTTCCGCCGCATCCTGCGTCGCGCCGTCCGCCACGGCAAGCTGCTCGGCCTGGAGAAGCCGTTCCTGGCCGAAGCCGCTGACACAGTTATCAACCTGCTTGGCGATCACTACACCGAGCTGCATGAGCGCCGCGACGCCATCATCGAGCTACTGAGCCTCGAAGAGCAGCGCTTCGGCCAGACGCTCTCCGCCGGCATGGACCTGCTTACTCGCGAGCTGGACCATCTGGACGAGCGCGGCGCGCGCGAAGTGCCCGGCGAAATCGCCTTTCGGCTCTACGACACGCACGGGTTCCCTTTGGACCTGACGGAAGAAGTCGCCCATGAGCGCGGGATGACCGTGGACCGCGCGGGCTACGACGGCGCCATGCAGCGCCAGAAAGAGCAGGCACGTAATACCGACGTGTTTGCTCGAAAGGAGGAAGCATGGACGCAGGTAATCAAGACCGTTCCAGCGACCAAGTTCACCGGCTACGAAACAACCGTGGGCAGCAGCGAGATCGTCGCGATCCTGGTGGACGGCCAGCCGGTGGACGCGGTCAGCGCCCCGGTGGAGGCGGTTCTGGTGCTCGCCGCGACCCCATTCTACGCGGAGGCGGGCGGCCAGGTGGGCGATACGGGCGAGATCGGTTCAGCGAGCGGGACGTTCCGCGTGACCGATACGAAGCGCCCCGTCCCCGGCCTGATCGCCCACTACGGGACGATGACCCAGGGACGTCTGCGCGTGGGCGCGGAGGTCCGTTCAGAGGTCGAGCAGCGGCGCCGCGAGGCGATTATGCGCAACCACAGCGCCACGCACCTGCTGCACCGCGCCCTGAAAGACGTCCTGGGCGCTCAGATCCACCAGCAGGGCAGCCTCGTCGCCCCGGATCGCCTCCGGTTCGATTTCAACCTCTCGCGCCCGGTGACGACCGAGGAAGCCCGCGAGATAGACCGCCGCGTCAACGAGATGGTGCTCGGCAATCTGCGCGTAACGACCGACCTTATGCCGTATCGCGAGGCCATCGCGACCGGAGCGATGGCCCTTTTCAGCGAAAAGTATGGCGATACGGTGCGCGTCGTGACGATGGGACCGAGCAAGGAGCTCTGCGGCGGGACCCACGTAGCGGCGACCGGCCAGATCGGCGTCTACCTGACGACGCAGGAGGCGAGCGTCGGCACGAACATCCGGCGCGTCGAGGCCCTGACGGGATTCGGCGCGGAGACGCACCTGCGACGCCGCAGCGACCTCGTTTCCAACGCGGCGGAGCGCCTGCAAACGACGCCCGATACGCTGGTCGAGCGCGTCCAGGCGCTCCAGGAGGAGCTCGCCGAGGCCCGCCGCCAGCTACGCAAGGCCCAGGCGTCCCAATGGCGCGAGGAGGCCGCCCGTCTGGCGGGGGCGCCGCGCGAGGCACGGGGCGTCCCAGTGGTGGCGGCAGTCGTCCAGGTGGGGGACGACCGGGCGCTGCGCGAGATGGGCGACGCGATACGCGGCCGGTTGGGTTCCGGGGTGATCGCCCTGGCAGCCGAGGTGGACGGCCAGGCCCGTTTCATCGTGACCGTTGATGAAGCCCTGGTGAAACGCGGCCTCCACGCCGGCAACATCGCCCGCATGCTCGGTGAGCGGCTGGGCGGTAAGGGCGGCGGTCGCCCCGACTCCGCCCAGGGCGGCAGCAAAGAGGCCCGCAACCTCTCCGCCGCCCTCGCCGCTGTTCCCGATCTCGTCGCCGCGATGGTGGGATAAGAGCATCTCTCCGGTTCATTTGCGTAGGGGCGTCCACCGGACGCCCCTACGCACAACTGGCTTGGTGAACGATTTCGGCACAATAGATCGCTCCAGCATCCGGTGGCCAGCCGGCCAGCATCGGGACCGTGGACGTGGCTGCCGCGGGACGCAACCCGCCATTCCGCGGTTACAGTGACAATTCGTTCCATTCCGCGGTTACGGTGACAGCTATAACCTTGACGTACCCACCTGCCCCGCCTACAATCCTAACAGACCGGCGCGTCGGTTCGCATCGGCGCGAAAGTCCAGACGGAGCAGCACATGGGCAGAATACACGAGCCGGCAACGGAGCCGGACGTCACCAAACACGAAGGGCATCCGCAGACGCGCGACAAAGACGCGACCCGCCAACGCCTCCTCGATGCCGCCGAAATCGTCTTCGCCGAAAAGGGGTACCACGGCGCTGTCGTAGATGATATCATCCGCGCCTCGGATAGCTCCAAGGGCGGCTTTTACTTCCACTTCCCCAACAAACAGGCCATTTTTCTCTCTCTGATAGATGCGCTCGTTCCCAAACTCGCCGCCACCGTGGATCATGCCATCGCGCATGAGACCGATCCCGTGACGCAGTTGGACGCGGCGCTACGCACCGTGCTCGAAACGTTTTCGCGCCATCGCCGCCTGAGCAAGATATTGCTCGTAGAGGCGGTCGGCCTGGGCCACGGTTTCGACGAGAAGCTGATGCGCACCCGTGGCTACTTTGCCCGCATGATCCAGGGCTATCTGGACCGCGCCGTCGCCGCGCAGGGCATCGCGTCGCTCGATACCGAGCTGGTATCGTGGGCCTGGTTCGGCGCTATCAATGAGATCGTCGTGCGCTGGCTCGTCGCCGGCCAGCCGGAACACCTGGAGGATGCGCTGCCGCAGCTGCGCGCGCTCTTGCTGCGCTCTGTCGGTGTTACCCTACCGGGAACCGCGAAAGGGAGCGCCCCGGCATGATCCTCTCCGACACCACCGCCGGCCTTCAGCCGCGCCACCAGCATACCCGCCCGGTGCGTCTGGGCGTGATTGATTATCTCAACGTCGTCCCAGTCTACGACTGGCTCCTGAGCCGCGAGCGGGCCGCAGGCGGGCTGCCTGGCATCGAGACGGTAGCGGGTGTGCCGGCGCAGATGAACCGAGCGCTGCTCGCGGGCGATATAGACGTCTCGAACGTCTCCAGCTTCGCATTCGGCGCGCACGCGCAAGATTGGCTTCTGCTTCCACAGCTCTCGGTCGCGGCACATGGGCGCGTGGATAGTGTGTTGCTCTTCTCGTGGCGGAAGGACTGGCGGGCGCTGGATGGCGCATCCATCGCGCTTACCGACCACTCCGCCACCTCCGTCGAGCTGGTGCGCTTGCTCAGCGAGCGGCGCTACGAGATCCAGCCGCGCTACGTCACTCAGGCGCCTGATCTAGACTCGATGCTCGCTTCACACGAGGCGGCCTTGCTCATCGGTGATATCGCGCTGGCTGAAGGCATCGCGCGACGCGAGCTAGCCGGTCGCGGACGCCCATACGTCTTCGATCTCGCGGCGGAGTGGGAGGCGTGGACGGGGCTGCCGTTCTGCTTCGCTGTCTGGGCGGCGCGAGCAAATCGCGCGGACAGCGTGCGCGCCAGCGGCGCCGTGGACCTCCTGCATGCCTCGAAAGAGCGCGGCCTCGCGGACCTTGACCGCCTGGCAGCGGAAGCGGCAGCGCGGCTGAATCTTCCGCGCCGAGTCTGCGCCGCATACCTACGCCTGCTGGACTACGAGCTGACAGAGCGCGATCTTGCCGGCCTACGTCTCTTCTTAGAGCTGGCTGTGCCCGGTTTCCGTTGGGACGATGTGCGGTTTGTATGAGAGAGGACACTATGCGCAAGATAGATGAGATCGAAGGGCAGTTTGCCCGCCATCCGACGTTGCCGCGCGAGGCGGTGCTGAAGGCTGACCTGCTGCGCACTGGCGTGCGCTTCGAGCGTGGCGCCCTGGTGCGTCCGCCCGCGGAGGGAGACGCGCCGATCCGCGAGCATCAGCCCAAGTCGTACTTCATCTTCTCCTTTGATATGGTGCGGCAGACGCAGCTCGACGAAACGCAGCGCTGGCACGCGCCGGAAGAAATCGCCCTTACCGGTGGACCATACGACCTGCGGCGCACCATAGTCTCCGTGCGGCTCAATCCTGACTCAGCGTACCGCGTCGCCCCCCGCGACGGCGCGCTATGGCTCCATGCCGATGAGCAGCCTATCGCGCAAGTCGGTCTGCACGACTTGCCGCCGTACTATCGCGAGAAGCTGCCCGATGGCCATTCCGTCGCGGAGATCGCCCCGACCATCGAGTGGGGCTACCTGCTCTACCTCACCGTCTTTCGCGTCTGCCAGTATTACGGCGCGAAAGAGGAGTGCCAGTTCTGTGACATCAACAACAACTACCGCCAGCAGATCGAGCAGAAGCGTCCCTACACCGGCGTGAAATCGGTAAAGGATGTCATCGCCGCGTTGGAGCGCATTGATGCCAGCGGCAGCGAGAGCCAGGCGTATACGTTGACCGGCGGGAGCATCACGTCCACCCTGCACGGCAAGAACGAGGTCGAGTTTTACAGCGAGTACATCGAGGCGATTGAGAGCCAATTTCCGGGCCGGTGGATCAGCAAAGTCGTGACGCAGGCATGGCCAGCGGAGGATGTAAAGCGGCTCAAAACAGCCGGAGCGCATATCTACCACCCCAACTACGAGGTCTGGGATCCCGCGCTCTTCGAAAAGATATGTCCCGGCAAGACGCGCTACGTTGGCCGCGATGAGTGGATCCGCCGCATTGTGGATGCCGCCGAGGTCTTCGGTCCCGCCAACGTTATTCCCAACTTCGTCTCCGGCGTTGAGATGGCCCAACCGTACGGCTTCACTGAAGTCGAGGACGCCATCCGCTCCACGGCGGAGGGGCTGGACTACTTCATGTCGCGGGGCATTACGCCGCGCTTCACCACGTGGTGTCCGGAGCCGATGACAGTACTGGGCGACGCCAACCCGGACGGCGCCCCATTGGAATACCATCTGCGCCTGCTGGAGACCTACCGCGACACGCTGAACACGTATCACATTGCCCCTCCGCCGGGCTACGGAGACCCAGGACCGGGCCGCGCCGTCTTCTCCGTCAGCGCGTTCATGGACGTGCTGGAGCCAGAAGCGCAGATTTTATCACGGAGATAACGGAAGACACGGAGCGACACGGAGGTTATGCGCCATAGACGAGCGCCGCCTGCTGCGCCCTCCGAGATACCGAGCACCAAAGGGAGCGACACATCCATGCCCACATTGACACCGGCCCGCGAGCTGCTTGAGCGCGCCGTCGCGGGCGACCTATTAAGCCTCGACGACGGGATGCGCCTCTACACCGAGGCGAGCGACGATGCGCTGCGCGAAGCCGCCGACGCACTGCGCAAGCGCCGACACCCAGAGGGTATTGTCACCTATCTCGTGGATCGCAACATCAACTACACCAACGTCTGCATCATTGACTGCGGCTTCTGCGCCTTTTACCGCAAACCCGCCAGCCCCGAAGGCTATCTGCTCAGCAACGAGGAGATTGGGCGTAAGATTGAGCAGCTTGTGGAATGGGGCGGCACACGCATCCTGCTCCAGGGTGGCGTCCATCCCTACCTCAAGCTGGACTACTACACCAGCCTGCTGCGCTACATCAAAGAGCACTTTCCGACCATCCAGTGTGACGCCTTCTCGCCCGTGGAAGTCTGGAACATCGCCCGCATCATGAAGATGCCGCTAGCCGGAGTGCTCCATGAATTACATGAAGCAGGGATGGACGGCCTGCCCGGTGGTGGCGCCGAGATCCTCGACAACCGCACGCGCAGCCGCATTGCGCCGCACAAGGGCACATGGGAAAGTTGGATTGAAGCGGAGCGGCTGGCCCAGCGCGAAGGCATGACCACCTCAGCCACGATGGTCTTCGGCTTTGGCGAAGAACTAGACGAGCGTCTACTCCACCTCGTCCGCCTGCGCGATTTGCAGGACGAGAGCCTGGCCTACAACGCCAACGGCTTCACCAGCTTCATCTGCTGGAGCTACCAGCCCGACAACACAGCCATGGGTGGCACGCGCGCGCCTGGCGCGGAGTATCTGCGCATGGTCGCACTCAGCCGGCTGATGCTCGACAACGTCGCCAACATCAGCGCATCCTGGCCGTCGCAGGGTCCAGTCCTCGCCCGCGAGGCGCTCTTCTGGGGCGCCAACGACTTCGGCAGCACGATGATGGAGGAGAACGTCGTCAGCGCGGCGGGCGCCGATGTCGGCACGTGCATGACGGTGGAGCAGATCCACGAGCAGATCCGCCAGGCCGGCTTCCGTCCCGCTAAGCGCGACAGCAATTACCGGATATTGGAGACGTTCGCGTAGGCATGTTCCATCGGCATGCTCCATCGGCTTCCCTGGCTCAAAGGAAAGTGGTACACTCCGTTTGACAGATGTGCCGGGGGCGAAAGGGTACGCCAATGCGCAAGCCCATCGTATTGATCGCTGCCGCCCTCATCTTGCTTGCGGGTTGCTCTGGATCGGGCACGCCAAGCGTTGTGCGGTCCAGTCCCCAGCCAACAACTGCGCTAATGGTGTCTTCGACACCGACTCCTCCTGTTCCTACGCCTGGTCCTGTGCCGCGCAACTGCCCAATCACCAACCCAGATCGTCAGGATCGCTTCTCGCAGTTGGCTCCGGTTATTGGAGCCTCGCCAGTATGGGTAACGTGGCCTCCTATAAGCAAATTTCATCTCCTCATCCCCAGCCCTCCATATCCACCTAATAGCAACTATGTGGCGCCTTATGGCTGGGAAATGACAAAATCTATCTGGGAGGTAGGGCCGAATTACACCAACCTGATCACCCTGCGCGGCCACGACATCTTTGATAACACGCCGCTCATGTTCCAATTCGACGCCGCCCCAACAGCCGATGCGGTGCTCGATCCCCAGAATCCGAATCATCCCGTCCCGGCTGGCGGGGCCGGATGGGCAGAGTGGGGTTCCTACATCGTCGTACCAAAAGCGGGCTGCTACCAGATGGATGTCTCGTGGCCGACGGGCCACTGGAGCGTCACCTTTGCCGCTGGCGCATAATACTACGGATGCGGACACAGGGCGGCGATGAATGGCTGAGACTGTGTTGTATCATGTCAGGCGGGGCAGTCACCGCAGTGATATGCAATGACCGCCCCGCCCGGCGCCGCTTACTTCCATCTCAGCGGCAGAAGGCCCCGCCCTTGCGGGCTGGGGATGAATGCCACCTCGCCCGCAGGCGAGCATCTGGTGTGCTAGACTGTTCGTATGCACCTTGCCAACACAATCGTGTTTGGGCGTTCCACGGTAAACCGTCCCCGTGGGGAAAAGCACGAACGTACTTTGGACCTGGTGCTCGTTCGCGAAGTCGAAGCAGCGCATTCCACCTCTTCGGTGTTGAACGAAACCAACCTACTGGCTGTGGGGCAACACAGCATCGGTGCAAAACCGTAGAAGCCCCTTCCCTTGCGGGATGGGGAGTTGTCACCAGGTCTGTTCGCCCGCCACCTGCCTGATGGGGACGTTGACACGATTGAAGAGGTTGGTCGTAGCGATCCAAAGGATCAGCGCCGCGAGCTGCTTCTCGTCGTAGTGCCTGGCCGCTTCGTTCCAGATCTCGTCGGGAACCGGATCGCTCCGGTCGGCGAGCCGGGTAACGGCCTCTGCGAGCGCGAGAGCGGCGCGCTCAGCGTCGCTGAAGTAGGGCGTCTCGCGCCAGGCTGCCACCGCGAATATGCGCTCGTCGGTCTCGCCGGACTTCTTCGCGCTGCGTGCGCCCGAAACAGTGCAGTAGCTGCAGCCGTTGATTTGGCTCGCGCGCAGATGGACCAGCTCAAGTATCTTCGACGGCACGCCGCCCTTTCTCGTGGCCTTGATCAGGATCTGTATGCCTTCTGTTGCGTCAGGAAGAAGTTCCGCTGGATTCTTCATGCGGGGTTCCATGTGTTTGTTCTCCTTTAGGGGTCTTCAGGTGGGGGTCTTCAGGTGTCGTTGCTGTACCGGGATGCTAACCATCCCGGCTGCGATCTTGACGGACTTGACGGGACCACCCTCCACCACCTCATGTCTGCGTTTCACGGGAGCCGGTCTCCGGTCACGCGTGTCTCTCCCGGCCGCGCATGTCACGATTGTGTGTCACATCGGGTGGGTTTCGCTCGTCACATCCATGACGTAACCCAACGAAGGAATGTGACCGATGAATAATCACGAACATGAACACGAGAGTGACCACGAACAAGACTGGCTGGCGGAGCAATTCGAGGCCAACCGCCCCCACCTGCGGGCAGTGGCCTACCGGATGCTCGGCTCACTCAGCGAGGCGGACGACGCCGTGCAGGAGTCCTGGCTCCATCTCAGCCGCGCCGACTCCAGCGCCGTCAAGAACCTCGGCGGGTGGCTGACGACGGTGGTCGCGCGGGTCTGCCTCGACCAATTGCGCGCGCGCAAATCGCGACGCGAGGATTCCTTGGAGTCCGCGGGCGCGTCAGTTCCCGAGCCGATCATGAGCCGCGAAGACGGGGGCAACCCTGAGGACGAAGCGCTTCTGGCGGACTCGGTCGGCCTCGCACTGCTCGTGGTGCTCGACGCCTTGACGCCCGCCGAGCGCCTCGCGTTCGTGCTGCACGATCTCTTCGACGTGCCTTTCGACGAGATTGCGCCCATCGTGGGGCGCTCCCCGACCGCGGCGCGCCAGCTCGCCAGCCGCGCCCGCCGCCGGGTGCGACAGGAGCAGGAACACGAGCAGGCACTAGAGCAGGAGGCGGCAACGGATGAGGCGGTTCCCCATCTCGACGCCGATCGCACCCGCCAGCGCGCCGTGGTGGACGCCTTCCTCGCGGCCTCGCGAGGTGGCGACTTCGACGCGCTGCTCATGCTGCTCGACCCCGACGTCGTGTTCCGCGCCGACCAGACAGCCGTGGCGGCGGGCGCGTCGGCGGAGATCCGCGGCGCGGCAGCCGTGATCAGGCAGTTCGTGGGGCGTGCCCAAGGCGCCCAGCCGGCGCTGGTCAACGGCGCCGTGGGGATCCTCGTGGGGCGAGGTGGACAGCCACTCCTCGTACTCGGTCTCACGATCAGAGGCGGGAAGATCGTCGCCATAGACGCGATTGCCGACCCCGAGCGCCTGCGCCAGCTCAACCTGGCGGCCCTGGGCGACTGACGGGTATCTTTGAAATAGGGGGATTATGCAAGAGACTGACTACTCCCTTTCGCCAATTGGCTTCTTTCATTCGCCGCTCACACGGCGCGAGGAAGCCCCCAGTCAGAGCCGCGAAGGCGCGCCCGACGCCTGGCCCCAAGTGAGCGCGATGAATGGCTGAGACCGTATTGTATCGCGCCCGCCACGTCTTTCCCGTCACCGCCGAACCTATCGCGGACGGTGCGGTGGTGGTAGAAGGCGGGCATATCCTTGCCGTAGACGATGCCGCCATCCTGCGCGAGCGGTATCCCCGCGCGCGCTCCGTAGATCTGGGCGAAGTGGCGCTCTTTCCCGCCGCCATCAACGCGCACACACATCTGGAGTTGACTGGGCTGGCCGGTGCGATCCCCACCGGGCTAGATATGGCCTCGTGGATAGTCGCGCTACTTCGCGCCCGCGCCGCCCTCACGGTGGATGACCTCGCACGGGCGGCGGCGGACGGCGTAGCGATGCTGCGGGCGAGTGGGACGGCTGCCGTTGGCGAAATTTGCACGGCGGGCGCGAGTGTGCGACCCATCGTGGAGAGCGGGCTGCGCGGCGTCGTCTACTATGAGCTGCTGAGTGGCGATCCCGCGCGTGCGGCGGAAACATTGGAGCGCGGACAGCAGCAGCTCCAGCGCTGGCACCAGGAGTATCCCGGCGCGAGCGTCCGCTTCGGCCTCTCGCTCCACGCGCCCTACACCGTCTCCGCGCCGCTCTTTCGCCAGACGAGCGAATGGTGCCGGGGCGAGGGGGTGCCGCTTTGCATCCACGTGGCGGAGTCGCCCGCCGAGACACAGTGGCTCCGCGACCATACCGGCCCGATTGCGGACACGCTCTACGCCACTCTGGGCATCCCGACTGATCTGGAGCCCGCGCCGGGCCGCTCGCCGGTCGCCTATCTTGACGGCCTCGGCGTGCTCCGGGCGCGCCCGCTGCTGGCCCACGGCGTGCAGGTGGACCGCGACGACCTGGGCCGGCTGGCACGCGCCGATTGCGCCGTCGCCCACTGCCCGCGCAGCAACGCGCGGCTGCTCTGCGGTCGCATGCCCTACGGCGCCTATCGCCAGGTTGGCGTACGGCTGGCGCTGGGCACCGATAGCCTCGCCAGCTCCGACTCACTCTCGGTCTGGGAGGAAGCGGCGGTGGCATGGTCGCTGCACGCTCGCGACGGCGACGTGTCACGCCCGGCTGATTGGTTGCGACTGGCCACGCAGGGAGGCGCCGAAGCGCTGGGTCTCGCGGACGACCTGGGATCACTCACCGAAGGCAAGTTTGCCGCGCTCGCCCGCGCGCCACTCACTGGATTGAGCGAAGTCGAGCGCCGCGACGCCGATCTAGTACTCCTGGCGCTGGTCGAGGGACGCATCTCCGTTAGTGCGTTGCCAGAATGAGTACGCGCGGCATACCTCTGCCAGACCGGATTCCGTCGGGGCGTCCGGCGGACGCCCGCCGGCCCCATACTTTGGCTCCAGTTGGTGATGGAACCCCGCCCGACGGATGCGCTTCGATGCCTGGTGTCGCTGTGGTACGATAGCGATGCTATTCGCTGCCCAACCATCGCGTGCGTTGGTGGACTGCGCCAACGTCGCTGGAGAGGGCCAGGAGAGTCATGTCCCGAGATATACTTGACCGGCACCGCTCGCTGCGCGCCCTGATCGGCCTCGCCATCGTGGCGATCTCATTCTATCTCATAAGTATCGTTTGGTCGGTGCTCGTCATCTTTGGCGATGTGGTGCTGCTGTTTCTGCTGGCCTGGATCATCGCGTTCGTTCTCGAGCCGGTTTCCGTCTTTTTGCAAAGGCGCGGACTCCATAAGCTGCTGGCCGTCTCGCTGATCTACATCGCGCTGCTGATCGTCGTCTCGGGTGGCATCGTCCTGGCCGTGCCCGCTGTAGAGGGGCAGATCAACTACCTCGCCTCACAGCTTACGACTATCCTCTCACCCGGCAACCTGCCGGCACTGAGCAAGACCGGCGTGGATTTTCTGCGCCACTTCGGTTTTAATCCAAGCGACGCCCAGCATATCGTCCAGCAGATCTCCCAGCAGCTCCCGCAGCGCGCGCAGGATATCGCGAATGCGGCTGTCGCGACGGCGACGAACCTCGTTACCTCAATTTTGACGATCATCTTCGATGCGTCGCTGATTGTCATTCTCTCCTTCTACATCATGCTCGACGGTGAGCGTCTGGTAGAAGCCCTTGTGCTCAAGCTACCGCCAAAGTGGGTCCCTGACGTGCGTCTCTTTCAACGCAATATCCAGGACATCTTCGCGGGCTACTTCCGGGCACAGTTGATCGTCGCGAGCATCTACGCCGTGCTGACATGGCTGATTCTGCTTTTCCTGGGACAGCCAAACGGCTTCCTCGCCGCTGTGCTCGGTGGCATATTGATGCTGCTGCCGTTCATCGGCGTCTTTCTGGCAATTCTGCCGCCCGCGCTCATCATCGTGCTATCATCGCCCAGCGACGGTTTGATCATTCGGCTCATTATTCTCGTGATCGCGCTAGGCGCGGCCCAGCACCTGGTGCTCAACCTGCTTGCGCCACGCATTTTTGGCCATCACGTGGGCGTGCCGACACTGGTGCTCTTCGCCGCCTTGCTGCTCGGCGCCAAGCAAGGCGGAGTCTGGGGCGCATTCTTCGCGGCGCCGGTGGTCGGTGTCGCCTGGGCAATGTTCGAGGTCTTCTACGAGCGGTTTCAGCATGCCTCGGGGCTTTTCCCGCCGCCGGAAGCCTGCGACGATAGTGGACTGCCCCGCCCATTCGTTGCGGCACAGCAAGCCGATGAAGATACCGGCCCAGACAATGGTGGCAATGGCGTGATAGAGGAGAACCGCAACGGGCGGGAAACTCATCACCCACCCATACCCACCCATTGATACCACATCCGGTTGAGCTGTTGGCATGTGCGATGGCGCTCTCAGCCCGTTTGGTGTCGCATTCCTGGCCGCGAGCACTACTTCCGCTTCTACAATTATGAACGGCCCCACCAGGCGCTGGACTACCGGACACCCGCCCAGGTCTACGACGTGGCTGCGTAGCGGAGCGCGTTATCCCGAGTCCTGAAGGGCCATTGGCGCATGCTCGTTGCGGCCTGGCTGTCCTGACGGACTGGGTGGTGTGAGAATGAGGTGTAAGCGTGGAACTCGACATCGCTGCTGGACTGCTCTGCTGCCAGGGGCGTCTCCTGCTGGGGAAACGATCCGCTCACCGGACGGCCTATCCAGGGGTATGGGATCTGCCAGGCGGGCATGTGGAGGCAGGTGAGACAGCCGAGCAGACGCTAGTGCGCGAACTACATGAGGAATTGGGCGTGATGCCCATCCAGTGGCGGGAATGGGCCGTGCTCCGAGCACCGGCGATGGGCGAGATGGGCGACGAGGGTGCCCGCATGCTTCGCGTGCATCTGTTCCTGGTCACTCAGTGGGACGGCGAACCGCGAAATCTGCTGCCAGACGAGCACGACGCGATTGCGTGGTTCACATTGGAGGACGCGGCCAAGTTGACGCTTGCACATGCCGACTACCCCAGGATCTTCCGTGACGCATTGGCGGTCGCGCAGTAGGTAGGCCCAGTGAGGCTCGGCACTTGTCTTATCGGAACCCGTAGTACACCCTTTGCTATGCCTCCAGGCACGGGAAGACCATGTACCCGGAGGTACATGGTCTTCCCGGCATAGGACGCGGCTTCCTTACGGGTTTATCGCCCGATGTCCTTGCGCATGAAACGCGCGGAGGCCAGCACCAGCGCCACTACGGCAACGACCAGCACGAACAGGACATCCCCCACGCGCAGGCCATTGATCAGCGGCGTTCCATAGTAGTAGAAGGCGGAGAATCGCAGCGTCGCATTCGGCCATTTCAGCTCTGGACCAACGAAGGTGATGAAAAACCAGATCACCAGCAGGAAGCTCAAGAGGCCGGTATCAATGGCTGACCGCAGCCAGCCGGAGAAGAGATAGCCGATAGCCGCCATCAGCAGCCCAAGTGGAATCATGGAAAGCGTGGCGGCGGCCAGATTGCCTCCATCGAGCGCCAGGCCGCTGGCTGCCGAAGCTAGCGCTGTCAGCGCCAGTGTCAGCACACCAATGATGATCGTCGCGGTGGTCAGTGCGCCAAAACGCGCCAGCAGGACCATCAGACGCGGCTGGGGTGTCGCCAGCACCAGCTCCTGCCGGCCCTCCTCCTCATCAGCCGCCCAGCTGCTCGCCTGGGTGAGAGCGAACACCATCAGGAGCAGCGGCACGAACACAAAGAGGAAGCTCAGCAACGAGGCGTTGAAGCTCACGTTGCTGCCGCCAACACTGGTGATCAGATGCTTCAGGGACGGTGTGCTTTGGAAGAGCTTCGCGAGCTGTTGCTCCGTCTGCTTGGCGATGAAGACCATCCACGCGGAAAACCCACCGATGGCGACCGTCCACCAGAACGTAGGAACGGCAATCCTCGCCAGGCTGCGTGTATACACTGAGCGCAGCGACCAGGCGCTCACCGGCAGCGCGCGCTCCGGCGGCACGGCGCGCTCCGGCAAGCGCAGGAAGCCGGGCAGCGCCACCGCCGCGCCGATGTCGCGCCGCAGGAAGAGCCAGATCGCCGCCCCGCTCAAGACAACACTCAGGGCCAGCATCACCAGCAGCGCGCCCACATTGGCACCGTAGCTTGGTATCAGGGGTTTGCTCAGGTTGTAGTAGTAGACCGGCGACAGACGCGACAGTCCCTCGGTTCCAGAGATGACCCGATGGAGCATGTCAATCACAATGAAGACGAGCAGCAGGCCACCCGTTATCCCCGCCGCCGTGCGCCGCTCCTGGACAAATTGGGAAATGAACAGCGCAATCGCCCCGAAGACGGCGCAGACCAGCGCGAGATTCAGACCGAAGAGCAGGGCGCCGCCAAAGCCAAAGTCCGCGTTGTAGCCCTTGCCGCCGGCAAACGTCAGCAGCCCGATCAGCACAGCCATCGCCAGCAGCGCCGTCCACATCGCCGCGAGCTTCTCCACCGCCACACGCCCGCGCCCGCGCGGCAGCGAGAGCATGGCGTCCATCGAGCCGCGCTCCTCCTCGCCGCGCAGCATACGGCTGCCCACCAGAATCGGCCAGAGGGCCATCACCAGAACCGTGAAGCCATACTTCCAGGTGGCATAGCCGCCGGGGGTATCAACTCGTATTGGCTCGGCAATCCAGGAAAACGAGTAAGCCAGGCTGACGAGTGAGGCGCGCGCTGCGGGCGTGGCGATCAACGAGGAGACGGCAGACAGCACCGTAAACATGAGCAGGCCCATGCCTATTCCCCAGCCGACAATGGCGAAGCGAAAATCTCGCAGCGTTTTGAGATAGACGCTACTGAACCACATGATGCGCCCCCTTGGCGGCGAGGCCGTCGCCCTCGTAATAGCGCAGGAAGATGTCTTCCAGGCTGGGTTCGTGACTGGTTAGGGCCACAACTCGATACTGCGCTGCCGCCTTGATAACAGCGTCCACGCCGCCCTGCACCTCCAGGCGCAGCGTATGCCCATCAGCCAGCGCCTCCATCTGTTCCACGCCATCCAGCATCCGGAACGCCTCGGTCGGCGCCGCATCCGCGAAGGTGATCGTGACTTCGTGGCGCTTGATGTCTTTCAGCTCGGTTACGCTGGCCACGCGCACCAATTGCCCCTCGCGGATGATCGCCACACGATTGCAGGTCTGCTCGACCTCGCTCAAGATGTGCGAAGAGAGGAAGACGGTGCGCCCATCGTCGCGTACTTCTTTGACCATGCGATCGAACTCCTGCTGGTTCAGCGGATCCAGGCCGCTGGTCGGCTCATCCAAAATCAGCAGGCGCGGGCGGTGCATAAAAGCTTGAACGATCCCAACCTTGCGCTTATTGCCGCTAGAATATTGCCGGAACTTACGGGTGGGATCCAGTTCCAGCCGCGCGATGAGCTGCTTGAGATAGGCTTGATCAACGCCGCCGCGCAGATGACCGAAGTATTCGAGAATCTGCCCGCCGGTCAGATTGGGGTCGAGCGAAAGCTCGCCGGGCAGGTAGCCGGCCAGCCGCTTGATCTCCACCGATTGCTGCCAGCAGTCCAGCCCGGCAATGCTCGCCGTGCCAGCGTCGGCGCGAAGCAGCGCCATGAGCAGGCGAATCGTGGTGGTTTTGCCTGCCCCGTTGGGACCCAGAAAGCCGAACACCTCACCCTCTTCGATGCCAAATGTCACATCATCAATGCCACGGCTCTTGCCGTAATGCTTCGTGAGCTTGTTGACGTCAACGATGATTCCCATATCCCCTCCTCGAGGATGCGTCACTCTCTTGGAGTGCTCCGGCTGGCTGCGCGTGCTACTCCCATTACTTCTCTCGACGACGCGCACGCCAGCGTTCGATCGTGTCTCGGCGGTCTGCCATGAGCAGATCGCAGTACTCCAGCAGGTCTTCGAGATGCTCACGTGCCGTACGTTCCGACTCGCTCGCGGCTGCCAGCCCCCGCTCTCCCAGGCGGCGGAGCATCGCGATCCCTTCAAGCTCGGTCCGCAAAGCGAGCTCCCACGTGTCCACTCCGAAACGATAGTAGTCGCGCCGGTCGCCTGGCAGCGAGATTTGCTCCGCCAGGCTTGATGCGATGATCAGACGGATATTGGTGGAGATGGAAGCGCGCGAGACCCGCAACGAGCTTGCCATGTCGTCGAGCGACAGCGGGCGGTCCGCGACCAGCAGCAAACCGAGGATACGACCGCCGATACGCGGCAGCCCGTAGCGCTCGAAGTAAACGCCCATGCTTTCGATGAATTCCCGCAACGCCGGCGAGAGACTTTCAACTTCCGCCATGTGATTCTCCTGTCCGCCTTCCGGCTTGACAAAAGTGTAGCGCGTTTAGTTATTTCAGTCAAGACTGAATGAAGTAAATAAAACGTCAAGATCGGAGAGCAGTCGTATTCTCCTATAGCGTTTGCCCGACCTTGCTATACTTGCCATGCGGAACAATTGCGCGGTCGCGTGCCGGATGCCGGTATGGCGGCCTGGAGAAATGGGGTAGAAGAGAGCGTGTCAAATCCTCGTCCGCCGCGGCGGGAGGCCCCAGCCGCCACCATGCGTCTTCGCGACCTCGCCCTGGATGATCGCGAGCGCTCGTTCTATGGTCCGCGAACGGGTGATTGGCTCCTGATGGGCTTGATGGTTGTCATCCTGCTGGGCAACGGCGCGTACATCTGGCATCAGACGGGCGCCGGCAGCCATGTGGGCCGTGCGGTATTTTTTGGCCTGGTGCTGCTCTGCATGTTGTGGTCGGCCCTGGTCTACACCTTCAAGCTCTCGGTCTGCGTGCGCGTCGGCCCCCAGGGACTCAGCGTGGTGCGTGGACCCTGGCGCACTGAGCTTCCCTGGCGTGAGGCCGCGCGCCTGACCGAGCGAACACAACTAATCCAGGGACAACGCTATCGCTGGCTGGTCGCGCTCGCTCGCGATGGACGCAAAATGCAGATCCGCGACGATATGGTGGACGACTACGCTCGGTTCCGCATCGAAGTGAACGAGCGCTACCGGCTCTGGCGCGATCACGGCGGGACCTGGGGCACGACGGGTGGTGGGCCATACACCGCCAGGGAGACGCTGGCCGGGCAGACGCTCTGGGCGGCGGTCGGCGCCGCGGCGCTGGCGCTCCCAGCGGCCTATTTCCTCGTGCTGCTGCCGGAGACAGATCCGCTTGGCTGGCTGCTGCTCGCGCTCGCGGCGCTCTGTGCGATAGCCAGCCTGCGTGGTCTGCTGCGTCGCGCGACGTACATCGTAGACGCGAAAGCCATCGAGGTGCGGCAAAAGGCCAGCACATTGAAGTTGGCCTGGCGCAATGTGGTGAAAGTGGACCGGACACGGCATGCTTTCGGCGGCATCATCTCAGTAGGCATCGCTATCGGACGCTTTGCCCTGAAGCTGGTCGCGCGAACGGATGGGCGCGTCGAGAGTTTCGACTGGGCGCCGCGTGTGCCGGAATATCTGACGCTGCGTGGCGGCGGACATCAGGTGCGGGTGCGGCTGCATCGCCTGGAGCGCCCCGACGAGCTGCTGGCCTGGGTCGAGTTCTACGAGCGTGTCGGTCGGCGTGTGGCCGAGAGCGAGCCGGCACGCAAGACGGGCGGGCCGACGCGGCGGCTGGCGCTGGAATCAGCGCCGGCTGCCAGTGAGGCAGCATACGCGGAACAGCCATATGATGGATACGTGGAACCCGACGACCTTACCGACAGGACGGGGCCAGTGGACCCCTGGGGCGCTGGACGGGACGGCGAGCCGGAGACGGATCGCGTTCCGGCGCTGCCAGCGGAAGAGTTCGCGGGTGAAGACAGCTGGCTGCGCTCTGAGCCAGTCGCCCGGCGCCCAATGCCGCCCGAAGCCGAGCAGCCCCGGCAGACTGCCGCACCAGCGATGCCGCCCTTCACGCCTCATGCGGCTGACGATAGCCGGGAGCAATCGTTTTCCGGCTTGGATATCTTCGCCAGTAAAGCGGCGCGCAATACGTCACTGCCGTCTTCCGCCGCGTCTGAGGAGCATGCGGCACCGCCACCTCGCAACGACGCTCCGCCGGAGCATAGGGGCCATCTCAGAGAACCGGGTGAGTGGAGCTCCACGTCTGAGGAAGCGCCGCCATACGACCCTCGCGCTTACCAGCCTGCCGCACACAAATGGCAGGCCTCGCGCACCGTGGAGAGCTGGGAGCCTGCGGAGACCGCGTCGCAATCGCACCCCATCTCGCCGGAGCGGGAGCCAGCCGTGTTCGCGGAGAGCTGGCTCGACGACGAGGTCGAGCCGAATGTAGATGAGCACGCTCCGGCGGAAACGAGTGGGAGTCTGGCCGACTCATTCGCGCCGTGGCGAGACGATGCGAGCTGGCAGCCACCCCAGCTACCACGCTTTGGTCCGCCACCACCTGATGCTCAGCGCGAAGAATAACGAGCGATAGCTGTGGTAGACAAACGGCAAAAGAGTGAGTAGCAGCCGTGCTCGACTTTCTCAAACCGATATTTCCCTTTGCGTTTGCCGTTGTCTGGTTTGGGGTGATGCTTGCCCTGTATTTCCGCGTGCGCGCGAAGCAGCGCGAGTATTTTCGGCAGCTCCCACCCGTTGAAGGCATCCCGCTCGATATGTACGTGAGCGGGAGTCGCGCCGCCAATCGTGCGATCAAGCGCGTGATGTGGCAGCGTCAGCCCGATCCGCTGCTTGAGCGACTCCGGCGCGAGATATGGCGCCGTTTGCGCTACCAAATCATATGGACCTTCGCGTTCCCGCCCGTAACCATCGCAGTAATCGCACTCTTGGCAGTGGCCGGGCTTGTCCACCCGAATTGAGCGGTTGGCGCTGCTCAGCGCCTGGCGTCGTCGCCCGCTTTCATGTGAGAAAGACGGCCCCGCCGCCAGCGACGAATAGCAAGGCGAGCCTGGTATCAGTCGCCGTCCATCTGCTCCGGCACCGCCTCATCGAGCACGCCGGCTCCGGTCGCCGTGTTCGACGCTTCATCGCGCACATGTTGCAGGGATTCGCTGAAGCGCACGGAGTAGGGTTGCGCGACGACAAGTGCGCGATACCTGAACGGTATCGCGCGAAGATTGGCCTGCGCCAACTCCAGCACCTCGGAAAGTGGCGGCAGGCTGCCGGGAATGATGTGGCCCTGGCGCACCACTGGGCGTAGCAGACGCATATATCCTGGGGGCGCTGGCTCGTGCTCAAGCTGCACGACGTCTTCCTGCCACGCGGGGTGGCGATAGACTTCCTTTCGACCCGGCCAGGTAGTCTTATTTCCCGCGATCTTGAGCTTGGGTAAGCCGTTGCCGTCCTCCTCGACGTACCATGCCTCTTTGTACACGCCTCCTAGCGCGCCGCCGCTCACGCCATGTGCGATATTTCCCGCTCCCGTGCCAAGCGAGGTGCCCACGCCGAAAGCGTCAATCTCCGCGCCGGCCGCCAGCAAATCAGCGATCTCAAATTCATCCAGGTCGCCGCTGCCCAGGATGCGTACACTGCTCATGCCCGCCAGCCGGAGCTGCTCACGGACATACTTGCTGTCGGCCACGATGTCGCCGCTATCGAGCCGGACGGCGGCGAGCGTGTGACCGAGGCTATCGCTAATCCGCCCCGCGACTTCGATGGCGGTGGTAATAGCGCGCCGCGCGTCGTAGGTATCCAGCAGCAAGGTGTAGCGATTGAACGACCCCGCGATAGCCTCGAAGGCTTCCTCTTCCGATGGGAACAGCTGAATGAGCGCGTGCGGAACAGTGCCCGTAGCGGGGAGGCGATAGTCGAAGGCGGCAGCGAGCAGCGACGTGCTGGTGCAGCCGCCGATGAACGACGACCGCGCCACGACCATCGGATTTTGGGCGCGGCGGAACGCGAACTCCGAGACACGCCGCTGCTGCGCCGCCCAGACGATGCGCGACGCTTTGGTGGCGACGAGTGTGGCAAGGTTGATGGCCTGGAGCAGCCCTGACTCCATCAGCAGCGCCTCGCGAAACGGCGCCGTGACCCGCAAAAGCGGCTCGTTTGGGAAGGCGATGGCGCCTTCAGGCATGGCGGCGATATCGCCCGTAAAGCGCAGTGAAGCCAGCTCATCCAGGAACGCGGCGTCGTAGTCACGGATACGCGCCAGGAACGCCAGCTCATCCGGCTTATAGTGAAAAGCCTGGACGAATCTGAGCGCTTCCTCTAGCCCGGCCAGCAGCATGTACGCACCGCCGAAGGGCGCCGACCGGACGTAAAGATCGAAGGTCGTCACGCCGTTTCGCCCCGTCACCCAGCTTACATACGCGGCGTCGGGGTGATACATATCAGTAAAGAGTCCGGGATGCTCCCCCGGTGTGCGGCGCAACATACGTGATACTCTCTCTTATTCCGCCAGGCGCGGGAACTCGTCGTCGAAGACCCGTAGCTTCGCGTCCACATCCAGCAAACGCCGATGCAGCGCGGGCGGGACGATGATATTCAGGCTCAGAACGTTGCTATTGATCGCCCTCAGCGACTCGTCATAGCGCGCGCGTGTCTTGTTCCGCAGCAGATTATACGCGCGGCGATCGCTGGCGAACGCGCGACCCAATTTTAACCGCAGTGTGTCGCGGCGGCGGCGCAGTGTCACGAGCAACTCTTCGGCGCGAGCCATCGCCGCATCTATCTCTTTGGCGCGTTCGATCTCCGGCGGCGCGAGTTGATTATTCTTCAGCAGACTGTAGGCGAGCGCCTTGTCGCCGGCGAATACATTCTTCTCGATTCGTAACGGCTTGCCCGCGCCCGGTAGATTGTCAAAGTCGCCACGCTTCTGCGCCTCGGTGATCTGCTCCTCAATATAATCGTTCCATTTGCGGCGTTGCCCTGGCTGTTGCGGACTTTTCGGCGATTCGGAAGAAAACGGCGGCTGCGTGGGCATAGTCTTATCCCTCCACAGAAAGATTGTAGCGGAGGCGGCCAAACTCACCCAGACATCTGCGGCAACACTCGCAAAGATCTCAACCAAGCGACCCGGTGGGGCCGACATTCCTGCTGGCCCGCGCGGACAAGAATGTCCGGGCCACCTGTAGGAATCAATACCAATATCAATAGAACCGCACGGTCAGCGCCGCAAGGTTGGCAGTGGAGAAGACGGTGCGCTTGAAGAGGCCCAGCGGCAACAGCGGCTCGTGTGTGTGCGCGCCACGAGGAGCGCAAGACGTATTACGAGACGCTAGTGCGTGCCGCGGAGGCGGACATGCGGGTGGATGATCCGCACACGGTGGCGGCCGCGCTTGGCCGCCGCCTGACGGCGCGGCGCGGCGTTGGCGTGCAGGCGAGCTATGTCGCGTGGTGTGACGAGGCGATTGCTGCCATCGAGTCCAGCACGAACAATCGTGATTCCCCCAGGAGCGGGACGCGCGAAGCGGCGCGCGAAACCAACTTCCCGTGTGTCATACCAACTCCGGTGGGACGCTGGCATCCTTCACAGGTTTCAGCCCGCATCCCGTCCCGTGTGCCGGTCGTTCAGTCGTTTTATTATGCGTCGCCCAGCCCAAAGTGCGTCCGCGCCGCGTGCGCCACGCGCGCCATGACCGTCTCCACCGGCAACCCGTGGCGCTCCGCCAGCGCGCGGCAATCATCGTATTCCGGGGTGACGGAGACGACGGCGTCACCGATCAGCTTCAACTTGACACGCACGGCGCCGAGCGGCGTCTCGATCTCCTCGACGCGCCGCCCCGTCTTGATGCGCTCCTCGCGGCGCATGCGCACACCCAGCGTGCCACTCTCGCGCAGCAGCATTCCGGAGAGCCGCCAGGCGTCTTCCGGCGCCGCAAGGACGGATAGCAAGGTGCCGGGGCGATTTTTCTTCATGTGCAGCGGCGCATAGGTAACATCCAGCGCGCCCGCGTCGAGTAGCCGCTCCATCAACCACCCCAACGCCTCACCAGTCATATTATCAATATTGGTCTCCAACACGGCGATTTCATCGCGTTCCAAACCATCCGCCGCCGCCTGACTGGCAAGCTCAGCCGGCGCGTCACCCAGCACCAGTCGCAGACAGTTGGCCCAGGGAAGCTTCCGGCTGCCGAACCCGTAGCCAATGCGGCGGACAGTGCAGGTGGGGCGTTCGAAGCGGGCGAGCGTGGCGACAACCGCCGCCCCTGTCGGCGTAACCAGCTCACCCTCGATGGCAAGCGCACGCCAGATCGCTCCCGTGTCTTTGAGAAGCTCCAGTGTAGCGGGCGCAGGCACGGGCAGCGAACCGTGGGCGGAGGCCACGCGCCCTGATGTCAGCGGCAGCTCAGAACAGTACACCTCCGACACGCCGAGCAGCGCGAAGCCAAGTGTCGTCCCGGCTATGTCTACAATCGAATCCAGCGCGCCCACCTCGTGAAAAGTGACCTCCTCAGGTGCCGTGCCATGTACGGCGGCTTCGGCGGCGGCGAGACGGCGGAAGACGGCGAGCGCGGTGTCGCGCGCGCGGTCGGGCAGCCCTGCTGCGTCGAAGAGCGCCTCGATGTCGGCGAGGCGGCGGTGCGCCTGTGGCACCGCGGCGTCCAGCCGCACATGCGCACGTGTGCCGCTGATTCCATGCTCACTGACAGCCTCGACATCGAGCGCGTATCCAGTGACCGGCAGCGACGCCAGCCCGGCACGCAGTGCATCGAGCTCGAGACCAGCGTCCAGCAGGGCGCCCAACAGCATATCGCCGCTGATCCCGGAGAAGCAATCCAGATACGCAAGCATGAAATTTTCCCTTTGCCCTACCCCCAAAGTAGAAGAGCGACAACCAAACTGATACCCGGCGCTCATCCCATTCGCGTGGAGAGTATCCAGGCGATCCAGGATGAGCCGCGGCCCACTACCCGCGACCTGGCACTATTCGGGCACGCCGCGTAGTCAGTGATCCACGCCGGCAATCTCGATTGCGCCTGGAAGCGTCTCAGGCTGGGCGGCGAGCCAGCGGAGCGCTTCACCCGCGATGTAGAGTGACCCGGCGACACACACGAGGTCATACGGGCCGGCGCGCCGCAGCGCCTCGGCGAGCGCTTCCGCCGTCGTGGGCCGCGTCTCTGCGCGCACTGTGGGCGCCTTTACGGCAAGTAGCGCGGCCAGCCCTTCGGGCGGTGCCGCGCGTGGCATGGCGATGGAGGTGGCGACGACTGTCTCCACTCCCGCCTGAGCGATTTCCGCGGCGATGCCCGCCTGATCTTTGTCAGCCATCAGGCCCAGCACCAGGATGAGTCGCTCGAATGGAAAATGGCGGCGCAGCGCTGCGAAGAGCTTCGCGAACGAATCCGCGTTGTGCGCCCCGTCCACGACGACCCACGGCTCACGCCGCACCACCTGAAGCCGTGCCGGCCAGCGCGCATCACGCAGTCCCGCTCGCACAGCATCCTCCGAGACTGCCAGGATGCCATCATGATCCAGCCGCTCGGCAACCGCGAGAGCGGCGGCGGCGTTTTCGATCTGGTGCTCACCGAGCAGCGCCAGCTCGACATCGTTGAGCGTCCCATGCGGACCTGTAATGGAAAACCACTGGCGGCTGCTATCCCAGTGCGCGGGTTGGTATGTGAAGGCTGCCGAGGGGGTGCCGGACGGCCCGACCCGAATCAGCGGCGCCTCGCGTTCAGCGGCGATTCGCTCGATCGTGCTGATGGCTTCCGGCGCCATCGCGGAGGTCACGACGGGTACGCCCCGCTTGATGATGCCTGCCTTCTCGCCTGCGATCTCCGCCAGCGTATTACCGAGCACCTGCATGTGATCATAGCTGATGGACGTAATGACGCTGATCGCCGGCTCCACAACGTTGGTCGCATCCAGCCGGCCGCCGAGGCCCACCTCGATCACCGCGACTTGGACGCCGGCCTCGCGGAAATAGAGAAAGGCAAGCGCGGTGGCAATCTCATACGTGATGAACGGCCCAAGCGCGGGATCCACGGTAGCCAGTGCGTCGCGTACCTGTGGCGCGAGTCGCACCACCTCGGCTTCTGGAATGATCGCGCCATCCACGCGCATACGCTCGCGAAACGTGTGCAGATCTGGTTGCGTGTACAGCCCCGTCCGCTGGCCGGCTGCTCGTAAAATGGCGGCGATCATGGCCGAGGTCGAGCCTTTGCCCTTCGTTCCCGCCACATGGATCACGCGGTAGCTCATGTGTGGATTTTCCAGCGCGGCCAGCAAAGCGCGCTCGCGCGCGAGATTATCCTCGCGGTCGCGGACGAACTGGCCCGTGCGCTCGGTGTCGCTGAAGGAGTAGATCCAGGCCAGCGCTCCGGCATACGTATCGAAGCTCATCGCGCTTCCTCCAGTCGCCCGCGCACGACAGCATCCGCCATGCGTGCCACGCGCGCCATCTGCCGCACATCGTGGACGCGCACGATGTCCGCCCCCTGCGCAATACAAAGCGCGATAGTCGCGGCGGTCCCCTCCGCCCGGTCCTCCACCGGCGTGCCGAGGACGAGGCCGATGTGTGCCTTGCGCGACGTGCCCACCAGCAGCGGGCGTCCCAACGCGCGCAGCTCGCCAAGGCGGGCCATCACGCGCAGATTCTCCTCGCCAACGAGGCCAAAGCCGAAGCCTGGATCTACGATGATGCGCTCCCACGCGATTCCGGCATTGAGCGCCAGCTCGATGCTGCCCGCAAGCTGGCGCGCCACATCCGCCACGGCATCACGGCGCGCTTGCCCGCGCAGATTGCTCATCAGCACCACCGGTACGCCGCGCTCGGCCACCAGCGGCGCCATCGCCGGATCAGCGCGCAGCCCCCAGATATCGTTGACGAGGTGCGCCCCGGCATCCAGCGCAGCAGCGGCGACGCTCGCCTTATACGTATCAATGGAAAGGATGATCGTTGGCGGCAGCTCGGCTGCCAGCGCAACGATCACCGGCAGCACCCGCTCGCGCTCGATATCCTCCGGCAGCGGCGGCTCATTCACGATAGATGGGCGGGTGGACTCGCCGCCGATGTCCAGCAGTGTCGCGCCGTCCTCCACCATTCGTCGCGCCCGAGCGACGGCGGTTGCGACGATGTCATCATGTGACGCGCCCTCAAACATGAGTCCGTCGCGCGAGAACGAGTCGGGCGTGATGTTGACAATGCCCATCACGTGGGTGCGTTCTCCCCAGCTCAGCGTATGGGTACCCCAGGTGGTCGGCACATAATTCAATCGCATCGTTATCTCCAACGGTGAGCAAAAGCGCCCTGCGCAGTCGCGATAGACCCGGAAAGGAAAAATTGCGTCCCAAGCCTGCCCGGCTTCCGAGTTGCATTGTAGGGGCGTCCGGTGGACACCCGCCAGCCTCCCTCGCGGAACCGCCCCGGCAACACTCAAGTATAGCATGCGGTATGGGTGCCGCCTGTGCTACGATGAGGGCGGACGCGCGCTGTCGTGCGTCCATGGATGAAAGAGCATCCCAGGAGGCTGTGTGTGGTCGTCACTCCCCATGTTGATATCGCATCGTACTCTGATTTAGAAGCACTGGCTACGCAACGGACGGCGGAGGGTTGGCTGCGGACGGAAACGCTGCTGCGGGCGATTCTTGCATGGGATAAGGGGCGCATTTTCCTGGTCCGCGCGGGCGAGTTGGACCCAGCGGCGGACGATCCGCGGGCGCCCATCGCGACCACCAGCGCCATCGCGGCTGGCCCCGTCGGCATCATCGGCAATGTGATTACGCGCGCCGATTATCGGCGGCGTGGGCTAGGCCACGCCGTGATGGAGGGCGCGCTCACGTGGCTCCGCACCAGCGGCGTGCGATCGGTGCTGCTGGATGCGACGGAGGATGGGCGTCCGCTGTACACCCGCCTCGGTTTCGCCGGAGTAGCCCCCTCGTGGTTCGGATACGCCCCGCTGGCGACGATAGATCGCGATATGCTGGCACGCATTGCGGGCGACCGGCGCGCGGCGCTGGCCGAGAAGCAGGCGCTGGCACGCGTGTCGGCGCTGGATATCGCCGCGTTCGGCGGCGCGCGCTCGGACTTTCTCGCGCTGCTGCTCGCGATGCCGCGCCACTGGCTCTACATCGCCGAAGATGCTACGGGAGCGCCCGCTGGCTATGCGTTGGTGCGTCTGCTCGATGCGCCATACGTCGGCGTGCGCGTCGGCTCGTGGGTGGCGCGGGACCGCGCGACAGCGGCGGCGCTCCTCGTGGCGCTGCTGGCCGCCGACGCGCCCTGGCGGCGCGAGATGAGTACGGGGTCACTGGAACCGCAAATGTTCATCTCGCTACCCGGCACCAGCCACGACGCGCTTTCGCTCTTCGCGGCGGCTGGCGGCACGCTCGTCGAGGATGACCTCATCATGCGACTCGATTTCGACGCGTCCGCGCGTGGGATGGACGGAGAGACCCGCACACCGCTCGCGGAGCATCCTGACTGGATCTACAGCTGGGTTGCTCCGATGGTCTTCTGACGCGCTAGCCCCTCTCAGGGAGAGAGCGACGTCATGAGATGCTGGGCAAGCTGCCGCTCGGCGGCATTCGCCGCTGGCAAATTGTCCGAGGGATTGACTGCCGTGTCGTTGACGGTCAGCAGCACCCCGAAGCGCTCCAGAAATATGGCGGGCTGCCCCTGCGTGAGCACGGCCACGCACCCATCTGCCGGCGTGGCATCTGATACAAACTGCGTTTGTGCCCCCGGCGGCGGATTTACCATCATGAAGCTCCACGACGACGTGTTTGCGAGGGCGAAACGTGCCGGGTCGCAGACCGCATCGTCGGCGACGTCGAATCCGAGCCTGTGGCCAACAATCGGCGTGACATACCAGCCGGCGCCATCCCACGTGATGCGTAATACCGCGAGCTGCACGCCGAACGCCTCCCCAACTCCCAGCGCAACGACGCGGCCATCCAGGGTCTGATAGTCCCATTCGGCGCTAACCATCGCCGCGACGAGCCATGTACCCGGCGGGCCAGCGACGGAAGGGAAAGGATCCGTGATCGTGCAAAGCTGGCTACAATCCTGCCCCGCGAAGCGGCACGGTATGGCAGGCTGGGCCAGGGTGCACGGCTCCGGGTAGCCGGAGTCGGGGAGAAAGGACACACGGCGCGTCGCGCGCAGTGGCTGCGTGGCGATCACGGGCGTTCCTGATTGCCCCGCCTGGGCGACAAAGTACCGCTCGCCTGGCTGGACGGTGGCCGTGGATTGCTCGGTAGCTAGCGCCTCTTGAATAGCGATGGGGAGCCGGGCGGCGGCTGGATCGGTGTCCACCTCGCGCAGCGACTCGTGCATACCAATGACACTTCCCGCCATATCGGCCAGCGTCGCGGGGAGCGCTTGATGCGTAACAATCGGACAGGTATCAGCCGCGGCGCGCGGCACGGACACGAGGCAGGTCAGCGGCGCAAACGGGAGCGTACGTGAGCGCCAGGTGAAGGTATGCCTGCCCCGCGCCAGTCGCAGCGGGTGAGAAGCGCCCGGCAGTGGCAACGAAGTGAGGTGCTGCCCGTCTACCGTCACATCCACTCCCGGCGGGTTGGGCAGCAGGTAAAACAGATCGTCGCCGGGCGTGAGTGTAGCCGTCGGCGTCGTGATGAGACCTGGAATCATCTCTAATGCCCGCTCACGCAGGCCGGGACTCCCACCCATGATGATCGCCAGCAGGAGCAACCCTGCGCCCAGCGCCAGCCCAACGCGAACCCCTCGCTGACGCCGTGTGCGCTGCTCGAAGAGCCCGCGCGGGATCGTCCGGGGAGCCGCATCCTCACGCGGGTAGAGGTCGCTCACCTCAGCGGTGAAGTCGTCGTCGGCCGAGCGATGGTCTTGGCCGTCCATTCAGTCCCCCGACCTGGCACCCGGCGAGCGTAGCGCTATTGGGCCAGCGACGCCACGACCTCGGAACGTTCACACGGCGCGGACCAGAAACGACCCATCCCGGCGGTTCAGCGCTATTCTATTGAATCGGCGCCCAGATCGTCCTCGCGCCCAAGGCTATAGAGATATTGCTCTGGAACGCGGTTGGGGTCGAAGCCCTCGTTGTAGATACCCATGCGCACGAGCCGCCTCAACGCCATCAGCCGGCGGTACATATACTGTTCCGCCATAGACGATGAGGCGCCAAACGCCGTCAGCGGAGTATCATTCGTGGGCGCCGGCTGAGTGGGCGGCGCCGGTTCTGCCCGCGTGGCCGCGGGCTCCGCTGGATTCGGTCTCGGTAGCTCCGGCGCGGGCTGCTCAGCGGCGGGACGAAGTGACGGCGCGCGACCAGGCTGGGGTTGCGTCGGCACGGGTTGCCGGGGCGTGGCCGCGCGAGGATTCCAGCGCTGGTCCAGCTTCGCGGGCGGCGAGGGGCGCAACCGCAGTCGCCGTCCGTCATCGAGCCAGCTTGCGCTGGCCGTGCTGGTGCTATGGACATCGCCACGTAATGTCGCGCTCAGCACAGCCGTGCGCTCAGGTGGCAGAAGGTGAGTGGAGTGGGTGTGGTGGAAGAGCGAGGCCACGACTTTACGCAGCCATCGCGGAAGGTGCTGCACGATCATCGGGCGCTCCCTTGTTGATGGTGCCACTGCAAACCGCGCCCGTGGTGCCAGGAAAACGTCCAAGCATCCGCCGTACCCGCTGCCGCCCGGCGTCGCCTGCCCTCGGTATTCCCGATAGTAACACACTGTGAAGCCGCTCGTCAATTGGGCTGGCGCTCAATTCCCGCCGTCATGCCTGCGGCTGCAGCGTTGCGCTATCAATCTTCCAAACGCCGCCGCCACTCTCCGCGAACGTGAGCGCGATGGGAACGTTCACCGTGATGCCACTCTCATGCACGTCGAGTGTACCATTCAGCTTCGCCGTCGTCCCCGTAACGCTGTAGGTCTTCAGATCGGGGGTACAACCGCTGAGCGAGACACCCTGCGTCAGCACGCCTTGCAGCGTCTGCGCATATTGCTGCTCGCTGCCTAGCCGGCTCTGGTAATCCGGTGACAGATCGCCATATGCCTGCTGGATATTGCCCGCGGCGAGCGCGGCGCAATAGTCATTCGCGACCAGAATTGGCCCCAGGCTCGTTCCCTGCAGCGACTGATCCACGGCATCCACTTTCCACGAGCCACCTTGATTGACAAGCGACATATCGCCGGAAAAGGTCTTATTCCGCGTCATATGCGCGGGAAACGTGACGGACGTGCTGCCGAGCTGCAAAATCGCATCCAATCCACCGGCGCTGTCGCTTGCGGCGCAGCTCTGCACCGTGCCGTCAATCTGGTCGTGAAGCTGCCCGGCCTGCGTAAACTGCTGTTGCGTTACCTTTGCCTGATAGCCGGATGAGAGCAGCGCATATGCGCCCGTATAATTCTGCGCCTTCAGGTCCGTACAAAAGCTCTGTGCCGCCGACGCGATAGCCCCCCGCACCGATTGCGCGTAGGCATATGCGCCGCCGCCCGCCAGCAGCACCAGCACGAGGAGGATGAGCAACGTGGTGCGCACAGGGTGGCGCCGCTTGCGCGTGGGTTGGGTGGCTGGCGCGGGCGCGGCATAGCCGGACGACTGATTGGATTGCGTCTGAAAAGAATTCCCCTGCTGCGGGGAATATCCGCCGGGATATTCAGGTGTAGACACGTGTTCCTCCTCAGGTGATCTGCCGTCATCGTGAAAATTCGCTCTACCGGGATATACAACGGTTGACTCAGCGCCCGGTATCCATCTGTGTTGATGCCACGCTTCAGATTCAACGCCCGTGCCGCCAATTCTCGCGTCCGCTCATGACCGGACTTGCCTGCTCATGACGGTCGCTCCGCCCAGCCTCCAGTGATATGCTCACGGGAAGGCGTATTACTCCTGTCGGGAAGAGGTCACAAATGGCACACAAATTCGCGGCAGAATCGGCAACCTCACTCACCCGCTCTGCCACACATCCGCGATTCGCGGCAGAATCGGCAACCGAATCTGCGTCCGGATCTCAGATTCCGGCAGAATCGGTTGCCGATTCTCGAATTCCGGCAGAATCGGCAACCGCCTCTGCATCCAATTCTCAGATTCCGGCAGAATCGGCAACCGCCCCACCCATCGCGACATCCCCGCCCGCGATGGAGCCGGTGGAGTGCTAATGGCGCGAGCTTGCCGGGTTATAGATGGCTGGCATGTGTGACATCGCGTGTGACATAATGCACCGCGCGCCGTCAGCCCCGGCGTCGCAAGCGCTGCCAGTCTCGTCCGTTGTCTACATCGTAGCCGCGTTACAAGCAAACAGGAGGCCGGCCGTGGAAGAAGACGTGTTGGGATCTCTTCGTGAACTGGGACACCGCGAGTACGTCACCTGCTCGCGCTGTGGTATGCCTGTCGAGCGCGTTTCGGCAACGGCGATACCCGGCGACGCACTGGAAGATCACTCCGAGTTTCGCTACCTTTGTTCGGATTGTCAGAACGCGCTGGCGGATGGCGAGGTGGATCTGCCGGTAAGCGACGACTGACCGCCAGGCAGCGTAGATGCTGCCGGAGGTTGGTGGCATTGGATGGGGACCCGCCAGGCTGCGCCCACTCCCGGTCTCGCAAGGGCGATCTTGGACCGCGCACTGGCTTGGCCGCGTCCCCGCCTGACGCCTACAATAGATGAAGAAGTGGCCAGCTTCGATAGACTAGTTTACCCGCACTACACGGTGGCACCGCTCCAGGCGGCAGTGCCCCGCCCGGTGCGCGGCGAGGAATATGCTTATGCGGTTGCGCTTTCGCTCAATCGAATATCAATTCGGTGGCGCTTCGGCGAGCCTGGAACGGTATTTCCGGGACCTGCGTGACGAGCTGCTGCGACAGGGCCAGCACTATGGCCTGCTGCATGCGGCTGGACAGTGGCGTCCCCCGGTAGATATTCACGAAACGGCGGATATGATCCGCATCAAGATCGAGCTTGCGGGCATGAGCGAGGATACCATTGAGGTAACGCTCTACGACAATGCGCTCGTCGTCGTAGGCCGTCGTGATGATGACTCCGAGCACGACGAGATCTGCTATCACGAGGCCCAGGTGCGTTATGGTTCCTTCCGGGCGGAGATTCTCCTGCCGGCGCCCGTCCATCAGGAGAGCGCGGAGGCAACCTACGAAAACGGCTTCCTGCGCATTCGTCTGCCCAAAGCCGTCCACAGCGAGCCGGGGAGTCTGCGCCCACACGCCAGCCGCGTATCCAGTCCCGCCGGCGGCGCGCGCGGCGGTCTGAACGCCACGCCCGCCGCACCCGAAGCAGCACCCCAAACTCAGGTTACCGCCCCGATTGCCGGGTCTGACGATCAAACGCCCACGAGGAGCGTAGACTAATGTTCGACACTTCATCACCATCTGGCGGCATCCCGTCGGACGAGCAGCGCGACGAGCAATCTCCTCCGATTGGTCGCGAAGGGCCGCTAATGCCCCCGCCGCCTGGGGAAGATTCTCCCGCGACGCAAGACGACTCACCCCTGCCCGCGCCGGAAATACCCACACCCCAGGCGTCGCTTCCCGAGGCAGAGGTCGCCGCGCCTCAACAGGAGACCGGCGACGAGTCGGAGCACGTGGACTTACCCGACGAGCTGCCCATCCTGCCGCTCAAAGACACGGTCGTCTACCCATTCGCCGTTATGCCGCTCGGCGTGGGCAAGGAGCGCTCGATTCGCTTGATAGATGAGGTGATGCGCGGCTCCCGGCTGGTAGGTCTCGTGGCGCAGAAAGACTCCGAGATCGAGGAAGCGGGTCCAGACGATTGTTATCGTGTGGGAACCGTTACCCGCATTGCGCGCCTCTTGCGTATCCCGGATGGCACTATCCAGATCATCGTGCAAGGACTTGAGCGCATCGTCATTGACGAGTTCGTCGCTGAGCAGCCGTTCCTGAAAGCGCGGACGCACCTCGCACCGGAGATCGTGCCGCACGACATCGAGATCGAGGCGCTGAAGCGCACGGCGATTGATTTGTTCCAGCGGCTCGTCAATCTCGTGCAATACCTGCCCGATCAGCTTGCAATGGCCGCGATGAACCTGGACGATCCGCGCCAGGTGGTCTATCTGATTGCCAGCAGCGCGCAGATGGACCTTGAGCTCCGCCAGCAATTGCTAGAGACGGACTCCGTGCGCGAGAAGCTGGAGCGCGTCACCGCCTTCCTCACACGCGAGTTGGACCTGCTGGAGCTTGGAAAGAAGATCCAGAGCCACGCCCAGGAAGAGATGGGCAAAGTCCAGCGCGAATATTTCCTGCGTGAGCAGCTCAAAGCCATCCAGAAAGAGCTTGGCGAAGAGAGCGAAGAGGCGGCAACCGTCAACGATCTCCGTGAGAAGATCGAGCAGGCCCACATGCCCGAAGAGGCCAACAAAGAGGCGCTGCGCGAGCTTGCTCGCTTGGAGAAGATACCCGCCGCGTCGCCGGAATACTCCGTCATTCGCACCTACGTGGAGGTGATGGTGGCGCTCCCTTGGAGCAAGAGCACGGGTAAGCCGATTGACGTCCCCCACGCGCGGCAAGTCCTCAACGAGGACCACTACGACCTGGAAAAGATCAAAGACCGCATCCTGGAATATCTGGCCGTCCGCCGGCTGAAAGAGGAACGCCAGGGCACCGAGACAGACAGCCCCACGACCGGCGCGCCGGTCAGCCGCGAGCCGATTCTCTGCTTCGTCGGGCCTCCTGGCGTCGGCAAGACATCGCTCGGTCATTCCATCGCGCGGGCGCTGGGGCGCGAGTTCGTGCGTATGTCGCTCGGCGGCATCCACGACGAAGCGGAGATTCGCGGCCACCGCCGCACCTACATCGGCGCGATGCCCGGTCGCATCCTCCAGTCCATTCGTCGCGCCGGCGCCAACGACCCCGTCTTCATGCTGGACGAAGTGGATAAGGTCGCCTCGGACTGGCGCGGTGACCCATCCTCCGCGCTGCTGGAAGTCCTCGATCCGGAGCAGAACTTCTCCTTCCGCGACAACTACCTCGACCTCCCATTCGACCTCTCGCACGTCATGTTCATCGCGACGGCCAACGCGCTAGAGCCGATTCCCGCGCCGCTGCGCGACCGTATGGAGATCATCGAGCTAGCCGGTTATACCGAAGACCAGAAGCTGCACATCGCCCGGCAATATCTGGTGCCCAAGCAAATCTCCGCCAACGGCCTCAAGCCCGACGAGATCGAGATTCCCGACGACTCGGTGCTCCAGGTCATTCGCGATTACACCCGCGAGGCCGGTGTGCGCAATCTGGAGCGTGAGATCGGCTCCATCTGCCGCAAAGTCGCGAAGCGGATGGCTGAGGGCGAGACCGCCCAGGTGGTCGTCACGTCCGAGCTGGTCGCGGAATACCTGGGGCGCCAGCGCTACTTCGGGGAAGTGGCGGAGCGCATTGACCGCCCCGGTGTCGTCACCGGCCTCGTCTGGACACCCGTCGGCGGCGACATCATCTTCGTCGAAGCGGCGCTGATGCGCAGTCACGATGCGCAGCTCACTCTCACCGGCCAGTTGGGCGACGTGATGAAGGAGTCCGCGATGGCGGCGCTGGCCTACGTCCGCTCAAATGCCGCGCTGCTTGGCATTGACCCGCGTGTCTTCGAGGACAACAGCGTGCATATTCACGTCCCCGCTGGCGCGATCCCCAAAGATGGCCCATCGGCAGGTGTCACCATGATGACGGCCATCGTCTCGCTGGCGCTGGGGCGCAAAGTCCGCTCCGACGTCGCGATGACGGGCGAGATCAGCCTGCGCGGCAAAGTGCTGCCCATCGGTGGTCTGAAAGAGAAGATTCTGGCGGCACACCGGGCGGGCATCACCACCGTGATTCTGCCCAAGCGCAACGAGCCGGACCTGGAAGACCTGCCACAAGACCTGCGCGATCAGATGACCTTCGTCCCCGTGGACGATGCCCGCGACGTGCTCACCGTCGCGCTGGAAGGTCCGCAGGCGCTGCGCAACCTCACGCGCGGCGATACCCACGAGGAGACACAGGATCGGACCGGCTTGGTCGCAAGCCAGGGCTAGCTCGTGACGTGGCTCCGCGGTCAATTGTGATAGGGTGCGGGTACAGACCACATCTCGCGGGATTGTGCCCCCGCTTTGTCGTGGCGGGCGTCTCGCGTCGCGTCTGTTCGTTGTGGGACGAAGCGCAAATGCGTCCGTATCTGATGCCAAAGGGAGAATAAGGGTGGAGAACTCGGTGTCAACGTTGCGATTGATGGGCATCTGGGCGCATCCAGATGACGAGAGCTTCGGCATGGCGGGCAGCATGGCGCGCGCGACGATGGCAGGGCGTCCCGTCGCGATTGTCTGCGCCACACGCGGCGAAGAAGGCGAAATCGCCGATCCCGCGCTGGCGACACCAGAGAATCTCGGCGAAGTGCGCGAGGGCGAGCTGCGCCGCGCCTGTGCCGCTGTGGGCGTCACCGACGTCTCGTTCCTCGATTACCGCGATGGCCACCTCAGCGAAGCCGATCATGATGAGCTCGTGCGCAAGGTCGTCTACCATCTGCGACGCTTCCGCCCCGATGTCGTCGTCACCTTCGCGGCCAATGGCGGCTATGGTCACCCCGATCACATGACCATCCATCGCGCGACGCTGGCCGCCATCGCCGCCGCCAGCGAGCCCAGGGAGTTCGCCGAGCAGGCGCGTTCTGGCCTGCTCCCCCATCGCGTGCGCAAGGTCTACTTCAACGCCTTCATCCGCGAGCGGATGGCCGAGATGCGTGAGGAGGCGCGCAAATTGGGACATGACTTCATACCGGGCGGCAACGCCGCCACCATTCCCTTCGAGCAAATGGGCACACCGCTGGCCGATGTCACGACCTACGTGAAGCTCACCGACGCCGAGTATGAGGCAAAGCGAGCCTCGATGGCTGCCCACGCGACGCAGATGCCCGCGGATAGCCCCTTTGCCAGCGCCACTCCTGAGCAATTGCGCCAGTTCATGGGGACTGAGGTTTTCCAGCTCACGCGCCCACCCATTTCCGCCGCGGACTATCCCACCCCTGAAGGCGACCTCTTCGCCGGCCTGTAGCTTCTTCTCCTATAGCTTCTTCGATGCCATAGGACTGGCGGGCGGCAATCGTTGACGCAATCGTCTCACGTCGCTATACTGGGCACCAAGCGGAATGCCAGGAGGCTCACGCAGCGCGGCGTGGGACGGCGCGGCGTGGAACGGCGCGCGGAGAAGGGGCGCGGCGCATGGCTGAGGGCGGATTCAACCCACTTCCAGTCGGAACAATTGTCCATCAACGCTACCGAATCACTGCGGTCGTTGGCCGGGGTGGTCTCGGCACCGTCTATCAGGTGGTGGATGTGCTCTTCGGAAAGAGCAACGTCTTCGCCCTCAAGGAGCTGATTGACCAATCCAGCGGCGCTCGCAAGCAATTCGAGAACGAGAGCCAGTGGCTGCACTCGCTCGATCACAACAACATCCCGAAGGTCCGCGAGCACTTCGATTGGCAGGGCAGGCTCTATCTGGTCATGGATTTCGTGGATGGCGAAAATCTAGAGCGGAAGCTGGCCCGCAACGGTGGCCGTCCCCTGACCGAACAGGACGCGCTCCGCTGGATCTTGCCAATCTGTGACGCTCTCCAGTACCTTCACACTCGCAATCCGCCGATCCTGCATCGTGATGTCAAGCCCGCTAATATCATCGTGACGCCCGCCGGCCATCCGGTCCTGGTTGACCTCGGCATCGCCAAGGAGCATCTGCCTGGCGCCGGGCAGACGGCCACTTTCGTGCGCAAAGCCGGCACCGAAGGCTACGCCCCCCCAGAGCAATACGCCGCTGCCGGACAGACCGGTCCCTGGTCGGATGTCTATGGTGTCGGCGCGACACTCTATCACCTGCTCACCGGCCGTGTGCCGCCCACTGCCGTCGAGCGTGTCGCCCTTGACGCGCGCCTGCCCAGCCCACGCTCCTTCAATCCTGCCATCAGTGCCCCTGTGGACGCTGCCATTGTGCGTGCGCTCACGCTCCGTCCGGCTGAGCGCTTCCATTCGCTGACCGACTTCGCGCGGGCGCTGACGACTCCAGCCGCGGGTGCGCACCCAACCGGCGCGCCAGTGTCGCCCCCACCTCCGCCGTCACGTCCGTCGGTCCCGCCCTTTCCATCCGCCCCATCGTCGCCTACCCCCGGTGGTACACCAGTTCGACGGATGCCTCGCCTACCCGCCACGCGCTCGCTGACATCTATCCCCTCGCCCACGCCACATTCAGCGCCGCCAACGCCAGTAGGCATGACGATGTCGCAGCCCGGCGTGCAGAGCAGCCAGGTCCACCCGCATACGCCAAATGTGCGTGGCTCCGCCACCGCGCTGAATAGCCGGCCAGAAATGGCTTCACATCACAGCGAGGCCCTGGGAGTTGGCGGCGAGCGAGGGAAGGATGCGAAACGGCGCGTGTTCTACCGGTCACCATTTGTGCTGGTGACTGGTATCGTATGCGCAATCCTGATAGCCGTCGTCATCTCGGTGCTCGTGCTCAATGCGACTGAGCTCCCGGATCGCTCGTCACCACAGGCTACCGTCAGCGGCTATTTCGCCGCCCTGAAAGCGCAGGATTACCAGCGTGCCTGGCAGTACAACGCGCAGAGCCGCACTGATGTATCCGCTGAGTCCAACTTCATCAATGGTCTCAAATCTGACGATGCGCACTACGGGCGCGTCATCAACAGCCACATTACCTCACTGGAAAATTCCGGTGGGCCGGTGATCGCGCAGGTGGATGTGTCGCGTTCCCTGGCACCGGGAACGATCATTACCTATGCACTGAACCTCACGGAGTTTGATAACGATACCTGGCTCATTGCTGGCATCAGCAGCACCTCCTGAATATGCCCATCAGTGACACACGCCCTTGACGGATTAGAAAATACGTTCTACCATTCTCCGCAGTATGAGTGTCCACCACACTGGGGAGAACACCATACGCCCGTGGACAG
>DATGEP010000281.1:0-11568 GCA_035310125.1 Ktedonobacterales bacterium
TGAGAAGGAATGTTATGCTTTTGGTCGGCGCGAGGACTGGTTCCTCCACCCTCCCTTTCGGAATGTGACATACTGTGGCGCGTCCAGCAGGAGCCGGCTCGCCGCCACGAGATAGGTGATGTCGCAGGCACGGCGAACCTCAATTTGCCGAGTTTGGGACGTGTAAGTGTACCCGTACGCTCTCACTGCGTCGTATAACCATGTAGCCGATTACAATCTTGCTGGATGCGCGCCCAACGTTCTCTGTTGGGTTCCGGAGTCTGGCTGTGTGAAATAGGGTGACCACAGAATGACAAAGAATCTGGTGATCGTGGAATCGCCCGCGAAGGCCAAAACGATAGAGAAGTTCCTGGGGAGCGACTTTGAGGTGCGCGCCTCGATGGGACATATCATTGATCTGCCGCCGAAGGGGTTGGGCGTGGACACACGCCACGATTTCGCGCCCAAATACGAGGTGATCGAAAAGAAAGACCACCTCATTCGCGATCTCAAAGCCGCCAGCAAGAGGGCCGACACCGTCTATCTCGCGCCTGACCCGGACCGCGAGGGTGAGTTTATCGCCTGGTCACTCAAGCAGCAGCTTGGGCTGCGCGCGCCCAAGCGCGCCGTCTTCAATGAGATCACCAGCCACGCCGTGCGCGAAGCCATCGAGCATCCGCGCACGATTGATGAAAACCTGCTCAATGCGCAGCAGGCTCGCCGTGTGCTGGACCGGCTCGTCGGGTACAAGATTAGCCCGCTGCTCTGGCGCCGGCTCCAGAAGGGCACCAGCGCCGGTCGCGTGCAGTCTGTCGCGCTGCGGCTCATCTGCCAGCGCGAGGCGGAGATCCGCGCCTTCGTCCCTGAAGAATACTGGACCATTGTCGCGACACTGAGCAAAGCGCGACAGCAGACGACATTCCTGGCGCAGCTGATCGGGCGGCTGGGGTCCGCCGAGGTGGCCGCGACGGAGAGTGAAGCGGACGACAGTGCCGACGCGAATGTGAAAGAGCGGCAGAATCGGCAACCGGAACCGGGCGAGACGAACGGGCGCGCGGGGAAGATCCGCATCGAATCTGAGGAACAGGCGCACGCCATCCTGCGAGAGCTGGAAGGCGCGGCATATCGCGTGCTGCAGGTTGAGCAGAAGGATGTGCGACGCCAGCCCTTCCTGCCGTATACCACCAGCACACTCCAGCAAGATGCTTCGGTGCGGCTGCACCTGAAGCCCAAGCGCACGATGAGCCTGGCGCAGCAGCTCTATGAGGGCATCGAGCTGGGCGGCGCTGGCCATCAGGGTCTCATCACCTACATGCGCACCGACTCCACCCGTATCTCCAACGAGGCGCAGGCCGCCGTCAAAGACTACATCGGCCAGCGCTTCTCGAAGGAGTATATCGGCGCGGGGCGCACGGCGAAGGCCAAGGCTAACGTGCAGGACGCCCACGAAGCGATCCGCCCCACGGATGTGACGCTCACACCGGAGGAGGTGAAACACTACCTCACTCCTGACCAACTCAAGCTCTACCAGCTCATCTGGCGGCGTTTCGTCGCGGCGTTCATGGCGCCTGCTGTCTTCGACACGGTGCGGGTTGATATTGGCGCGGGCAGCTTTGTCTTCCGCTCCACCGGATCAGTGCTCAAGTTCCCCGGTTTCTACGCTATCTGGCCGCGCGAGGCGGATGGCGACACCCTGCCCGCGCTCGCGCAGGGCGAGCCGCTGGACCTGCACAAGCTGTCGCCCGACCAGCATTTCACGCAACCACCCGCACGCTTCACCGAGGCCAGCCTTATCAAGGAGCTGGAGGAGCGCGGCATAGGCAGACCCAGCACCTACGTGCCCATCGTCAGCACCATTCAGGATCGCGGCTACGTCGAGCAGCAGGAGCGCCGCTTTGTGCCAACATGGCTCGGCGAGACAGTCAACGAGCTGATGCTAAAGCACTTCACTGACATCGTAGACGCCAACTTCACGGCGGATATGGAACGCAAGCTCGATGCCGTGGAAGGCGGCAAGCAAGAGTGGACGACGTTTCTCAAGGTCTTCTACGAGGATCTCAAAGAGCAGCTGACCCGCGCCGAAGCTGAGATGGATAAGGTGCAAAAACCCGTCGAGGAGGCCAATGAAGCTTGCCCGCAGTGTGGCAAGCCATTGCTCATTCGTACGGGCCGCTTCGGGCGCTTCATCTCTTGCTCCGGCTACCCGGACTGCGACTTCAAGAAGCCTTTCCTGGTGAAAACTGGCGCGATCTGCCCCGATTGCGGGGGCGAGCTTGTGGAGCGCAAGTCGCGCAAGTCGGCAAAGATCTTCTACGGCTGCGCCAACTATCCCACATGCACCTACGCCGTCTGGGATCGCCCGCTGGCGGTGCCGTGTCCCGAGTGCGGTGGGTTGCTCACGCTCGGCAATGGCAAGACGGAAGCGCACTGCGTGAAATGCGGCGCGCTCGTTCGCGGCGCGCAAGAGGGTGAGCCAGAGGTCGTCGGTCACCGCGCACCGGAGGACCGCACGGCGCGGACGACACGAACACGCCGCGCGTCCACTGGCGCCAGTGCGAGCGCGAATACTGACGGTGCCAGGCCGCGTACGGCACGGCGAACGTCTACCGCCGCACGTACCGCGACGCGCACGACGCGAACGACACGCACGGCAGCGAAGGCGAAGACGGGGACGCGCACCACCAGCGCCCGCAAGTCCGCTCCGGCGCGGCGCACGACCACACGCCAGCCGGCGGCATCCTAGAAGGGTACTATGACACAGCGAGTAACGGGAGATATGCACGCCACCACCATCCTGGCGGTTCGTCGCGGCGCGGACGTGGCGATGGCCGGCGATGGCCAGGTGACGATGGGCGATATCGTGATGAAACACACGGCGCGCAAGATTCGCCGCCTGCAAGAAGGGCGCGTGCTGGCGGGCTTCGCCGGCTCTACCGCGGATGCTTTCACCCTCTTCGATAAGTTCGAGAAGATGCTGGAGCGATACCAGGGAAACCTGCGCCGCGCCGCGGTCGAGCTGACCAAAGAATGGCGCACGGACAAATATCTGCGCCGGCTTGAGGCCTTGTTGCTGGTCGCCAGTCATGACGAGCTATTGGTGCTGACGGGCGATGGCGATGTCATCGAGCCGGACGACGGCATAGCGGCCATCGGCTCCGGTGGCGCCTACGCGCAAGCCGCCGCCCGCGCCCTTGTGCGCCATACAGAAATGCCCGCGCGCGAGATTGCGCGGTCCGCAATGGAAATCGCGGCTTCAATGTGTATTTATACTAATGACCGCATTTTGCTTTTCACGCTGGACGATGATGCGGCAAACGGCCAGGCGGAGACCGTAGAGAGCGGTAGCGCGAATCGGTCCTCGTCGTCATAATGACTGAAGACTATGAGCGCCAGCGAGGAGTAGTGCGCATGAGGGACCTGACTCCCCAGCAAGTCGTTCGGGAGCTGGATCGCTATATCGTTGGACAACATGAGGCGAAGCGAGTGGTGGCGATTGCGATGCGCAACCGCTACCGGCGGCTCGCGTTGCCGGAAGAACTGCAGGCGGAAATCACTCCGAAAAATATCTTGATGATCGGTCCGACAGGCGTCGGCAAGACTGAGATAGCCCGCCGCCTCGCCAAGCTGGCCGATGCGCCGTTTATCAAGGTCGAGGCGACAAAATTTACACAGGTTGGCTACGTCGGACGTGATGTCGAGTCCATCGTGCGCGATCTCATGGACGTAGCGGTGGGCATGGCTCACGAGGAGCGCGTGACCGAAGTGCGCGAGCATGCCGCCCAGAAGGCGGAAGAGCGCATCCTCGACATCCTGACCGAGCGGGCTGTCGCTGAGGAGCAGCCAGCGGTGCGCGCGGCGAGCCGCGCGTCGTCGCGCTCGAAGTCAGGAACCCCTTCGGCCATGCTCATGCCTGTGCCGGTAGCCGCGAGCAATCCGGTAGCGCCTGGCGCATCGGCGGTCCCCGCGCGCCGGCGCAAGCAACAGGCGCGCAAGCAGATGGCCGAGCGCCTGGCTCGCAAGGAGATGGAGGAGCAGATCATCGAGATCGAGCTGGAGCCAGAGGATGCCTTTTCCTCGGTCTTCGAGTTCGTCGCGGGTATGGCCCCTGACGATGTGGGCGACAATTTTCAGGAGTTCCTGAGCAACATGCCCAATGGCCGGCGCCGGAGCCGGCAGGTGCCCGTGAAAGAAGCGCGGCGTCTGCTTACCCAGGAAGAGGCCAACAAGCTCGTGGATTTTGATTCTATCATCGAGCAGGCGACTCAGCGCGTCGAGCAGTCCGGTGTCATTTTCCTGGATGAGATTGACAAGGTAGTCGGCAGCAAGGTTGACATGGGGCCCGATGTCTCCGGCGAAGGTGTGCAGCGCGACCTGCTGCCCATTGTCGAAGGCTCTACGGTGATGTCACGCTTTGGGCCGGTGAAGACGGACCACGTGCTATGGATCGCCGCTGGCGCGTTCCACCATGCCCGTCCGTCCGATCTCATCCCTGAGCTACAGGGCCGGCTGCCGCTGCGCGTCGAGCTGGGGTCACTGAACGAGGCGGACTACGAGCGCATCCTTACGCAGCCCGAAAATGCGCTCACGCGACAGTATAAGGCGCTGCTGGGTGTCGAAAACGTGACGCTGGAGTTTCCCCCAGACGGTCTGACAGAGATCGCCCACTGCGCCGCCGTGATGAACGAGCGCGTCGAAAATATTGGCGCTCGCCGGCTTCAGACCATTATGGAGAAGGTGCTGGAAGATGTCTCTTTCAACGCGCCAGAACTCTCCGGCCAGACGGTAACGGTGGATGCCGCATTCGTGCGTGGCCGGCTCGACAAACTGATGGCCGACGAAGACCTCAGCAGGTATATCCTCTAGGGGTGTCCGGCGAATCGTGACAACCTAACAGGTGGTGGCATAGCACCACCCAACTTGTGCCCCGCTCCTAACCATAGAGCGGGGCACTTCCGCATCGTGTACAGTCTTCAGAAATCGAGCCATCCCTGTACGATCTTGCCGAGTAGCTGTTTGGCGGGGCACGCGCCGCGAGCAGCGGGAAAATGGTGGCATGTCGCATGCCACGAAAGAATGGCCAGGCGGGCTGTGGTAGACTCGGAAGTATCCTTGATTTCCGCTAAGCGCACGGACGTGGCATACTATCTGGTGCGCTGCGATAAAGCAATGGCCGCATGACACGGGAGGTGAGATGGACCTCGGACACGACACGCGGATGCTGAACAACGTGCCAAACGATACCGTGCTGCCTGAACAGCGGTTGTCGAGTGAGAACCTGACAGAGGAGCGGCACGAATCGTTGCGTCGCATCGCACTCCAGGCAGCCGGACTTTGGCTGGTGACACGCTTCACGCTCACGATTGTCACTAGTTTCGCGGCGGCGCTGGCACCCAATCTTGCCCATGAGGATCAGCTATCCTTCAGGCCGCGTGCGCTGGCGCTGCTCTGGCAGCGCTGGGATGCGCAATGGTACCTTGGCATCGCGCAGCACGGCTACACCAGTGCGCAGTCCACAGCATTCTTCCCGTTGTACCCGCTGACAATACGCCTGCTCGCCCTCGTGATCGGGCCGCACTGGCTCGCCGCGGCACTACTGGCGAGCAATCTTGGTGCGCTGAGCGCGTTCATAGGGTTGGGGCTGCTTGCCGCGCGCGAAAGCGGGGCCGGTCGCGCCGCGCCGGATACGATTCGCATATTTGCCGCGTATCCACTGGCCTTCTTTCTCGCGGCACCCTACACAGAGGGCGCCTTTCTCGGACTCGCCATGTTCGGGCTGCTGGCGATGCGCACGGGTCACTGGCGCTGGGCGACGCTCTGCGCGGCGCTGGCGATACTCACGCGACCTACGGGCGTCATTCTGCTGCCACCGCTGCTCTGGGAGTATGGACAGCAGCACGAATGGTGGCATGCTATGCGCTGGCGCAAGGGCTTCTGGCGGGACGGAGCGCGCTGGCGCGCCGTGGGTGGCGCCGCGCTTATCGTCGCCTGCGTCGCGGGCGCGCTCGGCCTCTATATGCTGTATCTGGCGCATCAATTCGGGGATCCGCTGCTCTTCCTCCACGCCGAGCAGCAGTTCTGGCACCATACACCGGTGCTGGGCGCCGTGCGGCAGATACCTCCACGACCTACCTCTGCCGCTACAACTGCGCCCGGATGGACGTATGAGCTGGCACGCTCACTCGTTGATCTGGCGCCGCTCGCCATCTTCGGCGTATTGACGGTCGTTGCGGCGCGACGGTTGCCTGTGTCATATACGCTGTATATGATTTGTTTGCTGGCGCTCATTGTAGCTTCGCCTCGGCCCAACCGGCTGGGCTACTTCGTCTCGGCGGGACGCTACCTGCTGGCGGCAGTGCCGATCTTCCTGTTGCTGGCGCGCTGGGCGCAGCAGCGCCCCTGGCTGGATCTGTTGCTGATGAGTAGCGGCTTTCTCTTGCAGGCAGTCTTCGCGGCGTATTTCCTATCGGGTGGGTGGTTAGTTTAGGACGGAGTGACGGGGAGGACGGGGATGCCAATTGTGCGTATACCATGCGCCAATTCGGGATGTGGCAGCGATTTGGTACGCGATGATACGAGCCTGGTAGATGTGCGCACCGGCAGGTCCACCGCCGTACGGCGATGGCCGGTCCAGGTGGTGCTGCTGCTCACCTGCTGCGTGACGCTGGCTGGTGTACAGCTCCTGCGACCTGGCGCCACCCGCCTTGTGCTGGATGTCGCGGTTATCGTGACCTTCGCGACCTTATCGCTGATCTCGCTGGCGCTGCTTGCACGGCCCCGTATCGTCGCGCGGCTCGTTCCCTCCATCTGGCTACACACCTACACCTGCCAGATCTGCGGCTACAAATGGTATTCCCGCGGCGGTGAGGGTGCCCGCGAGCTTCCCGCATAGCCGCACCACGTAAATGTCTGGCGTCTCGCTAGCGGCCCGCTGCAAGCAAGTAGGTATGGGATGCCTCACTGCGGTTCCTGAGCACGTTCACGGCGCACCGGTGGGATCACCGTCACGATCCCCGTAGCCACCAGCAGCACCAGCCATTGTAGCCAGATGGTAGGGAAGACGCCGATATGTTGAATCAGGATGCCGGTCAGGGCTAACCCCAGCGGGCGCATCATGCCAGGAAACAAGCGACAGGCGCTCAGCACTCTGCCCCTGAGCTCGTCGGGAATTAGCTCCAGCCGATGGCTAAAGTAGGGCACGTCCTCGATCGGCTCCACAATACCGCTGCCAAATAGCTGCGCGCCAAGCACAAGGGGAACGGGTGCGAGCGCGTACAGCGGCCAGCTCAGCACGTAATACCAGCGCGCCAGCAGGATGGAGTGTCCGACTGTCAGGCGACGCTTCAGGCGGGGCACCAATAGCGAGCCGAGAATCGCTCCGACACCAAAGGCGGCGATGATGAGGCCAATCACCACCGCGGATGCATGTTGTCGTTGCGCCAGGATGATGATGATTAGCGTATTGCCGGAAAGGACGAACGCGCCCGCTCCCATGAGCAACGTCATGGTGAGAATAAAGGGTTGATGCCAGACCCACGTCACGCCTTCCCTCATCTCTGCCCAGAAATTGCCACGCTTCGATGTGCGCTCCCGCTGGAATGGCGCGCGATTCAGCGCAATGGTCACGATGGAGACGACATAGGAGATAGCATCGGCGATAAACGGCAACACCGCGTTCAGGGTATAGAGAACTCCTGAGAGCGACGGGCCACCGAGCGCCGTGGTGCCCTCGACGAATTCATCTTGCGCTACGGCGGTGGCAAGCTGCTCCCGCGTAACGACCTGCGCGACGGCCGCCGTCTTGGCCAGATTAAACACGACCATCAACGAGCCTTCGAGGAACGCGGTGATGCAGAGCTGCCAGATAGTCAGATGCCCAAGTGCGTACGCGACGGGTATGCTGGCAATGCTCAGGGCGCGCCCGACATCACATACCAGCATCACCCGCCGGCGGTCCCAGCGGTCCACCAGCACGCCCGCGAACAGGCTAAGGAGCGTGGCCGGTAGCGCACGCAAGGCCGCGACGAGGCCAGCTTGCGCGGGAGAATGGGTGACTGCCAGTACGAGCAGGGGATAGGCAAGCTCTGAGAGTGCGCCGCCGATATCTGAAAGCGCCTGCCCAGTCCACAAAAGCAGGTAGGCACGATTGTGCCATATTGATCGCGGCTGGCCGGATAACAGCGATTGCTGTTCCCGCGTTGAAGTGTCCCGCACCGTGGACATGAGGCGTTCCTTTCTGTGACGGCAGGTGTCAAAGAGATGCACCTGGGCAAGAGAGCATGCCGGCGTCTGATATACCGCGCAAAGCCGGTCCATCGAGGGGCACGAAGATACCCGGACCGTTAGCATGGAAACGGCAATAGCCCGGTCACAGAAAGGGAGTGTTGCTGAATACGAGGCGGGCGAGGAGGGGGTGTGCCAACAGACGCGCACCAGAAGAGGACTGTGCGCTGGAACGACCAGTCAGCACAGCTCGTCACGTCGGGTGGCACCATTTTCTGCCGCGTCAGCGAATGTGCCGGGCTGGCGCGGCAATATGGCTCGTTTTTCTATTCCGGTTGCGGTGGATCATCCAGGATTTCAGGCTTCTCATGGCTCCACGGTAGCACGCTCGGTCAAGAAGTGTCAATGCGCTGAGCGGCCCAGCATCGCCCAACCCATACCAAGTCCGCTTGGGTAGTTGTCGTATGGCGTCCAGCGAAGGCGCATGAATTCGGCTGGAGCTTTCAGCAACCACCGACGCACATTTGGTATGAGGTGAAGGCCGCTGGCCAGGATTGGACAGACAAGGGGACATGTGGTGGCTTTTAAGCCGCACATGTGCCGCTGGCTACTATGACGGAGCAAGTGCTCATCCTACCCATTGAAGCCCATGGGTAGGATGAGCACTAACTATAATGACGAGATGTCCATTGAGTGGGCATCATATCCCTTCAGTCGGTGGCTCCATCACCGTCGTCAGTACCGGCTGGATCGTCTCGATGGGCGGGGCGAAGAGGGATAACTGCTCCGGGTCCTCGAAGAGCGCGGCAAAGTCGTCCGGGGTGAATGCTTTCGCGAGCCGCGCCGCGAACGTCTCGCGCAGCAGCCGCACATAGTGCGCCGGGTCGTAGTCACGCGGGTCGCCGGTTGGCGTACCGTCGCTGTCCTCCCGCATCAGCGCATAGCGACCTCCCGCCGCGCGGTACACTCGCACCTGCTCGCCGCGCTCCCAAATTGTGCGTCCCGCGTTGAGGAGCGCCTCGTACGCTGCCTCGCGCCGACCGGTGCGCACTCCGTGATACTGCGCGGGCGTCTTCGTCAACCGGACGCGCGCGGCCACCATCTCCGCCGCAATCGTGCGCCGCCGCAGCGCCGTCGCCGTCTCCTCGAAGCGCGCCCGCACCCCGGCGATGTCACCTTCCAGCAGGCAACGTATCGTGTCGCGCAGGAAACGTTCACCGAATGGCTCGGCGCGGCTGGAATGAAACGCGACGCCGCGCAAAAATAGCGTTCCGTCGTAACCGAGCAGCGCGTAGTTCTTTGGCTCGTGCGAGAGCATCGCGGCGTAGCGCCCCTCGAACTCAAGTTTCACCAGCGGCGGCAGCAGCGTCGCCACCTCCGCGACAATGCGCCGCTCGTCACGCTCGGTCCATGCCTCCGGCACGCCAAAATACACGCCGTCGGTGTCGGCCTCCAAAAGGATCGCGCCTCGCGCCGCCAGCTCGCGACAGAGCAGCCCTAGCAGCTCACGCCCGCGACGTGTTACCTCGTTCGCCGCCGCTACATCCGCCAGCCGCGTCAGGCCGGGCGCGCCCAGGTAGCCATAGGCCGAATTCACGAGGATCTTCATTGCCGCCGATAGCGCCTCGTCCGTATGCCGTGCGGGCGAGCCAGGCGGAGCCACCTTCGCGCGGGCCTTTGCCGCCAGCCGTTGCTCCACCAGCCGGTCGACCAGTGCAAGCAACACGCCCAGACTATCGCTCGTCGGGCCGATGCGATATTGGCGCATGAGTGACGGGTACAGGCTGGATACGTCCGCCTTGACGACATGGCGCGCCACGCCCGCCGCGAAGAGATACAGCGCCGCACCGCTGTGCTGGGTGCCGTCGCTCTCCGAGCGTTTGGGCAGCGCGTGTCCGGCACGTATATATGCCCGCGCGATCAGTGGATCGAGGATGCCCGTTGCTGGTCCCGCGTCAGCGAGCCGCTCATATCGGCGCGGCGCCATCTGCGCGAGCGCAAAGGCCGCGCCGCCCAGCAGACGCGCCAGCCCATCCACCTCGCGCACATCGTCCAGCGCATAATGGCGTACGCGGTCTGGGTCGGCCAGCCATGTCGAGTAGATTTGCGCGCCAGGAACGTACTCACGGTCCGGCGCGGCGATGCCAAAGTGCCGCGCGACGGCTTTCAGCCCGTGGCCTGGTAGATCGCGGGCGGCGAAGTCGTAGCGGCGCACCGCATCAAGCGTGTCTATCAGCTCGCGGCCAGGAACCGTGTACCGCCCCTTGCCACCACGTGTATCGCGCTCAGCCGGGTTCGCCTCGCCCGCCTCTCCACGCCACTGACCGTAACCGCGCGAAGCGGGACGGCGCCGGAGACCCGGCGCGCCGGCGCGGCCAAGCTGCAACGGCACACGCAGAATCTCAGCGCGGGTGGCCAGAAATGGCAGGTCGAAACCGTGCAGGTTGTGGTTCTCGATGACATCGGGGTCTACCCTGCGGATCAGCGCGGCGAGACGGCGAATCAGGTCCGCTTCGGCGGTAAGGCCATCCAGCCCACGCTCGGCAACATCTAGCACACATTCCAGCCCGCGATTGTCGCGAACGGCCACCAGAAAGATGCGATCTCGTGTGGGATGCAGCCCCGTCGTTTCCAGATCAAATTGGAGCCGGTGAAGGTCATCGAAGGCGAGTCCCCGGAAATAGGTGCGGCCCGTCGCGACAAGGTATTGCTCCTCTGGCGGTGGCGCCAACACATCCTCCTCGCCAAGCTCCGCCAGCCGTGTGACTGTCCGGCCCAGCCGCGCCGAGGCGCCGGCCAGCAGCGCGCTTTCGAGGGTACGGCCATCGGGAGCGGAGACGAGAAAGCGCAGGTGGCCAGGACCGCGCAGCTCGCGGTAGGTAACGGCGGGGTCGGTGAGCGCGGGTGTGTCGTCCTCCGCGACTGGTCGCAGCTCTACATCGCGCAGGTCATCGAGCGAGGCAAGCAGCAGCCAGGGCCGGAATCGCTCTGCCTCGCGGCGCGGACGCGGGTTCACTGGCTCGCGACGCCAGACCAGCGCCCGCCCGTCGCGCTCGGCCCAGACTGAGACGATACCTGGCGTCTCGTCCCAGCCCCAGAGCCACTCATCCTCGATGGAAGCGGTACGCATCGCCTCACTCATCGCACATTGGACCTCCGCGCCGCATCATTCTATCGCTCAATCTGTGGCAGCGTATCACATAAAGCGGACAGATTTGTACCTGATTGACCGCTGGGCGATTCGACTCCGTAAACGCGCGTTGACATCGCCGGCTGGCAACGATATCATCGCTGCAATCTATTCAACTTGGAGCGCATCCGTTTCGCCTTCCCGAAAGTAGGGCAGGATGGATCACCAGACCACACTGG
>DATGEP010000282.1:0-7321 GCA_035310125.1 Ktedonobacterales bacterium
ATGGGCAAGGCGTGTGCGGTCCACCTGGCACGCGCTGGATACACCGTCTTTGCCGGCGTGCGCAAAGAGCGCGATGCGGAGGCCCTGAACCAGGTGGGGCTGTCCAGGCTGAAGCCAGTGATCCTCGACGTGACCAACACCGAGACGATCTCCTCAGTGCGCCAGCAGGTGAGTGAGATCGTCGGAGACGCGGGGCTCTATGGCCTAGTGAACAACGCTGGTGTGGGCGTCACATCGCCGATAGAGCTCGTCCCGCTGGAGGAGTTGCAGCGGCAATTCACGGTGAATGTCGTGGGACAGGTGGCCACTATTCAGGCTTTTCTGCCGCTGATTCGCGCGGCGCATGGGCGCATCGTAAACGTTGGGTCGGTGGGCGGCAGCGTCACCATTCCGTTTGGTGGCCCGCTCTGCGCCTCCAAGCATGCCCTCGCGTCCATCAACGACGCCTTGCGGATGGAGCTGCGGCCATGGGGCATCCATGTGGCATTGGTGATTCCCGGAACCATCCGCACCGAGGCGGCGGACAAACTGAAGGCGGATGGTGACGCGATGGTGAAGACATTCTCACCCGAGGGCCGCGCCCGCTACGCCTCGACCTATAGGGCCTTCGTCAAGACGTTCCTGACACAGCACGAGCATGGGGCGGATCCCGACCTCATGGCGCAGGCGGTCTATCGCGCGCTGAGTTCGCCCAGGCCGGCATACCACTATCCCGTGGGGCCGAGGTCGCGACTGCTCCCCTTGCTGGGAATGCTGCTGCCGACGGGCGTGCTCGATGTCGTGCGGACGCGCATGCTCGGTGTCTATCAGCCATTCGATTCGGCCAAAGACGCCGCCGAAACGTCGGCTTCCGTAACGTCGGTGTCGTAGTCGCGTTGGTGTTCTATGTTCCCTTCTCACCACGAGAAGGGAACATGCTTTTTGCTCGCAGCAGCGCGGTACGGGCCAAGCTCTACGTTTGGAACACGAACCCCACCACCGGGCAAGTGTATCCTTACGCTACTAAGTTGCATCTTCCAGTTCCAGATGCATGGCTTCCATTCTTGCGCTAAAGGAGGGTACGGTGCGCATCTATCACAGCCTTTTCCCGGATGATTTTGTGCGACAGTTTCCGGGATGGGAAACCGCTGATGAACACATCACGCTCGACGACTATCGTGCCAATTATGTTGGTGTGGAGCAAATGCTCTCCATTTCGTCTCGCCTACTCTGCTTGGCAAGCCGGTTAATTCCTGAGTAGTCAGTACATTGTGGTGGTCCGCGCACCGGCATCACTAAGCTGGCATTTTAACCAACAGCGGGTGGCCGGCAACCGGAGTGGCGGCCAGCCGATGACCAAGTGGTCAGGGCCATTCGCGGAGAACGGCCCGCTCAGGGCGACACTTTGGCCGCTGGGAAGCGCGTGGCAGGCGGAGAACGCTTACCTTTGGGCGTCTGGCGAGCGTCCCCAGGTATGCCAGCACCTGCGAAAAGCCGCGGCGCACATGTGCCGGAATACATCACTCGGGTGGGAGAGGCGGCTGCCAGAGAAGGCGTAGATCTCCGACCATCTCGCGTGTCAGGCGACACTGGCTCAGTCGGCGCAATATGCCCGTCACGCGCGCAACTCTGGCTCATCCTCCACGTATTCTCTGAAGGGAGACTGCCTGCCACATCCTCATACGCGGCCCATTACAGAGGAGGAGTTTCACACTCTATGGATACCCAATCCTCGTCCGCGGCGCTCTCGCTCGCGCCGCCTTCTACCACTGGCTCAGATATCGTCCTGCGTACCGTCGGCCTCACCAAAGACTATGGCCGCCTTCGCGCCGTCAGCGATCTCGCGCTCGAAGTGCGCCGGGGTGATGTCTTTGGTCTGCTTGGCCCCAATGGCTCTGGCAAGACCACCACTCTGCGCATGATCCTCGGCCTCATCTTCCCCTCCGCTGGCGAGATCGAGCTGTTGGGTGGGCACATCTCCGATACGGCGCACCGTCGCGCAGCCCTCCGGCATGTTGGCGCGATTGTCGAGCAGCCCGCCTTCTATCCCTACCTCACCGCCCGCGAAAATCTGCGCGGTGTCGCCACTTTCGCCGGCATGGCGCGTGGCGCGGAGACATCCAAACGTATAGATGATGCGCTGGCGCAGGTCGGCCTCACCCCCCGCGCCAATGATGCCTACAAGAAGTATTCGCTCGGCATGAAGCAGCGTCTGGGTATCGCGGCGGCTCTGCTCTCTAATCCCGAATTCATCGTGCTCGATGAGCCGACCAACGGCCTCGATCCCGCCGGCCTCGTTGAGGTGCGCGACCTCATCGGTCGCCTCGCTCGTGGCGGCACCACTGTCCTGCTCTCCAGCCACCTGCTCTACGAAGTGCAGCAAGTCTGTACGCGCGTTGCCATCCTCAAGAGCGGTGTTTTGCTGGCGCAAGGCGAAGTCAGCACACTCCTCTCCGCGACCACCGCCGTCCTGCTCGGCTTCAAGACGCCAGAGCAGCTCCCTCAGGCTGCCGGCATCCTCGCGCAAGCCTCCGGCAACGACGCCTCCTGGCTTAAGGGTGTCCAGTACGTCATGCCCGAACCCGGCGCCTGGACGCCGCCTGGTGGGTGGCTTCTGCAAGCCAACGCTCCCATCGAATATGCCGCCGAGATCAACGCCTTGCTTGGTGCGCAAGGCATTTACGCCGCTGAGGTTCGTGGCTACGAAGGCAACCTCGAGCAATATTTCCTCGCCCTCACCGGCTCCAGCGCACCGGCGCAGGCGCCATTGCCTGCCGCTTCCGCCCCCGCCCAAGGAGGCCCCGCATGATTCCCACCGCGACACCCCCCGCCTTCACGAGCTCGACAGCGACCACCGGCGACTGGCTCATCCAAACCTGGCGCCTGACCCGCTGGAATCTCTTCGTGGCATGGCGCCGCGTCATGAGCAAAGTGCTGTTGGGCATCTTGCTCGGCTTCTTCGCGCTTATCATCGGCTTCATCGTTCTTGGCTATGTCATCACGCAAAGCGCGCCCGTGCAGGGGCAGCGGTGTAGCTCTGGCCCCGGAACCAGCCAATCCAGTGGCGGGACCTCGACCAACGGCAACCAGCCGGTCCAGTGCCAGCCGCTCTCCGCGCAAGACCAGCAACAAATTCGCGACCAGGAAACGAGCTCGATCCGCACCACGCTCGCGTTTCCAGGGTCCGTGCAACTCGCTGGTGGCTACACCACCTTCCTGGGCGTGATCCTCCTCTCAATTCTGGCGGGCGCGGTGATCGGCGGCGAATTCGGCTTCGGCACACTCCGCCTTGCGCTCTCGCGTGGCATGGGCCGCGCGCAGATACTCACTGCGCAGGCCGTGGCGCTGGCGCTCCTCTCGCTGGGCATTGGCCTCGCCATGATGCTGCTCGGCGTCCTGGTCGGCGTTACCATCGGCCCGCTGCTCGGCGCCACCCTGCCCGCGCTCTCCGGTGGTGGCGCGCTGGCGCTCGTGGCATATTGGCTTGCCATCTCATTCGATCTCTTCGCCTTCGCGGCCGTCGCCTTCTTCCTCGCCACCCTCAGCCGCTCCACCGCTGCCGGCATCGCTGGCCCGCTCGGCTACTATGTCTTCGAGATTATCGCTATTGGCATCCTCAGCGCGCTCTCCTTCGCCATTCGCGGCAACCTCGGTGCTTTCCTGGGCCACGTACCGGACTGGCTGCTCGGTCAGAACCTCAGCGTGATTGCGGCCAAAGCGTTCGCGCCGCTCCAATCGGTCTCCACCACGGTCCAGCAGGGCGGCGGCAATATCTCGAACGGCCCCTCCTTCGGCCTTGCGCACGCGCTGCTCGTCTCTTTGACCTACTGTGTCCTGCTCGTCGGCTCAACCTACTTCATCATGCGTCGCCGCGACATCACCGACTAGCGTGGCCCCACACTCTGCGCACCGGCGGTGCATCCAGGCACCGCCGGCATTTTCTCCTGCCCGTCCGCCATCCGCCATCCGCCCATTTCCGTAGGGGCGTCCGCCGGACGCCCCTGTATGATGGAACCCAATGATAGAACCCACAGCGCCTGGCGCTTTGCGCCCCTGCGCCTGCGCGACTACAATACTCGAAGCGATATTGAGCCTCGTCGAGCGATTTCCCATTGGTCGTAGGTGAGCAAACCGCAAGCATCCGGAGAGGAGCGAGAGGCCATGAGTCAGCTAGTGACGCACCGGGAAGCGGAGCCGGCTCCGCTCAATCGCCCCCATCTCAGCGACACAGCGCGCGCACGCACTAGTCAGCGCGCACGCGCGATCATGTTCGGCGCCGTCGCCGGTCTGTTCCTCATCGGTCTCATTGCGCTTGGGTCACGCGGCTTCCACTGGTTCGATGCCGCGCTCATCGGCTATGCCGTTGGGACCATCTTCACGTTCGCCGCCGTCACCTACAAATACACCTTCTGGCTGATGCGCCCGCAGACGGGCCGCTACTTCTGGCGTAGCTGGCGTCTCTTCTTCTCCTATGAAAACTTCCGCCGCTACACCACCCTCATCCCCACGGCGCTCATCACCGACCTCCTCTCGCAACAGTTCATTCGCAAGCGGAGCCTCTACCGCTGGATCACCCATCAATGCATCTTTTGGGGTGTGATTTTCTCCCTCTGCATCACCTTCCCGCTCACCTTCGGCTGGCTGCGCTTCACCCAGCAAGCCAGCAGCGGCCAGTATAGAATGTGGGTCTTTGGCTTCCCGCTCTTCTCCTTTGATCCATTCTCCGCGTTTGGCTTCGTCGTCTTTCACGCGCTGGATTTCTCCGCGCTACTCCTCCTTATCGGCCTCGTGCTGGCGTTTCATCGCCGCTTTCACGATCTCGCGCTGATCTCGGTGCAGCGTTTCGGCTTCGATCTGGTGCCGCTTGGGCTGCTCTTTGCCATCGTCATCACCGGGCTGGCGCTCACTGCCGACAGCGCGTTCTTTGGTGGCGCATACTACCAGTTCATCTCGCTGACACACGAAGCGGTGGTCGTGTTCTGGCTCATCTCCCTGCCCTTCGGAAAGTTCTTCCACATCCTGGAGCGGCCCGCGACCATCGGCATCGAGCTCTACTGGCGCTCCGGCGAAGACGGCGAGCCGCATACCTGCCCGCGCTGTGGCGCACCATTCGCCCCGGCTCGCTTTATCACCGACCTGAAGAAGACACTGAACGACATCGGCGAGAACTACGCCGTGAATAGAACCGCCCCTGTGGCCGGTCCAGCGGTGACCTCCGAAGACCAGGCGACGAGCCTGACGTGGTGGCAAGATTTCTGTCCTGAGTGCAAGCGCGTCATGCGTGGCATGGCAAATCTCGCGGCGATTGGACCCGAAGGCAATACCTTCCTGTGACAACGTATCCCGCCCGTCCCTGGCGCAGCACTCGTAGCGCGATGGCATGGCGTCCACCGGACGCCTGTAGAAGAAGCGGATGTACTCAGAGGCCCCACTAGAGGACATACAAGCAGAGGATATATCAACACATGAGTGTAGACAAACGCATTTTCCGCCCGCGCGAGACGGATACCTACGACTTCTACGAGGCGAAACCGACGGCATGGGAATCCACCGAGCAGACAGATCGGTATGTGCCGACGCACTGCTGCTACTGCGGGGTGCAATGCGGCATGTACCTCAAGGTTGCCAACGAGAAGGTTGTCGGTGTTGAGCCACGCTATGATTTTCCCTTGAATCAGGGCATGCTCTGCCCCAAAGGCACAACGGCCTACCAAACGGTGAACCACCCCGACCGGCTCACGCATCCCATGTTGCGCAAACGCGGGAAGAACAGTCCACTGGAGCGCGTAAGTTGGGATGAAGCTTTGGATTTTGTCGCGCGGCGGTTCCGCGAGATCCAGGCAGAGTACGGCAACGACGCCGTGTCAGTGTATAGCGGCTCTTCCATGACTAACGAGAAGTGCTACCTGATGGGCAAATTCGCTCGCGTAGCTCTCGGCACTCGCCACTGCGACTACAATGGCCGCCTCTGCATGTCCTCCGCGACCGGCGCCAACGAACGCTCGCTCGGCATTGACCGTGCCGCCAACCCCATCAGCGACATGCTCCATGCCGACGTCATTATGCTGGTCGGCGCCAACGTCGGCGAATGCTTTCCCATCGTCACGAGCTGGCTCTGGAAAGCGCGGGACCGTGGCTGCAAGCTGATTGTGGCCGATCCCCGCCAAACGCCGACCGCCCGCACCGCCGATATCTTCCTGCCACTGCGCTCCGGCACCGATTCCGCGCTGCTCAACGGCATGCTGAACGTCGTCATTCGCGAAGGCATGGTAGATGAAGACTTCATCCGCGCCCGCACGAACGGCTGGGAAGCGACGAAGGAGCTGGCGCTGCAATATCCGCCGGAGCGCGTAGCGCAGGTCTGCGGCCTCAAGCCGGAAACGATAGTCGCGGCGGCGCGGCTCTTCGGCGGCGCCAAATCCGCGATGATCTACACGGCGCGCGGGCTGGAGCATCAGAGCAAGGGTGTAGATAACGGCGTCGCTTGTGTGAACCTGGCGCTGGCGACTGGTAACATGGGACGCCCTGGCGCCGGTTACATGACGCTCACCGGCCAGGGTAACGGCCAGGGCGGGCGCGAGATGGGCCAGAAAGCCTCGCAGCTTCCCGGCGAGCGCGAGATCGAAGACCCCGAGGATCGCGAATATATCTGCAAAGTCTGGGGCATTGAAGAAAAAGACCTGCCACACGCCGGCTACCCCGCGACACTGATGATTCCCGCGATGGAGCGTGATGAGATACGCGCCTGCTTCATGATCTGCTCGAACCCGATGGTCTCGCTGCCCGACCAGCATACCGTCGAGCGGGCGCTGCGCGGCCTCGACCTCTTCGTCGTCACCGACTTTTTCCTCTCCGAAACGGCGGAACTGGCTGATATCGTGCTGCCCGGCAGCGTCTGGGCGGAGGACGAGGGAACCGTCACCAGTCTGGAAGGGCGCGTGATTAAATATAACAAAGCGGTTGACCCGCCCGGCGAGGCGCGCGTGGACTGGCAAATCGTGTGTGATCTAGCGCGGCGGCTGGGCAAAGGCGCGTATTTCAACTTCCATTCGACACGCGACATCTTCGACGAATTGCGGCTTTGCACAAAGGGCGGGATGGGCGACTACTGGGGCATCACCTACGAGAAGATTGCGGAGCAAAACGGCGTCTTCTGGCCCTGCCCCACGGAGGATCACCCGGGGACACCGCGCCTGTACGAGCAGCGTTTTGGGTTCCCTGATGGCAAAGCGCGCTTTCATCCCATTGCCTATATTCCCCCGGCGGAAGAACCCGACGAGGAGTATCCCCTGGTGCTGACCACCGGGCGCGTCATTTATCACTACCTTTCCGGGAACCAGAC
>DATGEP010000283.1:0-10148 GCA_035310125.1 Ktedonobacterales bacterium
AAAGAGAAGTGGGAATTTCGCATGCACCGCGTTGATTTTGTGCTTATCGTCACCTCTGCGTAGCCTGCCGTTACAAGGCGGCTACCCTTGGTTTTGATTTAGGAACAAGACGGAAGAAGGCAGGAGTCCATGCGCATCAAAGCAGCGACAGCAGCGTTGTGAGTACTAGTAGCACTTTGCGCGTCCATCACGACAGTTTCCGCACGCAGCGGACCTAACAAGAAACGCCCGATTCGGCGGGCTTCCATCGAATGTATCACCGTTACGGAGACGGGAAAAGCGTCAGACGAGATAACGGCTACCTTCAATGGGAGCGTCGATAATGTCAATTGCGATTCGGACGTAACCGGGACGCTTTATATATTCGCGGATATCATCTGTAACGGTCAGAGCGTGACGAATGCGCCTACCCCGGAGTCCCTTCCCGTACCCTATGGTGATGGGGTGAATTGGTCTGCCTCCGTCACGGGCACGTGCCTTGACTGCACGAACGGTATAGTCACCGACGCGCCACGATTCACCCTCAATGTCTACGCCTCCTACGTTGGGAGGGACCGTTCCAACCAGACAGTGGGTGGCACCTCACCTACCCGTTCGATTGGATTGCCGAATAATCCTGGCTACGCTGGCACACCTTGCCCGTTCTAGTCGGCCGCAACGAAGGAGGTGTCCTGTGTCGAACACGCTCGACCGGTTGCACGAAATGGGCGACTTCCTCATGCAGCTGGCTCGCCTTGACTATGACGCGCTCATGGCAGCTCTCAGTGAAGGGTCGGTCGAAGGCATACCGGAGTGGGCCAGCGGGTTGCCGAAAGGGACATGGGCATTGAGCCAGATGGCCGTTATCAGGAGCGCGAGCGCAATCTTGCAGGAACGACTTACTCCACCAGACGCGGAGCGGAAAGTCGTCGCGAGCGTAGAGATAGCAAAGCTCACCATTCGGCCATACACGCCGGAGGAGCGTGAGGCCCGACGGCGCGGGGAACACCTGGAACCATAGCAACGCGCGATACTGTGCCCGATATCATACGGCTCATTCCTTTGGGAGTGGGCCGCGATTTTGTCAGGCGCGCTCCCGCAGGCGCGCTATCCCCCGCTCCGTCACCTCCAGGTCCGCCTGAAGCAGCGCCTGTTTGTAATCGCGAACGAGCATCTGATACTCCAGCAGCCGGGGCCGGCGCGAAGGGCGGTTCCCAAAGTCGCGGAGCGCAGTCTCCATATCGTCGAGCTGCGCCAGCAGCGCCGCGCGATGCTCCTCCAGATGCCGCAGCGCCACAGCATCCGACGTCTGGCCGCAGAAAAACAGCTTCGTCAGAAACTCGTCCTTGGTGAAGCGGGCCGGCACGTCCTCACCTAGCCACGCCTCCAATTCCGCTCGCCCCGCTGGCGTGAGGCTATACACGCGGCGATTGGGGCGCCCCTCCTGCACGATCAGCTCAGAAGAAACCAGGCCGCGCGTGGCAAGCGCTTTGAGCGTCGTGTAAATCTGGCTGTTGCCCGCGTTCCAGTAGGTCGCCAGCGAGCGATCAAACGCCCGCTTGATGTCGTAGCCCGACATGGGATGCGCGCCCAGCAGCCCCAGCATGATGAAGCGCAGCGTGTTCCGGCTGGATTCGCTCTCCCGCTCCGCGTCGTGCGCACCGGCTGTCTCCGCTCGCGCGGGTGCGGGCCGCCGCATCACCATATTCCCTTCCTCTCAAGTGGGCTATCTCCATGCAATGATACTAGCACAAAGAGAGATGGAGGGCCGCCAGCGAGACAGCCGCACGGCGCCCACCAGTTTTTCGCGATGCGGCGGATCCGCGTGGGCGGATTGTGTGGCTTCGTGACCATGTAGGGGCATCCACCGGACGCCCGCCAGGCGCTGGTTCAATCGCCTGCTACCATGCCATGCATGGGCAAACAAATGGGCCGGTCCCCTCGGTGAGGTGAACCGGCCCATCGCGGCGTGCGATGCTACGCGGCATCGCTGGAATTCCGCGTCTCGCGCTCGGTGGACGTGTCGTCGTCGTCCTCGCTCACGACATTGAGCGCCCGCTCGATACGGACACGCTGCGTGGCGCGTTCGCGCCGCAGCATCTCCCACAGGCGCTCGATCTCCTCGCTGATGGCGCGAATACGCGGACCATTGGCGGGAGCGAGAAATGGATGGGCCGCCGACTTCGCATACAGCTTCTGGCGCTCCTTTGTGAGCTGCTGGATGCGGGCAAGTGCCCCATCGCGCGTGTTTTTGCGGGCATAGGCGCCCAGCGAGTTTTCGACAACGATCGTTTCGAGCGGCGAGAGCTCGGTCTTCCGGGTGGCAGTGGTCATAACCGACCCTCCCCTGGATGAAATGGTGTACGACCCGGCGAACACGACTCCTGTGCGCCGCCCCGGTACATCTCTACAGACGTGCCGCCGCTGGCAGCGCCACACCCCGCGATAAGGGTCCCCCGTTGGTACTGGCCCCACCCACCACCGGTAGGGGCGCTGCCTGCCGCGCCCGCGACCTTGGCGGACCACAGCGCTTGGACCGCGCCCGCGACATCTCCCCTCCTACGCAATATTGCGCACACTATTGATAATATCAATTTGCATATTGACTTTGTTAATGTTACCTGTTATACCTGTGAGTAATGAACCGCGGCGCCGGAGAAGGGAACCCACGATATGCCTCAGACCTACGATGTAGATGGTGCTTGCCCCGTCTGCGGTGACGCAATGGTGGTGACTCGCCTCAGCTGCGGGCGCTGCGGCAGCTCGCTCGAAGGCGCCTTTCGCCTCAGTGCCCCGTCCGTCGCCGGCCCAACTTCCCGCAGTGGTCCACTGGCCGCTCGCGGCGACGATGCCCGCTTTGGCCGGCTCGCCCGCCTGGATCGCGCACAGCTCGAATTCGTCGAAACCTTCCTGCGCTGCCGGGGCGTCATCAAGAATGTCGAGGACATGCTCGGCATCTCGTATCCGACCGTGAAGAGCCGTCTGGCAAATGTGCTCGAATCAATGGGCCTCGCGTTGGACGAAGACCAGCCCACCGTTGCCGATGCGCGCCGCATTCGGCGCGAAATCCTCGCCGATCTGGCTGCCGGCCGCATCACTACCGAAGAGGCGCACCGCAAACTGGCGGATAACTCCGCCACCACCGATGACAGCACGGACGGCAGGGGTGAATGACGGCGTTTGAGTGACGGACAGAGGAGATGACTGCATGGGTAATCCCCAACTGGTCTACGACTTGATGTGCATGCGCCAGCGCGAGATGCGCAGGAACGCCGACACCGCGCGACTGGCTCTCGTCGCCCGCGTACCCAGCCCGCGACTCGACGCGCGTCTGCTGCTACCGCTGGCGAACAGCTTCATTGCCCTCGGCATGCGCCTGCGACGGCGCTACCAGCCAGGCGAATCCTTCGCCCTCGTTCCCCTCGCGCACCTACCGGAGACCTTCGGACGCCATCCCAATCCGCCGTCTGTGGGCCGCCAACCAGCCAGCCTGATACCCGTTCTCGCATTCCAGGTAATCCAGTGTCTACCACAGCGCACAACCAATCTAACGTACTGGAGCCTGCTGCCACCTACCACCGGCGCGGCGGATACTACGAGCAGACTTGGCCTGCTCTGCCTGGCACGCCCCCTTGAATGAGGCGGCACGACCACCCCGAAGAAAGAGTGACGATATGGACCATGATCCCGAGGGAGCGCCCCCTGGCGAGCTTCCACCAGAGAGCCTCCAAAACGACAATCAGTCCGAGCCGCGAGCAGACGCGGCGCCTATCCAGCCACCGGCGAGTGATACCGAGGCCACCTCGGAGGCGGCGAGCGACTCCGGCGCATCCCCGATGGATGCCGCGCCGGAACCCGCGCCCGCGCCCGAAACCGACGAGAGCCAGCCACACCTGCGCATCGAGATAGACGTCGTGGACGGCGACCTCATGCTACGGGGCGGCGCCTCACACGTGCTACTTCACAGCAGTAATAAACGTACACCTGATGAGAAGATCGAAGATCGTGGCGGCGTGCTTCGCTTTTCCCGACTGGAAGGCGACACCGAGCTAGCCGTGCCCGATGGCTCGGAAGTGCTGGTGCGTCGCATCGGTGGCGACCTCGACGCGGCGCACCTCGACGCGCTCCTGCTCGTGCAGCGCGTGGATGGCGACGCGGAGCTTGACGGCGTAGCGATCTGCGATCTCGTGCATGCTGGCGGCGACCTCGAAGCCTATGGCGGCGGCAGCTTGCGTGTCCAGTCGGTGGATGGCGACGTGGAGATCCGCGACTACGCCGAGCAGCCAGTCGTCGGACACATCGGCGGCGACCTGGAGGCATCGGATCTGCCCGGCCTGGGCGTTCGCGGCTCGGTTGGCGGCGATGTCTCCCTGGAGCACTGCGGCGAGGTGTTGCTCATCGGCACCATCGGCGGCGATCTGCGGGCCGAGGGGTCCGTGGTGACGGTACGCGCCAGCTCCGTCGGCGGCGACGTGCGTATCTCATCGGTGCGCGGCGCGACGCTTGCGGCCATTGGTGGTGATCTTCATGTCGAAAGCGCCAGCGAGGGACTGGAAGTCAGCAGCGTCGGCGGCGATGTCACCATTCGCGGCGCCGGTGCGGCTGTCCGGCTTAGCACCATCGGCGGCGACCTCTCCGTCGAAGACGCGCCCGGCGGCGTCATCGCGCGACGCATCGGCGGCGACGCCGATCTGGATACGACGCTGGGCGCCGGCGCCGAATATATCATTCGCGCGGGTGGAGATATTGACCTGCGTGTGCGAGGTGAGGTGAATGCCCGCTTCGTCGCGCAAACATCTGGCGGAGAGATCCGCACCAAGCTGCCGCTCACCGTGGAGCGTGGACGGCGGCGCAATCTCGTGGGGGTGATCGGACGCGGCGACGCGACGGTCACGCTGCATAGCGACGGCGATATTTCCATCGCCGCGACCGACCGATTCGAGGAGGAGCATAGCATGGGCGATGATTTTGGCGGGCGCCGCGCGCCCGAAGGCGAGCGTGATGATAGTGACGAGCGCGTGTGGGAAGGCGGACTTGGCCGCCACCGCTTCCGCGTCCGCTGGGATCGCGGTCCTGGGCGCGCCGGCGTTCATTTCCAGGGACCGTTCGCGGAAGACGAAGATCCCGACGCGATGGGGCAATCCCCGCGTGATTTCCACGTTGGCTGGGAGAAAGGCCAGGGGGCACACATGTCCGGTGAGTATGAGGAGCGCCTGAACGACCTGCGCGACAAGGCGGAGCGTGTCGCGCGCCGTGCCGCCGAACAGGCGCAGGACTACGCCGAGCGCGCCACTCGCCGCGCCCGCGAAACCGACTGGGAAAGCATCGGGCGTGACGTGCGCACAACCATCGAGCGCGCGATGGAAGACCTGGAAGATACGTTCAATCAGTTCCGCCGGGACTGGGATACTCGCCGTGGCTCGGCCCGCCCGCCCACCGGCGACCGCCCTTCCGGTGCGCAGCGTGTGCGCATCCAGTACGACGACGAGCCGGACGCCCCCGGCGCCGCCGCATCCAGCGCCGCCCCACGTGGCGACTTGGAGGCTCAGCGCCGCGCGATCCTGGAAGATCTGCGCAACGGTTCCCTCACGCTTGAAGAAGCCGAGCGGCGGCTCAGCGACCTGCGCTAGCTGAAAAACACAGCCAGCGCACACAAACGAGGCGGCTCCCGGTTGAGAGCCGCCTCGCTGTATGGCATGCAGACAACCCGCGCCCTTGGGCCTATCGCCTCATCACAATCAGATCAGGCTTCAGCCTACCGCCCCTTGCGCCGGTTGGGCGACGCACGCTGGCCCATATAAACGGTTCAGCGACCCGCGTTTACGCCACGCCGCGCGTCCGTGTCGGGCCGAGATAGTCCTCGCCGCGTCCACCCCATAAGGTGCCGCCGCCTAGGAGGATGTACAGAATCGGGCCGATGCCCCAAACCAACGCGACGATCCCCCAGATGACTTTCGTCGTCGTCGTCATATCCGTGCGCCGCGACTCATCAATCCATGTCAGGACAACGGCCACCGGATGCAAGACGATGGCGACTAGCAGCTCCATTATCAGCTTCATATATGCTCCCTTCCGTACAACAGTGCCCCGGTGCGCGCTCGTGGGCGCTCCGAGCCATCGCGCGTCCGCCACCGCGTGCCTCGACGCACAATCCGTTCCAGATCGGCCCAGACCGCCCCACTCCTCCATCGTTCGTGCGACACACAAGGCATACTCAATTATACTCGCCTTGGCAGGGCGAACGCTCGTTTCGCCAGCGAGCGCGCCGCCTCGCGCCTTCATCAAGCTCGTGTCCTCTCCTGGCCGTGTTTGTCCGTAGCGCTGTTCCTCTCCGTGCGGTACGCTTGCCTACAGCGTCTCAACGCTCAATCCGGGAGGCAGCGACAATGAGCACACCCCTCAAACATGCCACAACGGCAAAAACGGCAACCGATTCTCAGATTCCGGCAAAAACGGCAACCGATTCTCAGATTCCGGCAGAATCGGCAACCTCCCGTGCCTCCCCTCTCCTCGCGGGAGAAGGGCCGGGGGTGAGGTTCCCGGCAGAATCGGCAACCAAAACTCAGATTCCGGCAGAATCGGCAATTCCCCTCCCTTCCTCCACATTGACGCCTCCGTGTCCTCTGTGTCGCTCCGTGACCTCCGTGGTGAAATCTCGTTTTCCGGCAGAATCGGCAACCAATTTTGTCCCATCAGTCGCTGTATCTCGCCTTACGGCCCCTCTGCGCGCACGGAGAGGGGATGAGATTCTATTTTCCGGCAGAATCGGCAATGCCTCTCGCTTCCTCAGCCTCCGTGCCCCGCCGTGATCTTCGTATACTTCGTGGTAAATCGAGCCACAACCTGTGGTACACTGGCGGCGCGGGACGGCTCAGCCGGCGCACACGCGACGGAGCGAATGGATGGAGACGACAGCGGCGATGGCGGACGAGACGGGCGAGAGCAAACCCCTCCGCGAGACGGTGACGGAAGACCTGTGTGACGGCGGCGTCCTCTCGCGCACGCTGCCCGGCTACGAAGAGCGCCCCGCGCAAATCGAGATGGCCCAGCGCGTCGCCAGCGCCCTGGAAAGCAGCCAGCATCTCATCATCGAGGCAAGTACCGGCACTGGAAAATCGCTCGCTTACTTGCTGCCCATCGTGCGCTCCGACAAAGTCGCCCTCATCAGCACCGCCAATAAAGCGCTGCAAGAGCAGCTCTTCTACAAAGACATCCCCTTCATCCAGCGCCATATCCGAAATTTCCGCGCCGCGCTCGTCAAGGGCATGGGCAACTACCTCTGCCTGGACCGCCACGCCGAAGAGCGCGATTTCCAGCGGCTCGTCGGCAGTCCCGCCTTCACGGAGATGGAGGCGCTGCTCGACGACGAAACCTGGGACGGCGATCTTGACCTCCTGCCCCTCTCGCTCCCCCGTGACGTCCGCAGTCGCGTGGCCGCCGACAGCGACCAGTGTGCCTGGCGCAATTGCCCCTTCTACAGCGACTGCTACGTCCGCAAGATGCGCGAGCGCTCACGGGACGCGCAGATCATCGTCGTCAACCATACCCTACTCCTGATTGACGCCGCGATGGGCGGCTTTCTCTTGCCTGAGCGCGATGTCATCGTGATTGACGAGGCGCACCACCTGGAAGAAGAAGCAACACGAGCCTTCACCATCACCGTCACGCCAGGCCGCATAGCCAGCCTCCTCGCGCAGAAGCGCCTCCGCGAGAACGTAGACTCGCGCCTGCTCGAAGCTGCCATAGATGCCGATGTCCGCGCCTGGAACGCCCTCAACCACATGCTGCGTCCTGATGCGCGGGGCCGCCAGCACCTCGATGAGCCACTGGAAGAAGGACTGCACCTTGCCTCCGTCATCTCCGACCTTGCCGGTGGGCTTAGCTTCGGCAGGCCGCTCAACCTGGAAGGCAAAGAGGAGGTCCTCTTCGAGAAGCTGCTTGCCCGCACGCGCACCCTGGCCGCCGATCTGCGCGTGGTCTTCGGCGTGAAAGACCCCGAGGAGCGGGTCTATTACGTGGAGCAGACGGGCGGGACCGGGCGCCGCGCTCCCCAGCCCAGCGTCTCCGCCGCGCCGCTGGCCGTCACCGAGCTTTTGCGCGAAAAGCTCTTCGACAAGATCAACACCATCGCCACCTCCGCCACTCTTGCCATCGGCGGCGATTTCCGCTTCTTCCGTGGCCGCGTCGGGTTGGATGGCGCACAGGAAACGGTGTTGCCGCTCGCCTTCGATTATCGCGAGCATGCGCTGCTCTACATTCCACGCATGCGCCTTGAGCCAGCCTTCGGCGCCGCCAGCGGTCCATATCTCGATGAGCTGGCCGGCCAGATGCGCCAGCTCGTAGAAGCCTCGGACGGGCGCGCCTTCCTGCTCTTCAGCAGCCAGAACGCTCTGCGCGGCGTACTGGACCGCATCGCCGCCGAGCTGGAGAGTGACGGCTACTCACTCATCGTGCAGGGACGCGACATCGCGCGCATCGAGATGCTGCGCCAGTTCCGCGAGCAACCCCGCGCCGTCCTCTTCGGTCTCAAGAGCTTCTGGGAGGGTGTGGATGTAGTAGGCGAGGCGCTTTCGCTCGTCGCGATTGATAAGCTCCCGTTCGACCCCCCCGACGACCCTGTGAACGAGGCCCGCATCAGCAAAATGAAAGCGACAGGCGCCAACTGGTTCGGTGAATATCTGTTGCCACAGGCCATCCTGCGCCTGAAGCAGGGCATCGGGCGGCTGCTGCGAACGAGCGACGACCGGGGGGTGATGGCGATTCTGGACAAGCGGCTCTACACCAAGAGCTACGGGCGCCAGGTGCTTGCCGCGCTGCCGCCCGCTCGCCGTACCATCGAGATTGCCGATGTGCGCGCCTTCTTTGAGAATGGCATGGAAGACTAACAATCCGCATCCTTGGCCCTTCACAATACTGGCCCTCATGCCGTCTGTCGCACCCCCTCATCGTCATCCTCATCGTCATCGTCAGCGCCATCCATCCCGCACGACGGGACGCATGAAGCGATCCGATATTTGAGCTTGCGGCGTATAGCGGGCAGCGCCCGTGAATTGCGGTACACTGTAATGATGGTGCCATCCTCCGCCACGAGCACCACTGTGCCGACCAGACGCGTCACCCAGGCGGCATGGGCATCTTCCACGGGAACATCGCGACCCGCGAGAAAATAGAAGGTAATACCAGTGCGATGCAACACCCGCCCATGGGTCATCACATACTCCACCGCGTCAGGCACGACATTACGCCGCGCCGCACGCCGCAACGCATGCCGCGAGAACCGTGCGAACTCAGTGTCACAGCCAGGCGTCGTCGCTATCGGTGTATCCTCGGCACCCCAGTGGCATCTCACAGCGCTCATATCCGCCCCGCCTTTCCCGTCACGCTCCACGCAGCCAGCCGCGCGACTCTCGCCGCATAGATTCTCCATCCCCGTCTCCACGGTAGAGGCGGAAAGCGCCATGACGGATGGCCTGGTGCGACAATGCCGCCCGGCACTCATGCTCACTTGGCGCTGCTCTTGCGAGAGCCCTGTAGGTGTTTCATGCCGCGGCGTAGGCGCCTTTCTCGCTGTGGGCGTAGAGAAAAACCTCGCCATCAGCGCCATGCTCATCAATCGTGTCGTGACTCTCAACTGCTCGCTCGTGATCGGCATCATCGTCTCTCTCCTCCTTCGCGACGAATTCCGCAAAGCCCTTCACGCGCGTGGTGCGAAACGGAACGGACAGATGGGATTTACCAATGAACCACGTGACATCAATACTCTCCACACGCCTTCCATGGACACGCCAGAGCGAGCGGCCAGTTGACGGCCCGCTCGCGCCGAAGCAAGCCAGGGCGCCGCGTCACGGTGTCATGGCTGCCGTCCGGGTGGCGGTGCCGTCACGTCAAGCGCGGTTGGTGTGGCGTCCGCGCTTCTGCTCATCAGGTCTCGCGCTGCGCACGGCCCATCCCTGCTCGTCCGCCATGTCGAGCGGCTGGCACAGGTCTTGCCGCCCCATGATCGCATTGCCCGCCTCAACTCGCACCCCACGGCAGGCGCCAAAGCATGCCGCGTTCTCAGGTGTAGAATCTGTCCTATGCAAGACGAGCTAGTTGGAGTATCTGTATGCACCCCGTGATTGCCGGTTTTGTGGACTATGGTTTTCCCGTCTGGCTCCGCGCCACGCACT
>DATGEP010000284.1:0-5466 GCA_035310125.1 Ktedonobacterales bacterium
TCATCTCGCTTGCGCCGACCACCTCGCGCAGCCTCACCTGGACCGTGACCCCGACTGCCGTTGGGCTCTATACGCTTGCCTTCACTGCGGGCAATGCCAGCCAACAGATCGGCGTCAGCATCGTGAGCGGGAACGGATTCAGTCCCATCCAGCCCCAGACGTTCAACTACGTCGCGATCTTCGTGGGGTTGTTGATTACGCTGGCATGCGTGATGGTGTTCGTGTGGCGGAGGTCGCCACAGCCACAGTCACCCAACACCACCGAGGACATGGGGGCGCGACGGGAGCAACCGCTACCAGCACAACCGGCACAACCGGCATCGGCAGCACCTTCCGTACGCAGTGAAGACGCCAGTCACGTAGCCGTGTAGTGTCACGTTTGCATCGCTGCCCAACCTTCCCCAGTGGTACATCCAGCGCCTCTAAAGGAAGCACGCCAAGCGAGCGTTGATTTGGCCTGCCCACTGGTCCGGTAAACACGGTGCGGTCCATGTGTCGCACACACTGCAGTCGCTGAGCCGTAGGCGCCCGTTTCCGTGGCGATTTTGCTCTACCCCATTCCCTCAGCCGTGCCGCTCGTGTACACTACTGGTGCGAGCGGCGATCCTGGCCGTGCCGCGATGTGGCCGAAGGCACATGTGGAAGGCGCATGTGAGGAGGGGGGGGCGCGATGGGCGAATCGTCAATGGATACCTCGACGGCGACCGCGACGGCGGCAGCCGCGCATTCCAGAACCCGCCTAAATCTGATCGCATTAGGGCTTGCCCTGGCCGGCGCAGGGCTGGTCGCCGCCGCCGTCTGGCTGCCGTGGAGCACTGGCACACCCGTTACCACCACGGGTGAGCAGGCCCAGGCGCTGACGCTCCGCATCAGCGCGGGCGATGTCAGCAGCATCCTCAGCCTCGCTCCGTGGAGTCTGGTGACGACGCTTGGCGTACTGCTCTCCTGCCTGATCTCCATTCGTGGGCCGCGCTTCCTCCGTCTTCTCGCTTGGGGTTGCTATCTGCTTTGGGTGCTCGCCGCGCTCGGCATCATCACGCCCACGCTGATCACCCTGCTAACCACCAATCCCGTTCAGATACGCCCAGTGCAGGGATTGCTGCAACTCACGGTGGAGCACTCACTGCGGCCGGCAATGATCCTCACGTACGTTGGTCTCCTGCTGGCTCTGATAGCGGCCGTGCTGGGCCTCATAGGGCTGCGCGGCTCTCCAGATGAAGGCGCGCAATCGGGTCGAGCGGCCGGCGCGCGCAAGCTGCCCGCTTCGGGTGCGCTCACGCTCAGCGTTGTACTCTTCCTCATCGGTCTCTTCGCGATGCCGTGGGCCACAATCAATTGCACGCAGACGCCGCTTTTCCTCGGTCAGTGTACCGGCGTCAACTTCTCCGGCGCCACGGACGCAGGCATTCGCGCATATGCCACCGAGCTCGATCCCCTCGCCGCGCGTTACGCCATTCCGGTTCTGCTGGCTGGCGGCGCGCTGCTGCTACTGCTCGGTGTCTGGCGGCGCGACCTCTTCCGCGCGGGCGGCCTCTGGCTGGTGCTCTGGCTGCTGGTCGCGACGGCCTTCGCCGTGCTGGGCGACCTGGGCGCGGGCGCGCTCATCGCCAATCCAACCGCATATGGCTTGTCTACCGGCAAGTGGTCCGGCGATAGTGGTATCGTCGTCGCCTTCCTGGGATTGCTCGTCGGCTGGGGAGCCGCGCTCTACCTGGGGATTCTCTCGCTGCGGGCGCGAGGTGACGGTGCCACGAGGACAGCGTAGATGGCGAACAGAGCCACTATGAGAAGATTATCATCAAGCCTTCAACGTTCCTTCAGACAGGCGCCATAGACTACAATACGTCGAGATGCCCTTGTCCGCGAGGCGCGCGCAGATTTCGTAACGGACTGCGCCATATGGAGCTGGCGCATCGCGGCACGAAAGGGAAGCGCCTATGCCGCCATATTCGTACGATCCCACGCGGTCGAATGCCACGCCAACACCGACACCAACACCGCGCACGCCGTATCCATCCAGCAGCTATCCGTATCCATACTCATACGTACCAAACGGCTATTCATACGCACCGAATGCCCACAAAGCGCGGCCCGCCGCGAAGCCACCCGCAGCACCGCGCATGTCGAAAGCGGAAGCGCTGGCGCTCACGCGCCTTCTCAAGCGCGGCACCGTGGGAGTCGCGCTGGCGGCTTTTCTGGCGCTGGCGGGACTTGCGGGAGCGCATGCCGTCGGCGCTGCTTCCGCGTCATCTTCATCCACAGAATCGAGCGGTGGTATCAACGGCCAGCAGCCATCCACCCAGCAGAGTAACCCATTCTTCGGCAGCCAGTCCGGCGGCGGCTCGTTTGGCTCCGATGGTAGTGGCTCGCAAGCACCTATCGCCGGCACGGGCGTCTCCTGACGGCGATCCAGCCTGGAAAGCGCATGCCATATGACACCCACATATACTGATCTGCCCGGGCTCGCTCGTATCGAATTTGCCGCGATGGGCACCACCGTGACGGCGTTGCTGCCCGAACGATGCGAGCACGACGGCGGGGAGGCCGTTCGGGAGCTCTTCGCCGAATGGGAGCGCTCATTGAGCCGCTTCAAGCCGGAGAGCGAGCTGTCGCGGCTGAACGCGCGAGCGGGCGAGCCGGTCTCCGCTAGCCGGCTGCTGTATTCCGTGCTGGAAACGGCGCTCAAAGCCGCTGACGCCTCACAAGGCATCTATGACCCGACGCTGCTGGCGCAGATCGTCGCTCTCGGCTACTCCGTCTCGTTCGATACGCTCCCGGCTGATGTGGTGCCACCATCGCAATCCGCGATTCCGCTGCCCGGCGGCGGCTGGCGCGCTATCGTGCTCGACCCCGTCACTCGCACCGTTACGCTACCACACGGCATCGGACTCGATTTCGGCGGTATCGCCAAAGGCATGGCGGTGGATGCCGCGCTTGAGCGGCTCCGCCAGCTTGGGTGCGCTCACGCGCTCATCAACGCGGGAGGTGATCTCGCGGTCCTGGGTTTGCCGCCGCTGGCGGATGCGTGGCCTATTGCGGCGCCTCTGCGCGATGAGTGGCAGATTGTTCCGCTCGCGCGTGGGGCGCTAGCGACATCAGGCGTCGCGCGGCGGCGGTGGCGCCAGGGAGGTGTGGAGCGTCACCATTTGCTCGATCCACGCACCGGCCAGCCCGCTTCCGGCGGCTTATGGTCGGTCAGCGTTGCCGCCGCGACCTGCGCGCAGGCGGAGATAGCCGCCAAGGTCGCGTTTATTCTCGGACCGGAAGCGGGCGCGCGGTTTCTTGGACGGCAGCACCTGGCAGGGCTTCTCGTTCGCGAAGATAGCCGGCGCATCAGCGTGGGCGACTGGCCTGGATGTGGCGAGAGCGACGAAAACAGCGGCCTCTGAGCGCGGCTGCCCCGCCGCAACTATCCGAATAGCGATAACTGCTGCGGAGGAGGCTCGTCGTCTTTCTTGGGATTGGGCTTGCCCACCTTCCCCTCGGCGTGCAGCCGGCGCGCCTCGGCCAGCGCCGCCGGGATCGCGCGCTTGAAGTCGTCAATGATGGTCTGTTTCAGGTCGGCTTTGTGCAATGCGGCGGCGGGGTGCAGCATCGCGAGGACGATCCGCCCCTCGATGAGCCTGGCCTGCCCATGAATCTGCATGATGCGAGCGCCGGGAAAAAAGCGCGCCATCGAAAAGCGGCCCAGTGTCACGATTACTTTCGGATCAATGGCTTCGATCTGGCGATCCAGATACCCGGCACAGGCGCTCATCTCTTCGGGGAGCGGGTCGCGATTGTCCGGAGGGCGGTGCTTGACGACGTTGGTGATATAGGCCGTTGAGCGGTCGAGTCCCGCCAGGGCCAGCAGCTCATTGAGAAACGCGCCCGCCGGTCCAACGAAGGGGCGCCCCAGCCGGTCCTCATGATAACCCGGCGCCTCGCCGATGAACATCACCTCGGCATGCGGATTTCCTTCGCCGGGCACTCCATTGCGCGTATTCAGGTAGAGATCGCACTTCCTGCAATCCCGCACCTCAGCCGCTACACTATCGAGGACTTCCTCCGCCGTCATGACTGCCCTCCTCATCTGAATCGGATAGTACCGCAATGTCTCGTATCAGCACCGCCGAAGAACACGATAGCACATCGCGCAACGCCTGGCGCAGCGAGACGGGTAAACACACCAAGCACACCTTTCGCATACAAGCACACCTTTCCCATATCTGCTATACTAGTTCTTGGCACCATAAACCTCACAACACGAGGAGATGCAGCACGTGAGCGCTAGATAGCGAGCGGGGTCTTATTGATTCTGTTCGCGCGTACCGATTTGGCCTGGCGCTTGCTAGAGCGTTCGTATGGCAAACGCCATATACGCTCGATCTGTTTCGCTCCTCTCCTGAGGCGGTAGGTATTCTCTCACGCCTGGTGATGGGGCGCGGCGAAGAAAAGCCGCGCACGTGGATGCGGTCGGATCGGGAAACGCCGGCCATAGCCACGGAATACGTCGTTAGATCCATCTCTGGTGCGCGCAAGCGTGGAGGACAGCAGCATGAAGAAGACATACTCTCGACCTGAGCTACAAAAACATGGCGCATTGAAGGGCCTCACGTTTTCTCTGGCCACCTGGCCGCTGATCAAGCGCTAAAACGCCGCCCGATAGCGTACACAGCCCGATACCGCCGGTGTTCACCCATGTGCAGGGAGCGCGCGGGTGGATGGTGTTCCCTGTGCGCCATGGCTCGGACGAAAGCGGTGTGTCCATCTGGACGTTTGGCAAGCTCGCCTTCGTTCACCATGTTCGCACTGTTTTTTTGTCAGGGCGCGACCTCAAGCGTCCGCTCGATTGCGCGCGGTCGTACAGGAGACGTGAGCGCTCGTGAAGGAGAGAAGTGCGATGGAAGCTGACGAGGCACGTTGCCCGCATCACGCGCCACATGTCGTTGCCAAGACCGTTGATGATACCGCCGTGTTGCTCAATCTGTCTAATGAGATCTATTATTCACTGAATGAGGTCGGTTCGCGGGTCTGGGAGCTTGCCGATGGACAGCGCTCCATCGCGGCCATCGTGGAAGTGCTGGCCGGTGAGTACGACGCGGCGCGCGACCAGATTCGCGAGGACGTACACGATCTGCTTGCGAATCTCGCCGCCGAAGGACTCGTCGTTTGGGATGCGGCCTGAGCGAAACGGCCAGGCACCAGGCCGCATGTACCGCGCAGACTGGGATAGGCCTGTTATGCCACCGTGCCGCTCGCGCGGCGAGACGCCAGCGCCGTAGCAGCGGAGGGCACGCCCCCAGCACTCCGCCAAAGACCAGATAGCACCCCAGCACCGGGGCTTCCTCGACGCTGAGAAAGAACACCGCGACGACGATTGTGCGCTGCATCTCCGGCGCTGGCCCTCGAAGATATCATGCGCACCGGCTCCTCCAATCCCCACGAGCACGGCGAACGCCGCAAATCGCCACGGGCGCCGGTGCG
>DATGEP010000285.1:0-18143 GCA_035310125.1 Ktedonobacterales bacterium
TCATCTCGCTTGCGCCGACCACCTCGCGCAGCCTCACCTGGACCGTGACCCCGACTGCCGTTGGGCTCTATACGCTTGCCTTCACTGCGGGCAATGCCAGCCAACAGATCGGCGTCAGCATCGTGAGCGGGAACGGATTCACGCCTATCCAGCCCCAGACGTTCAACTTCGTCGCGGTCTTCGTGGGGATGCTGATCGCGCTGGGATCCCTGATCACCTTCGTGTGGCGGCGATCGCCACCAGCACCACAGATAGCACCACAGACAGCACCATCCCCAAACCAGCACACAGGCGTGCAGCATGAGCACCCACCATCATCTCACCCGATTCCCGTGCACTCGCCCCCTCCCACAGACGGCGCTCCCGACGAGGCTACCAGCGCAGGCCAGTAATCTTTCTGCGAGCCATGGTGACCTGGCGATCGGGGGTTCTCTGCCGCTGTCACCAAACTGGCTGCACATCGTGATGAAAGTGGCGCGTGGAGGTGCTGGGGTGCTGGGTGGGCTGATTGATCGCGCGGGCTTCGCGGCACCGTTTTCGGTGATGGTCGGGTCAGACCGCTGTGCTGGGCGCATCGTGCCGTTGCTGCCACGCACCTGGTGGGGAGCGGAAGCCGTCTGTCGCTGTCTCCTTCTCAGCATCGTACTTGCCAGGTGGAGATGAATGCCAGACGGCGTCTATCCTCTATCCTCTATCCTCGCCACCATACGGGAAAGGAGCCGCCCCATGGACACGGTTCGGACCCGGACTGTAAAGGTCCCCCGGCGCCGCATGGGCCGCCGGGCGTTTCTGGCGGCCGCGGGCCTGGGCGCCTGCAGTGCTGGAGTGCTCGCCGCCCCACATGTCGCGCCCCTCGTGGAGCAAGGTCTCCAGCAGGCCGCATTCAATGCGGCGGCCGGTGAGCTGGATCAGCTCGAAGGGGTCTCGCTCGACGCGGCGCTGGAAGCCGCACACATCACCGCTGCCGCCGTTCGTGTCATCGTCGTGCCCGTGGCGCGGCTGGTCGCCACACTCGGCTCAGGTGCGCTGGGCGTTCTGTTAGCAGTGCTGGATGCTGCGCACCATGCGCTCGCCTTCGTCCACGTTTCGACGACCCCGCTCGATCTGCTGCGCGGCGTCATCGCCTCGTGGCAGGCGGGTCTCGCCTCACTGCCGATCGCCTTGGACACCTACGCAACCGCCGACATCAAAAGCGCCGAAGCGTATCTGACGGCGCTCAAGCGCAAAGTCGCGTAGCACGAGGCCGCACCACGAGGCCGCAACAAAAAGGAGCCTCCACATGGAGGTGCTCGGTCATCTGCTCAAGACCCTTTTTCGGGCGTCTGTCCGCATCGTATTCACGGCCATCCTCTTCGCCGCCTTGGCGGTCGGCGTCGGCCTACTCGTCGCCTATAAGGCCAGCAAGCAATAGCCGCCGCGGCATCCGATAGATGTCCTCATCGTCATCGTCGCCGTCCTCTTCGCCTACGCCGCCTCGCTGACCGTACCCGTCAGCGAAGCAGCGTGAGCGCTGCTCTTCACTGCCAAAGAGGCGGAGAAGGAGACGTACACCGCCGGCAACATCGTCGAGCGCGGGGTCAAAGCTGCCGAGCGCAGGGAGCACGCGAACGCCCAATAGATAGTCCCGTGCGGACATCTCGTGGATAGCTCGCGGTAGGTGTGCTGCCCTCCAGCGTCCAGCTTCCCTGGGGTGGGCGGTAGGGCGCACCTTCTTGGCTATCAACTCGCTTGCGATGTCGCCGTGGGAAACGGTCGCTTCAAGGGAGCCCCAGCGGTTTGGACACCTGTTGGGCCGCTCGAAGCGGTCATCGCGCTCTTTGCCGCACGGTTTGGCAACCAAGGCCATGTGTTGCCCGACACAGTGCTTGAGCGGCTAACAGCAGGTCTGCACGAGCGCGCTCTCGGTGATGGAGTTGATTGGAAGCAGTTCATGACTGAGCACGTAGACACGTTGGCAGCGAGATATGCGCCCGCATCAGAGCGGAAATGGCCATGTCAGAGAAGCCCCTGCCACAGTCACGCATGGCAGAGGCTCGTGTATGTCGGGCGTACCGGATGTAGCAGACAGGCTGAGCAAACCGAGGCACTCCGTTTGGCTACACAGGCGCACCCGCAAGCCATCGAAGGCGTTAGATCAAGATGACGCCGATGCCGAAGAGGGTCGCCGCTTCAAACAGGCTGACGTGATTGACGAAATACGCGTAGAGCGCCGCGAGGACAAAGATCAACCCGACGACCCACTTGAATGACCGGGCTCGGGTATACGTCGCTGAGTAGGATCTCGCAGGCATGTCGTGTACCTCTTTCGTACGGAGTGCATCGCAACAACGGGACTGCGCATCAGTCAGCATCTTCCATGCCGAATAACGAGAAGGCGCAGTACTGCGAAGGAGACACGACCATGCCATTAGACCACGGAGATACCTACGTATGCGATGGCCCCCAGTGCCAAAGCAGGGAGTTTGCGCCGAACGACCCATCCGACGACCCCAAGGGTCAAAACTTCCCACCGCCCGGCTGGATGGCCCTCACCACCGACCAGCGCCGGGAGTACGTCTTCTGTTGCTGGCAGTGTCTGGAACGGTGGCACGCCAACGCCACCCATCCCTAGCGAGACCCGTTCACTGCAAGCCGGGTGCGCCTATTCACCGGTAACGACTGAAAGGAACACGAACAATGACGAATGACAGCAGCCCCATCGCACAAGCCCAGGCGACGCTCACCGATGCGCTGGCCGTGCTGGACCAACGCCCTGCGTCCGCACAGGGTGGCAGCTTTACCCAACAGCGGGCGGCGCTGCTGGCGGCGCAGGCCGTGCTGAGCCAACCCACACCGCCCGACCGCCCCACTGCGCTAGAAACCGTGGCGGCGGTGACGGCGGCGCTGGAAGTGGTAGACCACGAGCTCGCAGAGTTGGACGCGAGAATCAAGGAGCAGAAGCGGCTGGCGCTCGTCTCCACCCTACAAGCCGAGCGCCGCGCCCTCGCCGCGACAGTGACCGCAGTCGAGCAGGCGGTCCTGCCCGATATCTACGGCTGACTGAGACCGATCACACCGAACGGAGTGACACCACAATGGCAAGCAATGTCAACGAACCTTATGGCCTGTATGGCAGTGGCAACACCGCAGGGAGCAAAACTCCTGCGGATGACTCCGATCTGCGCAGCAGCAGTGCTAACCCCTACAGCGCGGGCAGTCAGGTCGATGCGACTGGCCCCGGCACAGGTGCCGGATATGGACCGCTGAGCACCGCGCCCAGCGAGTACTACAGCAACCCCGCCACGGTGGGCGGCAATCCCGCGCCAGAGGGGCGCCCGTTCAGCCACGACTGGTCCAGCGGCTCAGACCCGACGGACTACATGTCCGGCAACTTGGATGCGCTGTACGGCGACATCATGCAGAACCGCCAGCCGCCCCAACGCAAGCGCTAACCTTCCGGCGGTTCCTTCACATATTGGGCGACTGCCCACATCGGCGCGGCGCGAGCTGGAACGCTTACGGGCAGCGACATCCCAACCGTGCTCGGAGGCCGAGATGCTGGAGGCGATGGGCGTGCCGTCGCTGTTGGGTCGGCGCATCTACCCGGCAGAGCAACGTGCTCTGGAGCAGTTTTCACACCGGATCTCAGGTAGCCGGGTATTGGAACCCCTGCATCATGCCCAGGAACAGCGCCGTCGCGCTCGTGATCTTGGCGGGATCGAGCGGCACTGACGCCTTTGACGACAAGAGGTGCAGCTCGAACAGAAACTGCAAGCGACCGCGATAGGTGGCGGCAAGGTGCAGGAGCTCCTCCCCGTCCGGCAGTATCCGGTCATACACCATCGCTGGCGTGCTCCCAATCGCCACCGGATAGGCCTCAGGTGACCAATCGGGATTATTCGCGAATGAGACATAGGGGGCCGCGAATACGACCGTGATCTCGATCAGCTCGGGCTCCATGGCCGCCGCACCCGCGCCCGGTTGGCCGTAGCTGTGCGGCGGAAAGCACTGCACATTGTACACATCTGGACCATTCGGGGTGGCCGACGTGAAGGAGCCTGTCCACCACCCTGGGGGCAGCGGTACCTGAAACGCGGTCCGACTGTCTCGATAGATTGCCCAGCCGGTGGTCACGGCAGGGGTGACAGCCGCCGTCACCGTAGCGGACGGTATTGTCGGTGAAGGAGATGTAGTGGGATACGCCGATGCGATAGAGGAAGCCGTGGAAGCCCGGCCGCCGCATCCCGTCAGACCAGTAGCCAGGATGGCCAGCACGAACAGCATGAGCCAGGGGATTGTTGCCCGTTTATGCATGTGGTCGCCTGCTCTCTCGACTGTTATCACGTGTGCTTTGTGGTCCAGGCTCGCCTGCGCGACCATTCATCGCGGGTGAGCCCACGCCAATGCCCTCCGCAGAAATGTTGACGTTTGTAGCATGTGACCTCCTCTATACATCAGAGACGCACCAGGCGAACAATAGGTGTCATGGTTTGTTTCTGGTCTGACCATAGGCGACTGCTTTCGCCCGAGCAATCGCTTATGGTCAGATACCTTGTTTACTGCGTCACTTGCTCACTCGCCTTTCCACGGAAAGGGGTGCGCCGTGTGCCACGTGCTATGGTTGGGCTGGGGCGAGCGGGAGAGCGAACGGATCGTAGACTTGTAGGTCAATCCCGACGAAGTAATCGTGTCCATCCACTCCGATGATGTGCCACATGGGATCCATTGGAGAATCCCCGCCACCCGACCAGCTATGTTTGGGGGAACTCGGATCGCGCCATCGTGGATCAATAGGGAAGAACATCAACTCAGGCTGCCTGGTGGTTGCTGCGGCTACGCCCCGGACAGGTTGTAGCCTAGCAACTGCTGTCGAAGCCGATATATATGGAAAAGCCTGATGGGATCTCGGATCCCCTGGCGTCAACCTAGCAAACGCAGATATCCGAATGCGCTGATGCGGGCGGTCATACACGAAATCGAAGATACCGCCTTCGGCGCCAGCCTTATCTCGGACGGAGACAACCCAATGGTCATCGTCGTAGTACTCGACATTGGTGTGCCGGTTGATGGCATGCACCAGTACAGGGGTATCGAGTGTCGTGAGACCATAGTGAGTCTGCATCGCAGCAAACGCTGGGCTGTGAGCAATGGCATGAGCGGCGGCAGCGGGAGACTCAGCACTAATACTTACCCAACCCGGATCAATTGGACAGGTCGGCTGTCCCTGAAGACCGCATCCAGCTAGTGGTTTCCCATGTCGTACCCCTTGAGGGGGACCACTCGCCGCTGAGGCATTCCTCGTTCCCCCAGCTAGCGCCATTAGTGTGACGGCCACAACAACAACTACAGCAACAGCAAAAGAAATCCCAGCAATTGGTCCTGCGGAGGCGCTACTCCATATCGGCCTGCTCGATCTCACAACGCGCTTGTCAGTGCGGCGCATACGCGTTTCCCTTTCTGCCGCGTTTTAGCGACATCTACTCCCCGGATAGACGCTGCGGCCAACCCTGGCTCCTCAGTTGTGAGGAGCCAGATTGCCGTTCTGGTCGAAGGCATAGTCATCCGACGTGGCGCTGGTGTTGTCTTGCTCGATGGTCACGAAGTACCCGCCCCAATGGGCAGAGAGCGGCGGGGAGTTGTAGTAGTTGCCGCCCGTGGTATTTGGCTCAGGATCGTAACCGTTGTACGGGTTGTAACCTTGTCCCCAGAACTTGGACAACGACGTCCAGTCAGTTAGGGACCACGCTTCGTTCTGCGTGGTGTTGTAGTAGTAGTGACCGTCAAACGGCTGGTTGTTGCCGTTCAGCCACGGATCCCAGGTGTCTATATAGTAGATCGTTTTGCCATGGAGCGGATCAGATGGATCGTAATTTGCCCACACGCCATCTATCACGAAGGAGTGCGCCCCGCCATTAATCGTGACACTGATAGGATCGTTGACGCCGTTTGAGGGCCCGTAATCGGACCCGAAGTCATACGTGGCCGTCGTAGCGCTGGTGCGATAGATCCAATTGTGGAAGTAGTAACCTGGCGGCGTATTTAAGTACAATCCCACAGAGATAGAGTGAGGGTCTGTTCCTCCATCAGCGGAAATATCAGCGGTCAAGTATGGGCCAGGGCCGTATTGGCGACCTGAACCACTGACTGCCGTCCCCCATGGACTCACCCGAGAAGGGCTGTTCAGGAGGTCATGAATCTGCTGTTGGGAAAGGTACGGCGGATAGCCGTTGTTATACTGGAGCCAGTCATAATTGGATATGACGGCGATGTTGGCAATACCACACCAATTGCCGTATTGTTCTTGCTCATCCCATATCGATCCCTTCATCCGCGTCGGGCTTGCGCCGTAGAAGGTGCCTGGACACGAGCCACCAGGGCATCCCGAGGTATTTGTTGTATGTGGAGCAGCGTTGACACGTCCGGGTGCGACGAGACTCAGCAATATCGCTAGGAATACGCCAAGTCTTACCCACGAAATGCCCCTCATGTTACATCCTGGCCGAATATTCATCATGACGTTCACCATGGTACCACCGGAAAACATGCTGATGCTCGCTTTCGATTAAAGCAGCCGACTATCGCTGGTCACGAGGTCACGAGGTCCCTTCGCGTGGGCTGCCTCCACCTGCCCAATTACTTCCTAAATCCACTATTTGCTACCAAGCCGCCAGCTTTGGTAACAAATAGTACCCTACAGGTGAGCCGTTTGTCAAGTACCTGGTGCGCGTCATTCAAAACTTTGAGCTCCCTTTGGCTGCTCAACTTGGCGTCTGGATGTATTTCGGCCCGCACAGGCGAGCATTGTCGCCACCTAGGAGCGCCAGCGGGGTCAGTCCATGAACGCCAGCGAGCAGGTGTTGGCGCTGGCCGAAGCCGCCGAGCAACAGCTAGCGGGCGTAGATGCAAGGGCCGAAATTGCCACGGTCAGGCTGGAAGGCTATTCCGAGCGGCTTGCCTAAATTGCCACCGACAGCCAACGCCAGCTCAAGAAACTTCAACTGTGCGATCCCAACGACCCAGACGAGCAGGAAGGCATCGCCTGTTACCGCGAGCGCATTGACCGGCTCGCCCTCTCAGCGCATCGCCCTCCGCCGCCCGGCTCCTACAGCGATTGTATCAGAGCTGACAGCGCATGCCACTCACTCAGGGGCGTGGCTGAACTGCTCTCCGTATGCATCTGAAGGCAGACTTGATCCGCCTCCGCCGTTCCTTATAACAACAAAGCCGTGTGCTGACTATCGCACAGTGGCTCCAAAGCCGGGCACGCTGACGCGGCTGAGACCGCAATTGGGTACCGTACTTGTCGGGCTATCTATCACGCAGGTACAGTTGGCACAGGCTTGGGCTGGCCCAACGTGTCGAGGCTGTGTCGTTCCCGCTATCTCTTCTTCGGTTTCTTCGCGGGCTTAGGAATGGATACCTTGGCACCTTTCTTCGTGGAATAGATGGCAACTTTTCCTATTTTGGCGAAGAAACCCATTCCGTTACGCCTCTTCAATAGCCAGCCCTACGAAAGCCGGTCGCTCGGTGGTAGGCAATGCACTGCCACACCGCTGACTCGCATCAGTAAGTCACACAAAGGTAGGCGACGTCAATCGCAGATGCGATGTGCTGCCACGCACAAAAGAAAGCTGCCGGATAAGAGAGCGTTATCCAGCGGCTTGACCTGTTCGGCAGATGTCAGTCTGTACGTGATTGGTTGGAGAGGATGCACGTCCCGGCGTTAAAATCAGCTAGCGCGTACGCCTGCCGACCTCCCGCCCTGGCAAGCTGTCTCACACTGAACTCGGCTTGAGATGCGCGTCGAGGAAGCGGGCGATAGCCGGATACGCGATCAGCCGGTTAGCCCGCTTGATGATGCCATGTCCCTCGTCGTCAAAGACCAAATATTCCACGGGCAACCCCCGCGCACGCACCGCTGTAGCGATCTGTTCCGCCTCGCCCACCGGCACACGCGGATCGTTGCGGCCGTGCAGCACGAAGAGCGGCGCCGCGATGTGGTCCGCCGAGCGCAGCGGCGAAATCTCCTCCAAAAACTCCCGGTCGTGTTCGAGGCTGCCATATTCCGGCTCGCGCAGCTTGCGTCGCCAGGGTCCCGTGTTCTCCAAAAACGTCACGAAGTTGGCGATACCGACGATGTCTACACCAGCGGCCCAAAGATCGGGATAGGTCGTCAGCGCGGCTAGCGTCATGAAGCCGCCGTAGCTGCCGCCCATCACGGCGATGCGCGCCGCGTCAGCGGTGCCGCTCCGCGCGAGCCATTCCGCCGCGAAGCGCAGATCCGCCACCGAATTCATGCGCAGGCGTACATCGTCCAAACTCTGGTAGTCATACCCGTAGCCCGCGCTGCCGCGCACGTTCGGCGCCAGCACCCCATAGCCGCGCCGCACCAGGTACTGGATGACGGTATTGAAGTTGGGGCGAAACTGACTTTCGGGACCGCCATGCACCCACACCACAACAGGCAGCCCCCGCGTCTGGCCCGTTCGCGGCAGAAATAGGAACGCGGGTATCTCGCGGCCATCGAAGGTGGGATAGTGCACCAGCTCCGGCGCGACGAAGCTCGCGCGCGCAATGCCAGCCGTATCGCTGCGCGTCGCCCGCCAGAGTGTCTGCTGCTCCACATCCCACACGCGCACATCGGGATTATCGTCCGCCGCGTCCAGCGTGAAAGCGAGGCGACTACCATCGCGCGACCACGTGACCTCGCGCACGACGCAGGCGGGCAGCTCCGGCGCGGACAGCGGGCGGCGGCGCTCCCAGCCATCCGCCACATCGAAGATGACGAGCTTCGAGTACCCATCCTCATTGGTGACGAGCGCCAGCCGGCTGCCGTCATGCGTCAGCGCCAGCTCGTCGGCGTTCCACTGGTCGTCGGTGAGATAGGTCAGCGCGGTCGTGGCGAGATCGAGGTAGGCGAGGCAGAGAAACTGGCGGCCCCGGTCGCTGAGTAGATACAGTCCTTTGCCGTCGGCGGACCACTGAGCGGCGATATGCCGCGCCTGCCCCTCGCGAATCTCTGGCGTCAGCAGGCGCGCCTCACGTGTCTGCACGTCAATCAGCCAGAGCTGGTCGCGCACGTTCGCGTCGAACCGCATGGCGAGCACCTGCCGCCCATCCGGCGAGTAGCGCGCGGCGTAGTTGGTGCCGTCCTGCTGGAGCAGCCGCCGCGTCTCGCCACTCGCGATGTCCCGCTCATACACGTCGAAGTAGCGCGGGTCGCGCTCGTTACTGCTATAGCAGATGCGGGCGCCATCCGGCGACCACTCACCGAATTGAAAGATGGTCTCTGGCTCGTTGGTGAGCGGGACAAATGTCGAGCCGTCGGCAGCCAGCAGATAGAGCTGCGAGCGCTCGTTGCCGCCCACATCGGCGGTGACGAGGAGCCTATCAGCAGCGGGTGAGAATGTCGCGCTCTCCACCCGCTCGCCGCGATAGGTCAGCTGCGCCGGCCACGCGGGCAACGCCGCACCCACATCCACAGCCACCCGCCACACCTCCGCGACGCCCGTGATATCCGTCAGGAAGCTGAGCTGCGTGCCGTCAGGTGAGAAACTGGCGCCAAAAGCCGTACGTACATTGAGGTATCGCTCGAAGCCAACGAAGCCATAGCCCGCTGCTGCCATGCGATCTTCTCCCATCTTCATATACTCACCACGCTGAGGTAGGCATCATCGGTGCTCGCACAGCGCGTGCCGTGCTTAGAAGCATACCCGTTTCTCACAGCCGCGGTGTACTCGTGTCCGCTTCGTACATCTACGCCGTCCTCTCCCCGCGCCCGCGACTGGTAGAGGCGCCGCCTGCCGCGCCCGCCGGGGGTGACGTTTCTGCGCTCCAGCGCTATTGGACACGCTGGGTCCGGCGCGATACACTGAAGCGCAAGCATACGCTGGAGGGAGCATGCCTGACGATTCGCGGGGCGGCGAGGAGCGCGTGCGCAGCCTGGAGAGCGGGCTGATCGCACGCAGCCAGAAGGGCGACACACGCGCGTTCAACCAGCTGGTGGAAACGCACCAGGCCGGAGCGTATGCGCTGGCCCTGCGCATGCTCGGTGATCCTGAGGCGGCGGCGGATGTAACCCAGGACGCCTTCTTCTCGGCGTTTCGCGCGATTGGCTCCTTCAAGGGCGTGTCATTCCGAGCATGGCTGCTGCGCATCGTCAGCAACGGCTGCTATGACTACTGGCGCGCCCAGGGCCGGCGCCCCGCGACATCCCTGGAAGCCGCGCTTGAGGACGACCGCGACGGCGAAGCGGCGGCCCAAAGCAGCGATGCCCGGCTCCCCAGGGCAATGATAGATCCATCCTGGGATCCGGAGCGGGTCGCGCTAAAGGCGGAGATGATCGAGCAGATCCAGGCCGCGCTGCTGAAGCTGCCGCCGGAGCAGCGGCTCGCCGTGATTCTCAGCGACATCCAGGGGATGCCATACGACGAGATCGCCCGCGTGATGAATACCTCATTGGGAACGGTGAAATCGCGCATTTCGCGGGCACGCACACACCTGCGCGGACTTCTCTTGCGCCACGGGGAACTTTTCGGCGGTTCGGGCCGTCGTGACGGTGGATAGACATTCAGCTAGCGACAAAGCGGTAGGGCATGACGAGCGGTAACGGCACACAACACGGCGATTGGGATCAGCGGCGCGAGCAGCTTTCCGCATACCTGGACGGCGAGCTGGCGGACGGCGAGCGAAAAGTCCTGGAGGCGCACCTGGTGGGATGCGCTGAGTGCCAGCGTGAGCTGGCCCAGTTGCGCCACGTGCGTAAGCTGCTGCGCGCGCTCCCCACTCCCGCTCTGCCGCGCTCATTCACCCTCCCCGTCCAGCAGCCCGCGCCCGCACGACTCGCGACTCCGCCCGTGCGGCGCGGCGGCCGGCTCGCCCGCGCGACCCAGTGGACCGGTGGCGTCGCCGCATCGGTAGGTCTGCTGCTGATCCTGGGCAGCGCGCTCATGAGCGGCAGCATCGGCCCCTCCGGTGCGGGAAGCGGCTACGCGCCCTCCGCCTCTTCTTCGCAACGAACCTCGAACGGAGCAGAAGCGTCAAGTACGACGACCCATGCGCCCTCTCATGTGGGCGTTCAGGGCAGCGCGACACCGACGCCACAGCCATCTTCGTCGTCGTCAGATATGCCCGGTGTCACGCCGAGTATCACGCCGGACGTCACCCCCTCGCAGATCGCCCGGACTCCCACGGAGCCGCCCCAATTTGGCAACGAGAACACGACTGTGTCAGCCAGCACGACCCTGGGCCTGACGGGCGCCGGCTTGGCCGGCGGCGGCGCGCTCCTCTTTGTCGGCGGCAGTATCGGCCGCCGCCGGAGGCGGTAGAGGTTACCCCTCGCCCAGCGCGACATCGGCGTCACCCGTAAGGATGCGCTCGCCCGCCTGATTGTCTATCCACACATCCAGGTGCTGGCGGCCATTCTCCCGCGCGCCAGCGACGCCGTGGCACATCAGCGTGTCGCCTGGCCGCACCATCGCCTGAAAGCGCACCCTGAGGCGCACCACCCAGCCGCGGTCGCCGCTCTGCGCGCTGACCCAGTCAGTAAGCATCTGGCCGGCGAACGCCATGCTGAGCATGCCATGCGCAATCGTGCCATCCAAACCCACGGCCCGCGCCGCCTCTGGATTGATATGGATAGGGTTATGGTCCCCGCTCACCTCAGCGTAGGCGTTGATCTGCTCCTGAGTGACGGACTTCGAAAGTATGGGAATCGCGTCACCCCCCGCTGGGCGCGCCTTGGCGCCGCTCCCGCTGGCCGCCGCGGACGCGGCTCCGGCATCCGGCGGCGCGTCGCGCACGATAACGGTCGAGCGGCCCGTCACGACGCGCTCACCCTCTGGCGTATCCCCAAGCTGCTCGATAGTCATGATCGCCATGCCCCCGGCCCGCGCGGTCTGCCGGATCGCGGCGACCCGATGGCGCACGCTCAGGGTGTCGCCCACGCAAAGTGGGCGCGTATACTCATACTCCTGCTCGCCATGCAACACCTGCGAATGCTCAGGATCGAGGCCCGCTTCAGCGAAGGACACGCGGAAGCGCGTTACAAACGTGGGCAGCGCGGGGATATTGGCGAAGCCGGATAGCTGGGCGGCCGCGGGGTCACGGAAGATGGGGTTCGTGTCGCCAACGGCCTCGGCAAAAGCACGAATATCCTCAGCGGCGATGGTCCCGGTCTCAACCTGCGTCTCATGACCAACCAGCGATGGATCGAGCGGCATTGGGGATTCCTCCTACGTGTGCGTCATCCGTGCGTGTCGTCGCGGGTATCCTACCACGCGGCGTGGACCGTGCGCGACCTGCCAGCGCTTCGTGGCGGCATGCCTCCAGACGCATCTTGAGGCGCCTGCCACGCTACTGAGCCTCCAAAGTGGTATAATGAGTGGAGCGCAGGGGGGTCGTCACAGGGACTCTCCCGGCGTTGTGCGCGCCCGCGCCGCATAGCTCGTTTGGAACAGGAGAGCGGTTACTGTCGTGAAGGTCATCGTCGGGCTGGGCAATCCCGGACTGCGCTACGCGCGCACGCGGCACAACGCCGGCTTCGACGCGGTGGACGCGCTGGCCGGTCGCTACGGCTGGAAATGGGAGTCCGGCCGTGGAAAGACCCATATCGCGTCGGGCAGCGTAGGCGCCGAGAAAGTCGTGCTCGCCAAGCCCCAAACCTACATGAACGAGAGCGGGCTAGCCGTCGCCAGTCTCGTGCGTTTCTATAAGCTCACCCCCACTGACCTGCTGGTAATCTGCGACGACCTCGATCTGCCCCTTGGCAAGATGCGCATGCGCGCTCGCGGCTCGGCAGGCGGTCAGCACGGCCTTGAGGATACCATTCGCCGGCTCGGCTCAACCGACTTTCCCCGCATCAAGATTGGCGTGGGCCGCCCAGCGCATGGCCGCGACGAAAACGTAGACTTCCTGCTGAGTACGCCCCGCGGAGACGAGCGGCTCGCGCTCGATGACGCCATCGCCCGCGCCGCCGACGCCGCCCACTGCTGGCTCACCGAAGGCATTGACACCGCAATGAACCGTTTTAACGCATCATAGAAATACGACATCTCGCTGGAGGCATCTCTTGTCACTACGTGGTCTTTTGCCGCTGCTCGTTGATCGCGCAGAGTTTCGCCGCCTGCGCGAGCGTCTGGCGCCTGGCGCCGCCGCGCCGTTGCTCTCCGGCGTCACCGAAGCCGCCAAGCCCTACCTGGTTGCCGCCCTCGCCGTCTCCCTGGACCGCCCCGTCATCTACGTCACACGCGACCAGGAAAGCGCCGAGCGCATCGCCGACTCCGTGCTAGGATTGGTGGGCCGCGACATTCCGGTGCTGTCCTACGCCGACCGCGATGCGCTGCCATATGAGCGGCTGATGCCTGACGCGCAATCCGTCAAGACCCGTATGAACGTGCTGACGGCGCTGACACGGCCCGCTGGCGCGATGGTCGTCGTCTGCTCCGCGCGCGCGCTCACTCAGCCCGTCATGCCGCCCGCCGAGTTCGCCAGTGCACTCCTGGAGCTGCGCAATGGCTTGCAGCTCGATCCCCGGCAGCTCCTTGAGCACCTGATGGGTCTCGGCTACGAGTTCGTCGCCGAAGTGGAGGATGTCGGGCAGATCAGTCATCGCGGCGGCATTGTAGATCTCTTCCCGCCCGCGCTCGCCCGTCCCGTCCGTGTCGAGTTCTGGGGCGACGAGATAGACTCCATCCGCACCTTCGATGCCGAGACACAGCGCTCCCTCAATCCCGTGGATGCCGTGCTCATCGGCCCCGCGCGCGAGGCGCTCGCCCTACACGGTCGGGAAGCGGCGGCCCGCCTGGATGCGCTGAGCACCATCGGCATGGACCCCGACGCCCGCGCCCGCTGGCAGCGCGATCTAGATTCCCTGCGCGCCCGCCAATCTTTCGACGACATCGCGTTCTACCTGCCATACCTCCACGCCGAAGCGTCGCTGCTTGATTACGTGCCGGCGGCCAGCGTCCTCGTGCTGCATAGCTCCGACATCATCGAGCGTACCGCCGAAGACCTGGCACGGCAGGGTGAAGAAGTGCGCGATCAGATGGAGCGCGATGGCGAAAATCCGCCGGGGCTGCTGCCCGCGTTCCTGCCCTGGGGAAAACTGGCATCGCCGGTGGCCGCGCAAACGCAATTACGCTTCGCCACGCTGGTCGAAGATGAGGCGGCGGGCGACCCCACCGGAAGCGCGCTGGCACCCGATCTCACGGCGGCAAGCTCCTACGGTGGGCGTCTGCGCGCCTTCGCCACCGATGTGCGCAAGCTGCTCAGCCAGCGACAGCGCATCGTCATCGTCAGCGGCCAGGCCCGCCGGCTGGCGGAGGTCTTCGGCGACGAAGCCTTGCTGGGAAAAAGCGGCATCGTCATGGTCTCGCCCGCGACGGATCTGCCCGATGCGCCGGAGCCGGGCGCGCTTGCGCTGATCCACGGGCGTTTCCCCGAAGGATGGCACAGCCGCTCGATGGCCCTCACCGTCTACACCGACAGCGAAATCTTCGGCTGGTCCAAGCGTCATGGCGACCAGCGCCGCGCCGGCAGCACGCCGGCCTCGTTCCTGGCGGAGCTGCGGCCCGGCGACTTCATCGTGCATCAGGACCACGGCATCGGCCGCTTCGATGGCCTGGTCAAGCTCAACAACGGCGGCGTTGACCGCGAATATCTCCTCATCCACTACGCCGGCACTGACAAGCTCTACATCCCCACGGACCAGCTTGACCGCATCACCCGCTATATTGGCATGGGCGACGGCGCCCCCGCACTCAGCAAGCTTGGCGGCTCCGACTGGGTACGCGCCAAGCAGCGCGCCCGCGACAGCGTCTCCGAGATCGCCAAGGATCTCCTGCGGCTCTACAGCGTCCGCGAGATGGCTGTAGGACACCCGTATCCCACGGATGAGGAGCAGCCCTGGCTGCAAGAGCTGGAGGAAGCGTTCCCCTACGAGGAGACGCCCGACCAATCCCGCGCCATCGCAGAGGTCAAGGCTGATATGGAGCGCGCGCGCCCAATGGATCGCCTGGTCTGCGGCGATGTCGGCTACGGCAAGACCGAAGTCGCCTTGCGCGCCGCCTTCAAAGCCGTGCTGGACCAGCGCCAGGTGGCCGTGCTCGTGCCCACCACCGTGCTCGCCCTCCAGCACTTCAACACCTTCACCTTGCGCCTCAAGCCCTACCCCGTGCGCATCGAGCTGCTCAGTCGCTTCCGCTCAGAGAAGGAGCAGAAGGAGGTGTTGCGGGATATGGCTGAAGGCAAGGTGGACATTGTCGTCGGCACGCACCGGCTGCTGCAAAAGGATGTCGAGTTCGCGAACCTGGGGCTGCTCGTGATTGACGAGGAGCAACGCTTCGGCGTAGCACACAAGGAGCGGCTCAAGCAGCTCCGCACGGAGATTGATGTGCTCACGCTGACCGCGACGCCAATTCCGCGCACACTGCACATGGCGCTGGTGAACGTGCGCGACATGAGCGTCATCGAGACGCCGCCGCAAGAGCGTCTGCCCATCCGCACCTACATCCGGCACACCGAGGACGCGCTACTGCGTGAGGCGATCCTGCGCGAGATTGACCGTGGCGGCCAGGCCTTCTTCGTCCACAACCGCGTCCACGGCATTCAGGCCATCGCGACCAAGCTGCAAAAGCTCGTGCCGGAGGCCCGCTTCGCTGTCGCGCACGGCCAGATGCCCGAGGACCAGCTCGAGCATGTCATGCTCGACTTCTCTGCCGGCGAGTCTGACGTGCTGGTCTGCACGACGATCATCGAGAACGGCCTGGACATTCAGAACGCCAACACCATTATCGTCAACAACGCCGCGTACTTCGGCCTCTCGCAGCTCTATCAGCTACGCGGGCGCGTCGGACGCGGCTCCCACCAGGCATACGCCTACTTCCTCTACAACAAAGATACGCAGCTCACTCCCGTGGCGGAGAAGCGGCTGCGCGCCATTTTCGAGGCCACCGAGCTTGGCGCAGGCTTCCGCATCGCGATGAAAGACCTGGAGATTCGCGGCGCCGGCAACCTCCTGGGCGCGGAGCAATCTGGCTTCGTGAACGCCGTCGGCTTCGACCTCTACGCGAAGCTGCTGGCCGATGCGGTTCAAGATCTGCGCGGCGAGCGCGCCCGCGAAGCGCCTGTAGGGGCACACGGCGCGCGCCAGGCGCCCGTTACCGTCGAGCTGCCCGTTGACGCCTACATCCCCGATGACTACATCGGCGACGGCGCGCTGAAGATGAACTTCTACCAGCGCATGGCGAACCTGGAGCGGCCCGAGCAGGCCGAGGCGATGGTCGCTGAGCTGACTGACCGCTTCGGCACTCCGCCGCCAGCGGTCGCCCACCTGCTGGATCTGATCCGGCTCAAGACCGAGGCCGCCGCGTACGGCTACGAGGGCATCTCACTGCGCGACGGCGAGGTGCTGCTCAAGCTGCGCCGCACCGTCTCCGCCGACCGCGTGGCGCTCTACCGCAAGTATCGCAACGACGCGCGGGTGACGCTTGGCGAGATTCACGTGCCCCGCCGCCTCTTCGCCGCCGATGAGGAACAATGGCTGGCGCAGCTCCGCGAGCTGTTGCCGCTCGCCGTCGGCGCGAAAGGCAAAGCCACCGCCAGCCCGCAAGCTGTCGCCACCGCGGCGGCGCTCGAACGGGCAGGGCGCGCGAACGGGACACACGGCGCCGCGTCATCACGCGGCCCATCCGGCTCAAGCGCCTTCTTCCCCCCCATCGGTGGCGACGAGGCACATTCCGACGGTGATCAGCGCGACACCGGCTTCGGCCGTGGACTGCGATCCCGCGGCTAATACCAATCAATGTGGCTGAGTAGTTGCCGTCCTCAACAGCAGTCTAGCAGAATGCACGGGAAGAAGGTTAACCATACACACCCGCGAGATTCCCATCTCTGCGGCGACCTGACTAATCGGGCGCTGCTGACAACGCTGCACCAGACGCAGTCGGCCTTCGAACGACAACGGGGCATGACGGTGGGACATGAAGGGCAGGTCCTTTCGCTGGCTCGATCCGCCCCGGCAACGGCCCACTTTCCACCCTGCGCAACTCCCGCGCTGCTCTTCATCCAGGCCGAGATCGGCGCCGTCGTCCGCGGCGTCCAGGCCAACGAATTCGATTACCCGACCTGACTGACGAGCTGACCTGACCGACCGGCACCTCGCCCTGCGGGGACACGCCGGCACCGCACGCTGCGGGAACGCGGGCTAGCGTTTCACGGCGGTGTAGGTCAGGTGGGTCACCCGGGACGATGCGTCCGTGCGGGCCTGGTTCAGCGCGAGGCGGGCGGGGTCCACGCGATCGAACAGGCGGATGCCCGTGCCGAACAGCACGGGCGCGAGTGTAATCGAGAACTCGTCGATCAGGCCGCTGTCCCGGTACTCCTGGATCGTCTCGGCTCCGCTGGCGATGCGCACGTCGCGGTCGCCGGCGGCCTCGCGGGCCTGGAGCAGCGCGCTCTCGATGCCGTCGTTGACGAACTGGAAGGTGGTGCCGCCCGGCCGCTCCCACGGGTCACGCTTGGTGTGGGTGACGACGAACACCGGGGTGTGGTACGGCGCCTCCTCCGGCCATGCCAGCCGCCCTGACCGGACGCTCACTCGCCCGAGAACGATCCAGGCTGGGTGACCAGGAAGGTTCGGGGCAGAGTTGCTCTGACCGGAGTCCTTCCGGGCCAGTCGCACCCCGGCATTCCGGCATGACAGATCGGTCACTGAACCACCCTGTTTGCGGACGAAAGCTATCGGCGGGTGAATGTGAGATGGGTCACGCCGCTGGGCGAGGTCGTGGCTTCAATTGCGTAGTGCTGCTCGAGGGCCTCGAGATCGTCCCAAAGGCGTTCCCCGCGTCCCAGCACAATGGGCACGACAGCGATATGCATGTAGTCAATCAGATGAGCTGCCAGGAACGCACGCACCGTTGTTGGCCCTCCGCCAATGCGCACATCCAAGCCCCCGGCCGCTTCCCGGGCCGCTGCCAGGGCCTCAGCCGGGCTCGCGTCGATGAAGTGGAACGTGGTTCCGCCCTGCATCTTGATGGTCGGCCTGAGATGATGGGTGAGGACGAACACCGGCGTATGGAAAGGCGGATCGTCCCCCCACCACCCTTTCCAGTCGTCGTCAGCCCAGGGGCCACGCTGGGGGCCGAACTTGTTCCGTCCCATGATCT
>DATGEP010000286.1:0-7549 GCA_035310125.1 Ktedonobacterales bacterium
GCCGTCGCCCAGGCGCTGGGCTGCGATGTCGGGTGAGCGCTAGGTGATACACTTGGTGAAGGCCATGACACATGGGCATAGCTGAACATTGAAGACAGGTACACCAGATCGAGGTGGAACGTGAAGGCCGAAGATCATCGCCAGGCGGCGGAAGATATCGAGGCGGTCCTGCCTGATCTCACTGCGTCGGCGGCTGGCTCGCGGGCTAACCGCGTGCTGATCGAGAGCTATTACGGTGCCGCGTTCCATTGGATCGCGCTGAAATGCCAAACGCAGTATGGGAAGCATAAAGAGAATCACACGAAGCTGGTCTCGTATCTGCGTGACCTTGAAGAGCCAGCCGTTGCCGAGCGATGGCGGGTTCTCGAGGAGATACGCAACGGCGGTTGGTACGGACATCAGAATCTGAATGCGGATCTGGCGCAAGCGCAGGCTCTCTGGCAGGAGATTCGGCAATGGGCGCACACCTGATGGGCAGCAACGACGTGTCGCATGTGTCCGATCGGATGAACGCTGAGGGAGACGGACAGATGCTCCAGATCGAGGAGATGGAACTACTACTCGTGCCCTGGCTGGAGAGCGAAATGGCGGCCCTCGTGCGGGCAATCGTTACCGGCGTAGCGCGGCGCCATGCGGACCTGCGCGCGGCGATTCTCTTCGGCTCAGTCGCACGCCATGAGGCGCGCCCGCTCGACGATGCGGAACCGAGCGACGTGGACCTCTTGCTGGTTTTCGATCTGGAGCCTGCGCTCGATCACCTGCCGCTGGAACGCCGGCTCGCTGTCAGTCACACGATTGGGCTGGCCGAAGATCAGCATCGCGCCGCGCCACGTGAGGTCAATGTGCTGACGGCGGTTGGGAATCTGGGCGACTGGGACTCGACCTTTGTGGAGAACGTCGCACGCGATGGCATCCTGTTGTGGAGTCGCGGACCTCTGCCGAGGCCATTCGCGTCCTTGCCGACGCTGGACGAAGCTCGGAAAGCCGTCGCTCAAACATCGTGATCGAAGATCGAGGGCCGTGCTGATAGTGCGCTATCCCATCCCGTTGTTCCGCAGCGTTTCGCCGGCCCGGCCCCCCTCCGAGAAATCCTACTCTGCCAGCGCCGCGTCCTCCGCCGCGTAGTCGAATTGCGCCGCGTCGAAGGTGGCGGGCGGATGGGCGCGCTCCCAGGCCACCGTGCGCAACAACGCCTCGTCGCGCGGGATACGCTCGGCGTAGCCCAGCTCGCGCCGGATACGCGACGAGTCCGTCACCCACGATTGCGCCAGATTGCCGTCGAAGCGCATGGCCTCGGGCAGGCGCTCCGCTGGCACCGTTTTGATCTCGCCGTGCCAGCCAGCCGCAGCGCCGATGGCACGCACCCACTCAGCCTGCGTTAGCGTGTCGGGGTCACCAGCGTTGTAGACACGCCCCGCCGCGCGCTCGTCAGTCACGGCCAGCGCGACGGCATCCGCGACGTTTTCCACGTAGCCACGTGTCCAGCGCCAGTCCGCCAAATGCTCCTCCAGGACGATGACCTGGCGCCCATCGTCTATTCGCTTCAAGTATTCGAAGACACGGTGCTGGTGGTCGCCGGGACCGTAGACCGCCGGCAGACGCAGTACTGTGCCGGGCAGCGCCGCATCGCCGAGATACACGCGCTCCGCCAGGATCTTCTCGTAGCGCTCGGCGCCGGGAATCATTCCGGCCTGAGCGTACATGCGCTCCCGCAGCGGCGCATCTTCGGTGAGCGGCAGCGGGTCGGGTTGCCCCGGCTCGGTGCGCAGGAGCCGCCCATACGCGCGGTAGACATCCTGGCTGCTGATCGCGACAACGCGCCGCGCGACGCCGCGAAACACGGCTTGCACGCCGCGGGCGTCGTCGTCGTTCTGCGGAATCATATCCAGCACGACCTCCGGCGCGCTATCCCGCAGCGCATGCGCATAGTCCGCCAGTCGCTCGCGGTCGCCATACATCTGACGCGCGCCCGCCGGCAGATCGGCATGTTCGGCGCCCCGCGCGAACCGCCCTTTCGGCGTGTCCGCCGCCAGCGGCCCGCGATGAAACAGGACGAGCTCGTGGCCCTGCCCGGCCAGCCGCCGCACAATATGCGGCCCGATGAAGTTCGTTCCGCCGATGACCAGGATGCGCATGAGTCTTTCCCCTCATAATTCGGGCGAGTTCTATATATCAGGCTCGCGGGTTGAAGGCCCGCGGCTCATCCCAAATTGACAGGCGCCCCCTGTCCAGATAGGATGGGCCGCGGACTTTCAGGCCAGGCTCGCGGTGTGCGAACACTGGCATCACGCTACAGGCGCTTCTCGCGCTCCTTCCACTCCTCCAGCTGCAGCACTTCGTCCACGATACCGTACTCCCGCGCGGCCTCGGCGCTCATGTAGAAGTCGCGCTCGGTGTCGTGCTGGATGCGATCGAGGGACTGGCGGGTGTGCAGGGCGATGATGTCGTTGATGACATCGCGCGTGTGCAGCATCTCGCGGGCGAAGATGTCAATGTCGGTCGTTTGGCCACCGGGACCCTGCGGCACCAGCGGCTGGTGCAGGTGAATGCGCGCGTGGGGCAGCGCGTAGCGGCGGCCGGGATCGCCCGCCATCAGCAGGATGGTGCCGAAGCTGGCGGCCCAGCCAACGCAGGTGGTGGCGATGGGGCTGCGGATCGAGCGCATCGTGTCGTAGATCGCCAGTCCGGCGGTGATGACGCCGCCCGGCGAGTTGATATACATGTTGATGTCGCGCTCTTTGTTCTCCGCCTCCAGGAACAGCAGCTCCGCGACGATCAAGCCTGCCAGCTCGTCCGTCACCGGCCCGGTGACGAGGATGATTCGCTCCCGTAGCAGCCGCGAAAACAAATCGTAGGCGCGCTCGCCCCGGCTGCCCGACTCAATCACGGTCGGAATGATCATGCTGGCGCCCTGTGCGGCGCTCATATCAAACTGCATAGCAGTAGCACCCTTTCTGAGCAGCTTCCGGCAGCGATCAGGCTGCCTGACGGACGAAGTAGTACGACACCCGGGACGTGACACGCTCGGCGGGATGGGGCAGGATTCCGGCCAGCAGCCAGCCATCGGCCCCTAGCGCGGCCAGCTCCGACTCTCCCAACGGCTCCTGTTCGCGCGGGTCAATGGTCACGACGTGATACTCCCAGAGCGTGCGCGGCGCTTCCACCTTCTCAAAGATGATGGGCACCGCTAGCGACGGATTGCGGTCCGGCGGATCGGTGTTCAGGATGCGCGGCGAAAAATACGGCATACGCCATCTCCTTGTGCGCGGTAATGGGGGAATGGCCCCGATTCCCGCTGTGCCGCGACACTGGTGTGCCGCGAGCGACAAAACTTATGCTTGAAGGGTATCCGCGCATCGGCTAGAATTGAAGGCAGAAGCGATGCTTACGGCATAGGCTCGCGCGCAAGGTATGCTACGAGCATGCGTTTGAGAGAGGCGGCACTATGGCGGACCTACAGCACACGCTCGGCGCGGTGATCCGGCGCGAGCGGCGCGAGCGGCAGATGACCCTGAAGGAGCTGGCCGAACGCTCCGCGCTTTCGGTTGTCTATCTCGGCGAGATCGAGCGCGGCAAGAAATATCCCTCCGCGCTCGTGCTGGAGCGCCTTGCCGCCGCCCTGGACCTGATGGTACCGGACCTGTTGGAATATTTCGCGGACGAGCTACGCGGCCTACGCCAGCCTTCGATGGCGATTGGCTTTCTGCCAGCGCGCCGCGATACCATCCAGCCCGCGCAATCGTCCCAGCCGCGCGGCAACACCGGCGTCATCCTCAATATGCTGGTGGCCTAACGGCATGACCACTCCAGCTTCCTCCGGTGAGCGCTTGCAAAAGTACCTCGCGCATGCCGGCGTCGCCTCGCGTCGCCACGCCGAGGAGCTGATTCAGGCGGGAGCCGTCACCGTCAACGGCCAGGTCGTCCGCGAGCTGGGCACACGCGTAGACCCGGCGACGGATGAGGTGCGCGTGCGTGGCGCGGTGGTTCGCCCAGCCGAAGATGCGCTCTACATTCTCCTCAACAAGCCTACTGATACCGTCACCACCGCCAGCGATCCACAGGGACGCCGCACGGTGCTCGATCTGCTGCCGGACGAATGGCGCGCGCAGCGGGTCTACCCGGTGGGCCGGCTCGACCGCGATACCGAGGGACTCCTGCTGCTCACCAACGATGGCGATTTCGCGCTGCGCCTCACGCATCCTCGCTATGCGCCCGCTAAGGAATACGCCGCGCTGGTGGTGGGGCGCCCCTCGCCCGGCACGCTCGACCGGCTGTCCCACGGCATACTGCTCCCCGGTGAGACGCGCCCCACCGCGCCAGCGCGCGCGTGGCTGATGCGCTCGCAGGGTGATGCGACATGGGTGGGCATCGAGCTGCACGAGGGGCGCAATCGCCAGGTGCGGCGCATGCTCGAAGCGGTGGGCCATCCCGCTGTGCGGCTGCGGCGCGTGCGCATCGGCCCGCTCACGCTCGGCCCGCTGGCGCCCGGCAAGGCGCGGCTACTCACGGCACATGAAGTGGAGCAGCTACATCGCGCCACCACCCCATCCAATCGCCATGAAACCCTGGCGGTAAAGCCAGCCAGCCCCGCGCGACCAGCCGAACCGCGCGGTGGGAGTGGGCCACGTCATTGATACCGTAGGTGCGGTCGAATCCACTTGAAACGCCCGGTCCGCTTGTCCCACTTGTCCCATGTCAATGCCCGATGCGACGGAGAAGAGGTGTACAATCGGGCGCGGCAAGATGGTGACAATCTTGTCATTATGTTGACGAAAGAGCGCGATCATGCTATGCTTGCCCCCATCAAGTAGAAAGCTCATTCAGGCCGTGGATTCGTGTTTCCGTCGCTCAGCCGGAAGATCGCCACAGTACGGTATTAAGGTCTGGATGGAGCTGATCCTCGATACATGCGGCTTTCCCTCTCACTGACGATCGCTGACAGCGAATAGCGAAACCGGCCACGGCTGAATGGGCGTGCGCCGGTTTTTCGTTTTCCGGCGCGGACGTGTGGAGGGGTACGATACATGAACACTGTGCAGGCGGGCGGTGGCCGCCGCTATACCGGCCACGCACACTTTTGGGAGCGCGCCCTCTCGCGGCGCCAGTTTCTTGGTACATCGGCCCTGGCGACTGGGCTGGCCCTGGGCGCCGACCTGTGGATGCCGGCGGTGGCCCAGGCGGCGGCCCCTTTTGTCGCGCCACAGCCCATTCCTGGCGGTATTGTCGTCGGCGGCACGCTGTTCCATGTGTTCCTGCCAGGGCACGCCGCTGAACCCTCGACCATCACCGATTTCCACGGAATGATCGGCGTGGCGCATGTGAGCGGCGCGGGAACGGGGATCAACACGACGACTGGTGAGCAGCAGCGCTTGACCTTCGACGTGGACAATCGCTTCATGAAGGGCACGTACGTGGGTGTGGACGGCCAGACGCACGTGGGCACGTTCGGCTTCGTCTGACTGGATCTCTTTGAGGGGCAGGGTGCCTCTTTGACGCAGATCCACGACTTCAACCCTGGCATCAATCCGTTCCCAAGCGGCCTCTTCTGGACGATTCGCTTTCCCGAGGGTAGCGTCCACGTGGACCTGGACAACGCCACAGCGTCCATGCGCGTCAATAACAAGGACGTGGAAGACTATTTCAGCATTGGGAATGCGCTCTCGGATGGTCCCTCGATACCCGCCAACGTCTTCTACCACATTCGGTGGAGCGGTGTGACTGACCGCGTACATGTCCGCGACACGACCAACCACTTCGTCGGCGACTTCATCGAAGATGCGGCTACGGTCGCATGGTCGGCTAGCGAGAGTGGCTTCGCGTTTACCTCTGATCCAGCGGATACCTCAGTGACAGCGTTTGCCGAGATTGGGCAAGAGCGTAACGGCGTTTTCTTCTCGTAGACGAGTCGTGCCTGTAGTTCTACAGCAGCAGATGTGGTTGGATAAGCGAGTGCCGAGCAGGGGGAGAGGCAGGGAGAGCCGGCCCCACCTCGATCGCCAACGGTTCGCGAGAGGAGCGACCTGTGACTGGAGACCCCAACGAGACGGCGGCGGAAGCTGGCCAGGACGATCCCTTTACGGCGGAGAAAGAGGAGCTGCGCGCGACCGAGCGCGAGCGGCTGCGTGCGCTACGGGAGGCGGATATGGCGGTGGCGGAGCGCTTGCACGCCGACGACTATCAGCTCATTCCGCCCACGGGCGCGGCCTGGAGCAAGCGCGAGTATCTGGATGCGATCGCGTCCCACCAGCTCACCTATCTCGTGTTTGAGCCTATCTCGCCTGTTGCGGCGCGGGTCTCCGACCAGATGGCTGCTGTCCGCTATCGAGCCAAATTCGAGGTGCGTGGCGCCGCTGGCGCCACGGACTCCGGGACGTACTGGCATACTGATATCTACGAGAAGCGCGATGGCCACTGGCAGGCGGTCTGGTCGCAGGCGACACGTATCCCGCCCGAGGACTAGCGCGCCGCCGACGTGCGCGGGATGGTGGTCCTCGTTGCCATTGTCCTCTCGCTCAACGCCTCATTCGTCAGATAGCGCCTAGAGCTGCAGCCGCACCTGCCGAGTGTGTCGCCGCCGGCGGTAGTGGCTGCGCATGGCGCGGGCTTGGTGTAATCGCCGCCAGCACGACCAATGCAGCACGGCCTCCGGCGGGGCCAGGCTGCGCACCACGCCGACGGACTTCGGGCACGGTCAGCGGCAGCAGCTCAGCCGCATGCAGCACCTCCAGTTCGTCCACCCAGCCCACGATCTTGGGCAAACTGGGTTCATACGCCGTCGCTGGCGTGCTCGTTGAGGCCATGAGGACGCTTCCCTCCTCCTAGCGTCCTCGCAATCGGCCATGCATAGTTTATAGCGCCAGCCGCTTGAACGCCTCCGCCAGTGGCTGGCCGCCCTGCCGCCCCGTCTCCTCCGCACGCCGGCGCCACGATTCGGTAAGCGCCTCCGGGTCGCTCGTCTGGCTGGCATGCGCGAGGCGGGCGGCGATCTTATCCGCAAGCCCATCCGAGATGTCCACGTAGTGATCTGGCGTATCGGAGCTGAAGAGCCAGACCTCCGGCACGGCGTGCGGGCGCAGCCCTTCGTCACGAAGCTGCTCAGGATAGTGCAGCGGGTCGCGGGCGTAGGGATACGCCGCGTCGAGCGCCACACGCCCGGCGACGCGGTGGTCGCGATGCGTCGTGTAGGGCGGCCACGGATGCACTGGATCATGTGTCATCAGCAGATCGGGCCGGATGCGGCGGATCTCCCGCACCAACAGTCCACGAAGCATTGTGTCGTCTTCCAGGCCGCCATCGGGCAGCCGCAGAAACACAGGCTCCTGCGCGCCGATGCAGCGGCATGCCTCGCGCTGCTCCGCTTCGCGCCGGGCGGCGACTGTGTTCGGCGCTTCAGTGGGATCGCTTGTGCCCTTCTCACCTGAGGTGCAGAGCACATACGCCGCGCGCCAACCCTGGCGCACCAGCACAGCCACCGCCCCCGCGCACCAGCTTTCGATATCGTCTGGGTGCGCCGCGATGACCAGGACGGTCTTGCGCATCATGCCAGGAA
>DATGEP010000287.1:0-3581 GCA_035310125.1 Ktedonobacterales bacterium
GGCACGACGAGCATCCCTCGCGTCTCGAAACTCCCGCTCGACATCGGCGCCCGAAAATCCTCCGGATTGAAGACGCGCGCCCCAAACCGCTGCTTCCAGTCCGCCAGATCGTCCGCGAGGAGCCGCCCTACCTCTTCCGGCCACACCTGCCGGCAGGCGCGGGTATAGGTGATGTGCATCGCGATCCCCAGCTCCCCCAGCACCTCAACCGTCCGCACCGCCAGCAGCGCGCCGCTGGATCCGCTGATGCCGACCACCATCGGCGCGCCGAGCGCGGCAGGCGGCGCCCCTACATGGTCGGGCGCGGCATCGCCCGCTGATCCGCGTGTCATGGCTCGCGCTCCAGCTCCAGGGTAAACTGCGCATCGCCGCGAATCTCTGCCGTCACAGCGATCTCGCCGTTTGCGTTGCGCTGCCACGTCGCCGACGACGCGGTATGGCGCAGCTTGCGCGGCGCAAGGTCCTTCGGCACCCAGAGCGTGAACGTTCCCGTCGTCTGCCGGTTGAGGCTTGTCTCCCAGTGCGCCTCCATCCGCGCACGGTCGTAGCTCCATGTGGCGATTTCCACGCCGCCCTGCGAGATGTGAAAACTGGTGGAGAGGAGCTGCGGCTCATCGCGGTCGGCGCGGATGGCCAGCACGACCGCGCTGTGTCCGGCAACGGGCACCGTGATGCCGATATTCGAGAGGCCGAGATATGCTCCCGACCAAAACTCGACGGCATGATATTCGCCGCGCTCCAGCCCCAGGTCACTCCAGCGAACCACGAACTCGCGCTCCCCGCGCTCCTGATTGAAGAGGCCGAGCAGCGCCCACCGTCCCCAGGGGCGCACGATCTGTACGGCCACCTCGTCTGGTATGCCATATGTGAAATAGTTGGTGGGGAGCGCCCGCTCCGGCATCCCTGGAATCAGCTTCGAGGCGATGCTCAGCCGTTCCAGCGTCAGATGCGAGAGACGGTCGGAGAGCATGACCATTCCGCCCGTCAGCCCGATGGCTGAGGCAAAGACACGCACCTCATCCATCGTCAGCTCCGAATGGCGTTCGCGCAGCAAGAGGCGGTCGGGATCGTTGATCCAGAGCGCCGGATGCATCCATGCGCGGGTGATGGTGTTGCGAATGGCGCCTTCGAGGCTCGGCAGCGCGTGCTCGTCGCCCGGCGGCGCGGAAAATCCCTTGGAGCGTGGCGGCCAGTACGGGGCGCTGTCGGGACCGATGCGCATGCCATCCACGATGCCCACGGCGCTGAGCACCGGGCAGCCGCAGCCAAGGAGAAATGTCCCCTCGCCCACGACATCGCGAATCAGCTCCAGGCCGTCGCGCAGCGCGCGTGCGCGTGTGACGGTGGCATCATGCCGCTCCCCCAGCAGTGCGCCCGATGCAAGGAAATCCAGATTCAGATAGTCGAAACCCCACGCATGCACAATCGTTTCGAACGTATCTCGCAGCCACGCACGCGCGCCGGGATGCGACGTATCCAGCCCATAGAGGTGTGTATCCCAGTTCTTGCCGCCCTTGACGGGGTGTCCATCCCCGTCGTGCACGAGCCACTCAGGATGCTCGCGGGCCAGGCGGCTATTCGCCGCGACCGTAAACGGCGCGATCCAGAGGCCGGGCCGGTAGCCCGCCGAGCGAATGCGATCTGCCTGCGCCTTCATGCCGTGAGGGAACTGCTGGTTGACGGCGAGCCAATCGCCTACCGCCGTTTGATAGCCGTCATCAATCTGCACCACCTGAATGGGAAGGTCGCCGCGCAGGCTGCGCAGCGCCGTCACATTCTCGGTGATGTCGTCCTCAGTGACCCGCGAGAAATAGTAATACCAGCTACTCCACCCCGTCGGAGCGGACCTGCCCGTGCGTGCGTGCCCCTCGCGAGCGACGGCGCCCGCGTAGGTGTTGAGCAATGTCCGCTGCGATCCCAGTGCCAGGGCCAACGGCGGCGTCACCAGCGTCTCGCCTGGCTGCAGCATCACATCGTCCGTCAGCACAGCGGCGGCGCAGGCGCCCTCCTCGCGCATCACATATACCTGTCCCAGCCACACCTGCGCCGAGAGGAACCCTACGAGCAGCGCCTCCCGCTGGTCGGCGTGCCCGACCATCGCGACCGATTCGCTCACCACATCCACCGTACCCGTCACTGGCTGGCGTGGGTCCGCGCCACCGGGACTATGCCAGGCGACCAGCGTCTGTTGGCGAGGGCGCAGATCAGCCGTTCCCATCGGCATGCCACCCGCGTAGCTCCACGATTGCCAGCCATTCTTGTAGACCGCGAATTGCGTGGTACGGTTGCGAAGCTTGAGCGCGATATTGCTCCACCACGAGCCGGTCACAAACGGAAACATGCGCCGCACGCCGATGGCTTCGGCGCCGGTGTTGCGTAGCGATACCTCGATACGCACGAATTCATGATCGTCGTAGACGCTGACAGCCCACACGGCCACCAGCGGCTGAATCGCGACGGGAAATCGCCGGGTGAGTCGTGTTCCTTCGCCGTGCGCATCCGCGAATCGCTCCCGCAATAGAATAGTGGCCGCTTCCTCATCGAAGCCGAGGCCATGTGTATGTGGCCGGAGCTGCCCGCTCGGCGGCGTCAGCTCGAAGAGCGGACCGCCAACGACTCGTGAGCGTTTGTCGTGCGGATTCAACAGCACCAGCTCGCCATCTTTGGTCCAGCGGATTTCGAGCTTGCCGTTGGTGGCGACGGTTTCCTCGTCGGTATCGGTCTTCTCGATATGGATTCGCGTCTCTGCCATATGTAGTCCTGACGGGATGATACCAACTCCGGTTGGAACGTAGGCATGCGCCCAGGGTTTCCGCTCGCCTCGCGTGCCGTGCGCCGGCCAAAGATGGCCGCGAGCGCCTCCCCAGACGTGGGACGATCTGGCTGTTTCGCCAGCCCTGTCTGATTCAACAGCCTGTCGCCACTGAGCATGCGAGCCCGCCATAGCGTAGCATCTACGCATCCTCCCCCGCAACCGTCTGAATACCTACCCTGGTTGAGTGGCATGACCCACCGGGTTATACTGGCCAGAGATGTCGCTACAGATGCCCGTGCGCCGCGCCGGATAATGGCGCGCCCCGTGCGCCGAGGAAGGTTGAGGAAGATGTTACCAGGCTTCGCGCGTCCGCGGCAGCGGGATCAGCACGCCGCCGGGACGAGCGCGCCAGACATAGCGATGGAGCAGAGCGCCACGAGAGGGAGCCGGCTGCCACTGGTGTTGGGCGCGGCGACTGGGATTTTGCTCTGCGCGGTAGTGCTGGCGGTGCTGTTCGTGGTTAGCTCGCGTGCTACCTCGCCAGCGGCGACTGGCCAGGCGCTCTGCGCCGATCTCCAGGCGCAAAACTATGATGCCATCTACAATCTGCTGGCGCCATCGCTTCAGGGTGTCGGCAGCGCCACACAATTTGACGCGAGCCAGCGCGAGCTAGATGCGTTGTCGGGCAAAGTGATGAGCTGCACAGTTACCGTGCAGCAGGCCGATAGCACCCAGGCGTCGCTGTGGCTGACCATCGCGCGGCAACAGACTGGAACGGTGCGCGCCGCTGTGCGTATGCAGCTGCTCGATGGAGTCTGGAGGGTGA
>DATGEP010000288.1:0-1229 GCA_035310125.1 Ktedonobacterales bacterium
GATCGCGGTGGGGCCGACGACGGGGACGATTTCGGCGTCGCCGACAGAAATTAATTGCGGTGATTCGAGCACGTTGACGTGGAATTCGGTGGGCGCGGCGCACACGGACATCAGCGGGATCGGGGATGTGCCGGCGTCGGGGTCGCAGCAGGTGAGTCCGAAGGCGACGACGACGTACACGTTCACGGCGGGCGGGCCGGGCGGCGTGGCCACGCCAACGGCCACGGTGACGGTGAACAACAACTTTAATGCCTCGCTGGAGGTGACGCCGAGTGAGATCACCTACGAGCGGGTGGGGAACAGAGTGACCCAGCAGGGGACGGCGACAGTGACGTGGTCAACGACGGGAGCGAGCACGGTGTCGGTGGATCCGTTTGGGACGGTGGATGCGAGCGGAAGCCGGCAAGTGCAGCCGGTGCCGCAGCAGACGGGGAACGGGCCGGTGAACGAGACGGTAACCTACACGCTGCACGCGTCAAATCCCTGCGGAGGGGATGAAACGCGGACGGCGACATTGCACCTGACGGGGTCGATCAAGAGTGGTGAGGCGGCAACCACAGAATTCTCCAGCGTGGCGCTGGTGAGTTTGTACTTCCCCACCGATTGGCCGACGAAGGGCCATCCGGAAGGTGGATTGCTGAAGAGCCAGCAGGATGAGTTGACGACACTGGCGGAGGCGTTCAAGTCGTATCTGGAGAAGGATCCGAACGCGCGGCTGATGCTGGAAGCGCACGCGGACGTGCGCGCCTCGGTAAGCCACAACCAGGCGCTGACGGAACGGCGGGCGGCGCGAGTGAAAGACTACCTGGTGGGCCAGGGGATCGCGGCCAGCGCGATTGACACGACGGCGGTGGGGAAAGAAAGCCAGTTGGGGAAGGATGAAGTGAAACAACTGGAAGCGCAGAACCCGCAGCCGCCGCCCAAGGCGAGGCTGAGAGCGGTGACGGAGGACTGGATGGCGTACAACCGGCGGGTGGACGTGGTGCTGTTGCCGGATACGCACTCAACGAAGTACTATCCGCACGCAGCGGCAGACTCGTCAATTTTGTGGCAGAGGCATAAGCCAAGCTGGAAAGTGGTGAGCGCGCACGAGTAGGCGGGTGCGTTGAGCGTGAGAGCGTGCCCTTGCACCGTATGGGGGCAGGGCATGCCGGAGCAGGCCAGGCCGGACGCCTCACGACATCACCGAACAACCAACGAACGACCTAACCGGAAGCCACGGTTCCCAC
>DATGEP010000289.1:0-9217 GCA_035310125.1 Ktedonobacterales bacterium
GCTTCGTGGCAAGCTAGCTCAGACCGGCGTCGCGCACCATCGCCCCAACACGCGCCGCGCACTCGTCCAGATACGCCTGCCTATCCGCCGCGATGATGCTCTCCGCCCGCTCGATCAGCCGCGCGATAGCGGCCACGTCGGGCTGGGAGCCGGGGTGTTTCAGCCGCACCTGGAGCGCGTACATCTCTGCCCACGCGCCCGCCGACCTCGGCTGGAACAGCACCACCTCGCGGAAGCGCCGCATCGGCGCCGCCAGCGCCTCCGCTGGATGGCTGAAAAAGCCCGCGAGCCGCCCGGCAATCTCTGCGATCAACCGCTCATCCATGCAGGCGGCGGTCAAGCAGTCACCAAGCTCGGAGTGCGCGGCATAGAGGGGTCGCTCAAAGCCGATCTCGATCAGGTTGTGCGCCTTCCACCACCCCTGGCCTTCCGGCACGTCGCAGGCCGCTGCCGCGGCCCGGGTAAGACACTTGCCGCGCTGGAAAGCGTAGCCGCGCTCCTCCGCCGGTCGCCCCCCATATTCCTCGTCGCTGTACCAGTCAAAGCCGTGCGGCTCCGTCCCGTGCGTCAGCACCCCCGCGACGAACGCACGCACCGTTGTGGCGTCGTCATCCTGCCCTGACGCTTTCGCAAAGGCCGTCAGGGCAGCGCCGCTCCGGTGCGACTGCGCATGACCAAGGGGGCTGGCGAAGAGCATATCGGGCCAGACGCAGCCAAGATAGTGCGCCGCGGTTGGATTGGGTATGACATGGGAGAGGAGCCAGGCATGCGCGAGAGGAAACACGCGAGCCGCCTTTCTACCCTGCTAAACATTCGGCGGCATGGACCAGGAAACCGGCGGCGGCGCGGGCGAGACGCCCTCCTGCGCGAAGCCCCAATCCAGCAGCGCCCGCATATCCACAATGCGCACCTGCCATGATGGCTCGTCCAGCACGACACCGACAATCATGTGGCCATGACGGATGGCAGCGAATGCCTGGCAGTAGCCGGCGTCGCCGGTAAATCCCGGCTTGACGCCAATCGCACCAGGATACGGCGACCGCGCGTAGGCGAGCAAGTCATTGCCAGTTTCCAGGCTATACCCCTTATGTGTCGCGGTCTTGGGAATGCTGTAGTGCGCTGTCGAGGTGACCTGCGCGATGGTCGGATTATGCATCGCGACGCCGGAGAGGATGGCGAGATCACGCGCCGTGGTATAGTGGTTCGGCTCGCCCAGGCCATGCGGATTCATATAGTGCGTGTGCGTCATGCCAAGCTGCTGCGCCCGCTCATTCATCATCTGTACGAAGTTGGGCACGTTGCCGCCGATGGCATCCGCAATCGCGACCGCCGCGTCGTTGCCAGAGGGCAGCACCAACCCATAGAGCAGATCGTTCAGCGTCAGTTTCTCACCAGCGCTCAGCCCCATATAGCTGCTATCGGACCGCACCAGAGCGACAGCGTCTCGTCCGATGGTCACTACCTGCGTGAGCGAGCCATTTTCGACAGCCAGCAGCAGCGTCATGACTTTCGTGCAGCTTGCCATGGGCAGCTCTTCGTCGGCGCCTTTGGCGTAGAACGTCCAGCCGAGATCGGCATCAAAGACGTAAGCAGTGCGTGCGGTAACATACGGCGGTTGGCTGTTTGTAATGCCCACCCCGCTACCGAATGCTTGCGTTGTGAACTGGCGCGAGATGCCGCCAGGGCCAGCCTCCGCCATGTGCGACAGGCTGCCAATCATGAAGCTCAGCGAGACACCGAGAAATACCACCCACGACACCGTATGTGTGAGCAGCCGGCGCATCTGACGTGGGCTCCGCCTTCTCATCCGCTCCTGCTCCTCCCTGCGCCAAACCGATGTAGCGAGCGCCCCGACCGCGCGCCGCGCACCTCAGTCTAGTGGTGCTGGTATGTCGCCGTCAAATACGTCACCAGAGGGTCCCAGATGCGATAGGACGCAAACAGCTCGATGAGGAGGGTGCGAATCGAGCGGGTGACGTTGGTGGCATTCCACTTCTTACGGGCGTCGCGCATACACAGCAAGCATTACTGGCGGTAGCCGTCCCTAATAGACCTGTCCCTGGCACATTCCGTGAGAGGCCCCTCAAGGTCGCATTTGGAGCATGCCCTCATATGTCCCTCGCGCAGCAAGGATGATCTTCGCCGGAAGGCCAATCGGAGATGACTACATTTCCACGTTCGATGGCAAAAAAAAGGTGCCAAGGGGCGGAATCGAACCGCCGACACCAGCTTTTTCAGAGCTGTGCTCTACCGACTGAGCTACCTTGGCGTACGCCAGTACTGGACTGGCGTGAAGAAGTGTATCATCCTCTGGCCGCACGTGTCAACGCACTGAAGGCAACGGTTCCAGCACAAACGAGTGTGAGGAAAAGCGACGAGGCCGCTCCGGCGGTAACGTCTTCACACGAGCGCAACCGGATGGGCTTGGCTGCGGCGTCGCGGAACGATGATCGAAGATCTCGCCCCGCCGTCCCGCCGTCCCGTTTCTGATGGAGCTAACCTTCATGCATATGACTACAATATTTTCCATTAGCGCCTCCGATACTTTGAGGTATCATTCTGATGCGCCCCGGTATGTACCGCCCTCACTGGAGACATCCACGATGCAGCGACAACATCGCCTTCCATATCCGCAAATACCTCCTTCCCGGCTCATGGCTGCCGTCGCTTCCCTGCTCCTCGCGCTCGCGCTCACCCTTGCCGCCTGTGCATCTGCGGCAACCGCCGGCACCGTCCATCATGCCGCACCCACCGCGACCGTCCACCCACCCGTCGTCTACGTCGCCATCGGCGCGTCGGATGCCGTCGGCGTCGGCGCCGGCGATCCCAACACCCAGGGCTACGTGCCCGTTCTCATCTCTCGCCTGCCACACTATTCGCGGGCGCTCAATCTCGGCATCAGCGGGTATACCCTCCACGAGGCGCTCCTGAACGAGCTTCCCCAGGCGCTCGCCGATCATCCCACCCTCATCACCGTCTGGCTCGTCGGCAACGACTTCAAGGGCTGCGTGCCGCTTCGACAATACGCCGCCGACCTGGATAACCTCCTCGGCCAGCTTCAGACCCGCACCACCGCGCGCGTCTTTGTCGCCAACGCGCCAGACTTCAGCCAGCTTCCCGCCTTCCAGCAGGGCGCACAGGGCGCCGGCCCCTGTATCGAGGGCGAATCCCCTGCCGCCATTCGCGCCCTCACACAGCAGTGGAACGCCGTCATCAACCCGCTCGTCACCAAACATGGCGCGGTCCTGGTGGATCTCTTCAACTCCAATCTCGCCGCGCATCCTGATTTCGTTTCCGGCGATGGCTTCCACCCCTCCAGCGCGGGCTATCTGGCGCTCGCTAACCTCTTCTGGGCGCAGATCACCACCCACGGCGGCGTTCCCGCCACTTGACATACTCCCCCGCCTCCAATGCGCCGCTTGCGAGATGCTGCCGGTCACGGCGATAGCGAGGCTGCTATTTGTGCCGGAGCGTTCTCCTGTGCTACATTCAGTTGTCGCCAGCGTACGATATCGCGCGACACCCCAGAAAGGACCTTCTATGTCAGAGCAGACTCCAGATGGGACGCTCAGCGCTCCACAGCGGGCGCGCATTCGCCTCACCGTCAACGGCGCCGCGCACGACCTCGATGTCGAGCCGCGTCGCACGCTCCTGGATGCGCTCCGCGAAGATCTGCATCTCACCGGCGCCAAGCCGGGCTGCAACATGGGAAGCTGCGGCGCCTGTACCGTCATCGTGGACGGAGAGGCCATCTACAGTTGTCTTACCCTCGCCGTCGAGTGCCAGCATCGCTCCATCACCACTATTGAAGGGCTGGCTTCCGGCGGCGCGCTCGACCCAGTGCAAAACGCATTCGTCCAGTACGACGCCCTCCAGTGCGGCTTCTGCACGCCCGGCCAGATCCTCGCGCTCAAAGCCCTGCTCGACCGCAACCCACACCCCAGCGATGACGAGATCGAGCGCGGCATGTCTGGCAACCTCTGTCGCTGCGGCGCCTACGTCAAGATCCGCGAAGCCGCGCGCGCCCTCGCCCGCACTCCGTAGCGTCGTCCCACGTGGGTTTGACGGTGGCGCGGGCCTTCTTACCCGCGAGCCGGCAAGAAAGTCGGCCCCTCCTCCAAACCTGACTGGACATCCTGCGCAACGTGAACGCATGTCATACACGATGAGGATACATCCCATGCCCATTCGCATCATCACGACGCACCTCGAATTCGAGGGCGAGGTCTCTGAGCAGCGCGTCGTCATGGAAGGCGACGAGCCGCCCGTCTGGGGACCAGAGGCCGCGCTGAGCGTCGTCGGCAAGCCCACCCCGCGTGTGGATGGCCCCGAGCGTGCCAGCGGCGCCGCTCAATATGCCTACGATATGGCGCTTCCCGGCATGCTCGCCGCCATTGGTCTCCGCTCCCCACATGCCCACGCGCGCGTCGTCGCGGTGGATGTCGCGCGTGCCGAGGCGCTCCCCGGCGTCCGTGCCATCTTCCATCGCTTCAATACGGGCGCCCTCCTCCACCCGTCCACCAGCGCCCCCTTCTTCGCCGAAGAGATTATTGAGCAAGGCGGCCTCGTCGCGCTCATCGTCGCGGACAGCCGCGAGCGCGCCGAAGATGCCCGCGCTTCCATCGCCGTCCAGTACGACCTGCTGCCCGCCATCGCCGATCCAGAAGCGGCGCTCGCTCCCGGCGCGGCGCGTGTCAATACCGCTCGCCAGGACAACATCATCTCCGACGACTACCCACGGACCTACCAGCGCGGCGATGTCGAGCGCGGCCTGGCCGGCGCCGATGCCACCGTCGAAGTCCGCTTCGAGACGCCCACTGCCCTGCACAACAGCCTGGAGACCCACGGTGGCGTCGCACAATGGGACGGCCGCACCCTGACCATCTGGAGCTCCACGCAGGATCTCTTCGGCGTCCGCCGCTCCGTCGCCAGCCTGCTCGGACTTCAGCAGAATCAAGTGCGCGCCATCAAGCAATATATGGGCGGCGGCTTCGGCAGCAAATTCGGCGCCCATGTCAGCGGGCTGCTTGCCGCGTACGCCGCGAAAACGCTCGGCCAGCCCGTCAAATACATGCTCAGCCGCGAGTCCGAGAACCTGGTCGCTGGCAATCGCCCCCCCAGCATCCAGACGTACCGCCTCGGCGCCAGGCGCGACGGCACACTCACTGCCATTGACCTGCGCACTGTCGAGAACGTCGGCGCCGCCGGCACCTGGGTGTGTCCGGTCGCCCTTCCTGCCAAGGAGCTGTATCAATGTGACAACGTCCGCACGGTAGACGTGCCGGTTCGTACGAATGTGGGCACCTTCTCCGCCTTTCGTGCTCCCGGCGTCGTTGAAGGTATCGCCGGTCTTGAGGTTGCCATTGATCGCCTCGCTGCCGCCGTCGGTATGGACGCGCTCGCGTTCCGCCGCAAGAACCACGCGCGGACCTACCAGCTTCTCGATCAGCCCTACGCCCGTAAGCTGCTACTGGAAGCCTATGACATCGGCGCCGAGCGCATCGGCTGGTCCACACGCGATGCTGACGAGCGTCGCTATCCACAGGGGCGCGACGGCTCCCTGCGGCGCGGCGTCGGCATGGCCAGCCAGCTCTGGGGCGGCGATGGTGGCCCACCCGCGCAGGCCATCGCCAAGCTGCTGCCCGATGGCAGCGCCGTGATCCTCACCGGCACACAGGATATCGGCACCGGCACCCGTACCGTGCTCGCGCAGATCGCCGCCGAAGAGCTGGGGCTGCCACTGGAGCGCGTCCGTGTCGAGCTGGGCGACACCGAATTCGGCGTCTACTCGCCCCCCAGCGGAGGCAGCATGACGCTTGCCTCAGTCGGTCCTGCCGTGCGTATGGCCGCCGTCGAAGCCCGCAAAGAAACCCTCGAAATCCTCGGCCATCTCGCTGAGGCCCCCGCCGATGCGCTCCAGATCCGCGACGGCAACGTCTTCTCGCGCGAGACCGGCAAAGACCTCGGCTCCCTCGGCTCCTTCCTCGAACAGTTGGACGGCCACGAGATCACGGCGAAAGGCATGCGCGGCCCCAATGCCGAAGGCATGACCGTCCGCACCTTCGGCGCCCAGTTCGCGGAGGTCGAGGTTGACATCGGCACCGGCGTCGTCTCGGTCAGGCGTATCGTCGCCGTCCATGACTGCGGACGCATCGTCAACCCGCTGACATTCAGCAGCCAGATCGAGGGCGGCATCATCCAGGGCCTTGGTCTTGCTCTCATGGAACAGCGCATCGTGGACGAGCGCTACGCCACGATCATGAACGCCAACCTGGAGAACTACAAGATTCCCACCATCCGCGATGTCCCGGAGATAGATATCGTCATGCTCGATCAGCCTAACATCCACGCCAACACGCTGGGCTCTCTGGGTGCGGGCGAGCCTCCGATCATCCCAACTCCCGGCGCCATCGCCAACGCCGTCGCCCATGCGCTCGGTCGCCCCGTCAACGCCCTGCCGCTGACGCCCGACCGCGTGCTCGATATGCTCGATGAGTGATGCCGGCCCGGAAAAACCCGCGGTGGCGCGGACATTCCTGTCCGCACGGGCCGGCGGGAATACTTGCTCCACCAGAGTGCCCGGATCAGTTGTCTACGCAGACATGTGTGCGAGCGTCCTCCGGATGCCCGCACTAGGAAATAACCATGAACGCATTTGACCATACAACCGCCACCAGCGCGAGCGAGGCCGTCGCGTCGCTGGCGCGAGCGCCGGAAACCGTCATCATCGCTGGCGGCACCGACCTCCTGCCGCTGATGAAAGCGGGCCTTGCCACTCCCCCGCGTCTCCTCGATCTCAAGCCCGCGCGTGCGCTGCGCTATCTCCGCTTCGACGCCAGCGGCGCGCTCCACATCGGCGCGCTCGCGACGCTTGCTGACATCGAGCGCGACGCCGAGGTCGCGGCGCGCCTGCCGCTCCTGCCGCGGGCCGTCCGCGACGCCGCGACTCCCCAGTTGCGCGCGATGGCGACCGTCGGCGGCAATCTGCTCCAGCGCACGCGCTGTTGGTACTTCCGCGGCGCCTTCGACTGCTGGCTCAAAGGTGGCACGGAGTGCTACGCCCGCGACGGCGAAAATAAGTACGCCGCCATCTTCGATCAGAGTCCTTGCGTCGCCACCCATCCCTCAGATTTGGCCCCGGCCCTCGTCGCGCTGGACGCCGAGATTGTCATCGAAGGCCCCCGTGGAGCACGTGCCATACCCGTCACCGACCTGCTCGCCGCGCCCACATTCAACCATCGCATAGAGCATCGTCTCGCGCCCAACGAGGTCATCACCGCGGTGCGCGTCCCCGCTCAGCCAGCGGGCGCTCAGGGCGTCTACCTGAAGGCAATGGACCGGCACGCCTGGGCCTTCGCCCTCACCAGCGCGGCTGCGCAGATCGCCCTGCGTGATGGCGTCGTGGAGCATGTGCGCCTGGTCCTGGGCGGCGTCGCCAATATCCCCTGGCGTGCCCGCGCCGCCGAAGACCTGCTGATCGGCCAGCGCCTCACTCCCGACCTTGCCGCCAACGCCGCTGAAGCCGCCGTCACCAGCGCAACTCCGCTGGCGCACAATCGTTATAAGATTCCACAGGTGCGTGAGCTTGCCCGCCGCGCCATCCTCGATGCCGCCAGCCTCCAGCCGTGATAGCGGTATCGCTGGTGTCTCGCCCGCACACCGTTCAACCTTCCGTCCGTGTCCGCGATTTTCTGGCGCCGTGGTCACTGTACGAGATTTCGTAGGGGCGTCCGGCAGGTTCGAGCCAGAGCCGGTCTCCGGGGACACCCGGCGCAGCCGGTGGCCGAAGGCTGGACGGGATGCCCGCTCGCGAGCGCCCGCATCTGCGTTGAAGGAGTGATACCCTATGTCCGAAGAAGTCAAGCAGCGCAAAGCCGAGCATGTTAGTGTATCGCTCCAGCATGACGTCGCCGTCCCACAGGCCGCGTCGTGGGCGAATATCCGCCTTGTCCATCAGGCGCTGCCCGAGGTGGACCTCGACGACATTGATACCTCGATTGAGTTTCTGGGCCGCCAGCTACGCCACCCCATCTTCATCTCGTCGCTCACCGGCGGTCATCCCGACGTCGCCATTATCAACACACGGCTCGCCGCCATCGCGGAAGAATACGGCCTCGCGATGGGTGTCGGCAGCCAGCGCGCCGCCATCGTCAACGAGCAGCTCAGCGACACCTACAGCGTCGTCCGCGAGAAGGCGCCGCATGCCTTCCTCATCGCCAATATCGGCGCGCCGCAGCTCATCGAGCAGCCCGGCAAACCCGCCTTCACACCCGAGGAGATCATGCGCGCCATCCAGATGATCCGCGCCGACGCTCTCGCCGTCCATCTCAACTTCCTCCAGGAAGCCGCTCAGCCCGAAGGCGACCGTCGCGCGCGCGGCTGCCTCGCCGCATTCAAGCAGGTCGCCGAGACGGTAGGCGTCCCCGTCATTGCCAAAGAAACTGGCGCGGGCATCGGCTACGAACAGGCGCATGCCTTCAAGAAGTCCGGCGCCGCCGCCATTGATGTCGGCGGCGCTGGTGGCAGCAGCATGGCCGCGATGGAGAGTATACGTGCCAATTCGCGTGGCGACGACCGCACCACGGGCATCGGCAACCTGTTCCGCGACTGGGGCATTCCCACGCCCATCGCCGTCGTCGAGTCCCACGGCGGCGCACCCGGCTTACCCATCATCGCTACCGGCGGTGTCCGCTCTGGATTGGATGCCGCCCGCGCCATTGCCCTCGGCGCCACGCTCGTCGGCATGGGCTTCCCATTCCTCAAAGCCGCCAGTGAAAGCGAAGCCGCCGTTCACAGCTTCCTCGATCAGTTTCTGGCGGAGCTGCGCGTCGCCATGCAGCTTACCGGCGCGGCCAGCATCAAAGACCTGCATCACGTGCCCGTCGTCGTCGGCGGCGCCACCCGTGAATGGCTCCGTCTACGTGGCTTCGGGCGCGACCTGCGCGCGATGGCGCGCCGCGGTATGTAGGGGCGCCACCTGCCGCGCCCGCATAAGTTGGGCGCGCCGCCTGCCGCGCCCATCCCCACCCGCCGGCCTCTCGCGCTCCTCCTGATCTATCATGTTCGGATATACCGCCACCAGCCGCGTGTTATAATCGTGAGCGCAGCGCGCGCGGGCGATGCGGCCCGCGCGAGCCACACGCGAGACGGTCGCCCCCGTCCGCCTCACGAACCCCGGAGGACCTACATGGACTTCACGCTCAACGCCGAGCAACAA
>DATGEP010000290.1:0-45620 GCA_035310125.1 Ktedonobacterales bacterium
CTCCGTGTGATGAATGTGGGGTGGTGGGGCAAACCCTGCGGGTAAGACGAGCTCGAGCAGGCCAAAGCCGTTGGCGGTGGTTGCCCCTTCTGCCTTGAACGTGATCAGTGTTCCCAGGAACCAGACCGACTTACCTTCCCCACGGGAGAGGATATAGGGCTCATTGCCATGTGACATCGGTTTCACTCCTTCCTCTTCTCTCTACACGTCAGATGACGGGAGAGCGCGTGCTTCAGACAGTGAAAGCGGTACGCCAAGCTGCTGGAAGAGGCTCAGAAAATCAGGAAGGGCCCAGTGCTCCACGATTTGGCCCTCGACGATGCGTTCGATCTGCAGGAGCATGAAACTCACCTGTTTCCCGGTGGGGGCGATCCCCATGAATGCCCCCCGATGGGTGCCGCGCACCTGCGCCACACACGCGATCATCTCGCCCTCGACCAGTTCGACCTCGATGGTGTGGTGCATGTCGGGAAAGGCGGCGTACATGTGCGGCAAATGGTGACGGGTTTCATCCAGACCTGGGTGGCTGTCGAAGATGGTCCAGTCCTGCTGATCGAGGGCACTGAACACCTGGCGCAGGACCTGCTGCGGGGTTGGTGCTGGCATGACCATGCTCCTTGTGCTGCTCTTGTAGCGTGTCAAGAGCTCGTGACGGCGACTAACTTATCAGGTTTCCTGACTACGTTGCAATTATACGGAATCCTGACTATAATGTCAAGAGGAAAGGGGAGCACAGATCATGACAAAGCAATCGACACCCTATGACTCACTCATGATTGGGGCGCTGCTCAAGATCCCGGTACAGGTGCTTGATCGGCGGGTGGCAGCCGCGTTAGCAGAGCGCGGCTTTACGGATTATCGCCCGACGTATCAGCCCGTCTTTCAATGGTGTCGGCCCGAAGGCAGCCGTCTGACGGAACTGGCCGAGCGCATCGGAGTCACCAAGCAATCGATGGGAGAGATCATCGACGTACTGGAGCAGCGCGGATACGTCGAGCGGGTTCCCGATCCGACTGATGGTCGAGCCGTCTTGATTCGACGAACAGAACGAGGCTGGCAAGTCAATCGCATTGCGCGTCAAGTCGTCGAAGAAACGCAGCAGGAATGGAGACAGGCGCTAGGAGAAGAGCCATTAGCCCATCTGCTCGATGCGCTACGGCAGCTCGCTGCGGTGCTTGATGAGCCGGTTGGGGCGGGAGGGCATCCCGAAGCCAACAAGCCTGCCACCAAGAACCTCAGGGCTTCTCCTCAGGTGGAAACGAAACCGGGCGATCTTTAAATGTTGAATAAGTGTCATATCTCCACACCCACTACCTGGACGCATATAGTCAGCACCGTCGGCTAACCTATGCTACACTCGTCTAGATGGCAGGCGAGCAGCCTAGGCAACGCACCCCTGACGAAGCGATAGACAACCCCTTTATATTGGTGGTAAGCGGCATTTGACCTCTTAGGAGTGGATCTCCGACCGAACCTGAGCGAGGTAAAGCATGAGTGACATCGAGGGCTTGGCCGATGTAGCGATCGGCGTTGTTGACGAGCTTAGCGAACTATGGAACGTGCCTGCCAATGTCAGGCGAGATACTGCCGACATAGCGGACAGCCGAGTGACGGCGGTGATTGAAAGGCTAATATTGCAGACAAGCCTGAGAGAGCTAAACAACGTTCTAGCCATGCGCCCAGATTTCCTCCGACGTGGGTTGGAAATGCGGGAGCATCAGATACGGGCTGCGCTTGCCAAGCTGAATGGAGAGGAAACGGCCGCCCCAGTCCAGACCGGGGAGGACAAGCAGCTTGCATAATATCTGCTCATGGCGACCGGCAGTTGGCGGCATAAGACGACCGTTTGAAGGCGCTGGAAACCGACTCTGCGACACCCTGCGAAATTGAGCGATACGGCCTATCACGAGCTTCTAAACCGAGCATGTGGGTTCGATTCCCGCCGGGGCCACCAATTTCTCCTCCACCTGTGGATTCGCTTGCATTGCGCGCGTGCGGCCCGTTTCTGCGCATGCGTTCCCCCTCGCTGTATTTCGGCCAGAAGCAGCCGCCGCCTCTCAGCGTATATCCCTCCCGGTGCAATACCTACCCTCTATGAGAGAGGAGTTTGAGAGCACTTTGCGTGTCGCGTGGCGTTCTCGCGCGCCGCTTCACACCCCAATGGGGCGTGGACCTCAGCTTCCCGAATGTCGTGTGTCTCAGAGTCAGCCACAAGTCTGCTTACGCGCGCGTCGCTCCTTGACATTCCTTCCATGCCCGTGCTTAGATAACTATATCGGCATATAGTGAAACTCGGAGGCAGGTGGTCGGCGCGAGGAACCGGGCCACGTTCTTTTGACGGCGCCGTGCTTTGCGCTGGCGCAAGCAATCGAGAAGAGGAACACGTATGGCTAGTACGTATGGCTTTGGCACGAGCCTGCACGTGCCTTACGAACAGGCAATCACACAGGTCAGGGACGCACTGAAAGACGAGGGCTTCGGCATATTGACGGAGATAGATGTCCAGCGCACGCTGCATGAGAAGCTCGGCGTCGAGATGGAGCCGTACATCATTCTCGGCGCCTGTAATCCGCCGCTCGCGCATCAGGCGCTCACCGAAGATCCGGAGATTGGCCTGCTGCTTCCCTGCAACGTCGTCGTGCGAGCGGCGGGCGCGGGCAGCCGGGTTGACATTGCCGATCCCGAAGCCATGCTGGGTATCGTGAGCAATGACCGGGTGCGCTCCGTCGCCCAAGAAGCGAAACAGCGCCTTCTGCGCGTTGCCGCGGCCCTCAGCCGCCAGGAACACTAGACCGGATGCCTCGATCCCGCGGCGCTGCATCGCCTATACCACCCAACTCGCTCGCTCGGCCGCTGGGTTCACAGCGGTGGCAACAGGCGCGGACAGTGCACGGCCGGCCACTGTGGCTACGAAGTTTGCCGTGGGAATAGGAGAATAAACATGTCGCTGATCTCAGCAAAAGACCAACAGACACTGCGTGATCTGTTCGCGGAGCACATGCAGCATGATGTCACGATGACATATTTCACGCAGCGGGAGTCCGTGCTCATCGTGCCGAGCCAGGAGTGCGCGTATTGCAAGGAGACACGCGAGCTGCTAGAAGAGCTACGCGATCTTTCAGAAAAGGTGCATCTTGACGTCAAGGACTTCGTGCGCGACGAGGCAGCGGCGAGCCAGCTCGGCCTGTCGCGCATCCCGGCCTTCGTGCTGAGTGGACAGAACAAGGGAAAGGTCCGGTACTTTGGCATCCCCGCTGGCTACGAATTTTCCAGCGTCGTCGAGGATCTAGTAGATGTCTCAACCGGAACGCCTGATCTTCTTGACACGACTTTAGAAGCCGTAGAGGGCATCGAGCAGGATCTCCATATTCAAGTGTTCGTCACACCGACCTGACCCTATTGCCCACGCGCGGCCAGGTTGGCCCACAAGCTTGCGATCATCAACGAGCACGTGACGGCGGACGTGATCGAGATCACCGAGTTCCCAGAAATGGCGCAGCGATACCAGGTCTATGGCGTACCCAAGATCGTGATCAACGATCAGGTCGAGTTTGAGGGAGCGTTGCCCGAACCGAGGTTTGTGCGAGAGGTGCTGCGCGCCGTGCAAAATGCGGGGGAAACGGGAGACGAAGGAGAGCCACTAGAGGCGCAGTCAGACGAGTGAGCGAACATGAGGGTAGTCGTAAGGCGGGCTGCGTCAGAGGCGCATCGGGCCGTTAGCAGCTCGGAAAGCAGCCTTGCGCTGGCCGTAGGTAAAGGAGCAGTGAGATGGGCGCATTCGTAGGCTTCATGCAGAGCATTGCCGGCCGGATGCTACGGATCGTTGTGGGATTGGTATTGATCGGTGCCGGCTGGATCGTGGTGCAGGGCACGGGAGGAACCGTCCTCGCGGTTATTGGACTCGTTCCTCTCATTGCCGGAGTGGTGGGTATTTGCTTGCTCGCTCCACTGTTTGGCTACACGCTGCGCGGCGTCCGCCGCGTCCGCCATGCCTCATAGAGGTAGCGAGCGCACGTGGAAGGGGAATGGTATTGTCTTTTCCCCTTCCACGTCCGTGGTCATTGGCGGAGCGCCGCGCGCCCAGCGCTTGGAGGCGCGCTCCACGGAGAACCTTCAGGCTTCTCGAAAGGTAGCGCGCGCGGGGTGCGCTTCTCCTCCCGCATGGCGATCTCTTTCGTACATCTCCTGCAGACCGAGCGCGCGCGCTTGCTCGGCGAAACGCTCCTGGATGCCTGCGCAGACCGTGTCGCAGAGCGTGAGGATGCTGGGATCCGCAAGCGCATAGTAAATTGTCGTGCCCACTTTGCGCCGGCTTACCAGGTCTCCCTGCGCCAGAGCTGATAGGTGCTTGGATACGTTGGGTTGATTGGCGCCCGTCAGTGTTACCAACGCGCCCACGCTGCGCTCGCCACTCGCAAGCGCGGCAAGCAGCTTCAATCGTAGTGGCTCGCCGAGCAAGCGAAAACGCATCGCGATCAAATCCAGGAGTGGATCGGGGAAACCGTGCTCGTCGGCATCTCGCCGCCATGTAGCCGCGCGTTCGTGCCGAGGCATATTCCGCTCCTCGAAGCGCACCTCTCCGCGTTCTTCAGACATATCCGCTCCTCCTGTATTCCTTATTGCTTCCAGGTTGTTTCTGGCGAGGAGTTGAGCTCCGCCTGAATCCGGGGCTGGTACGCGGGCTGCTGGTGTGCCATTCTGATGCCACTCACGACGCCCCGCGAACGCGATCTTACCTATCGCCCACTATCCGTTGCTCCATGTCTATATAGTAATATATACAGTCACGCATGTCAACGCCTGCTTCGATGCACCTGATAGGAGTTGATCACGCGCGGTGGCCCGCGGTGAAATGGCCGTCCGATGGCCAAGTGGGAGCCGCAAGCGGGACAGCCGGGCGCAGTGGGTGGCAGCGTGGATCAAGCGTGTGAATTGCGAGAGCTCGGCGCCATGCCGTCGTGAAGCGCGGTGCGTCTATGCGCACCGAATGAAGCGCATCGGATAGCGGTGGAGCGATTCGACGCCTGTCTGCGTGACACGCATCAGCTCGCCCACCTGCAGCCCCATCCGCTCGTCTCGCGTAATGATATTGGGCTGGATGACGATGGTCATATTCTCCTCGAATGTGAACGCCGGCGTGCTGGTGGCGCCGGTGTGTCTCGTTCGGATAATCGGGGGCAGATAGCCTCCTCCGAAGCCATGCACCAGGTCGTCGCAGATCGTGTACCCGGCAGCCTCGATCCCCTCAGCGGCGTCCAGCACCGCTTCGGCGGTGGCCCCGGCGCGAACAGATGCGGCGACGCGCTGAAAGGTTTCGACAGCTACATCGTAGAGGCGCTGGTAGTCAGGCGTGGGCGGCTCGCCGATGGTGAAGGGCCGCAGAATCTGACCAGGGTAGCCGTGGTACTGTGCGCTGATTTCCGTGATGAGGACGTCGCCTCGCGCGAGCACGCGACTGGATTGCTGCTGCGCCGGCACGCAGAGCGATGGGTTGCGCATGGACGTGGCAGCCATGTAGTGAATGTGGGTTTGGCCGCCCAGCGCGAGGTAGGCGCTTTTTACGATGGCAGCGAGCGCGTATTCGGGAATGCCGGGCCGTGCCTCACGCTCCAGCGATTCGATGGCGAGATCGCTCAGTGCGGCGCCCCGGCGGAGGTGGGCCAGCTCCTCGTCACTCTTCACGAGACGAAGCTGTTGCATCGCTGGAGTAGCATTCGTGAAAGTCGCCTGGGGGAGCGCGCGCCGCAATGCTTCATAGTGCTGCCAGGGCATCATACCAGCGATGCCGAGGCGGTGGCCGGCAAGCCCCCGGCGTTTCATCTCGTCAGCGACTGTCGCGATGCTATCTGGCCCGCCCCAGCGAACATCCCGCACTACGCGCGCGCCACTTCGCGCGTTGGGAACGTGATTGACATATTGCACGAACAACACCGGCTCGCCATCCAGCGGAACGACCAGTATCGCCTCACGGGTAACACGAAAATCGGCGAGAAAGTGGATTTCGCTGTGGGTGGCGACGTTGCCGTAGACGAGGAGCGCCGCGACATCCATGTGGCCCATCATGGCGCGCACCCGTGCGAAGCGGCGGCTGAGCTCAGCGTCCGAAAACTGCAGGGAGCCGTCGCCGGCAGATGTGTCGTGCATATCTCGACCATTTCCAGTGGATGGGCGGCTGGCTCATTCGGTCAGGTCCGACGGGTCCTCGATCAGGTGCGCAACGCTTGCCAGAAACTGGGCGCCGCGCGCTCCATCCACCACGCGGTGGTCGCAGGAGAGACTGAGCATCATCATCGGCTGCACTGACGGCTGGCCACTCACCGGCACAACGCGCTCGACGATGCGCCCGACCGCCAGAATAGCCGCCTGTGGCGCGTTGATGATTGCCGTAAAGGTATCAATGCCATACATGCCGAGGTTGCTGATGGTGAACGTCCCTTCTTGCATGTCCGGTAACCGCAGCTGGCCTGCCTGCGCCCGCGCGACGAGATCGGTGCGCTGCCGCACAATGCCACGAAGCGCCAGCTCGTCCGCCTGGTGAATGACTGGGACGACGAGTCCGTCCGCTGTCGCCACGGCCAGACCGATGTTGACGTTCGCATGGTCGGCGATTGTCCCGTGGTCCCATGACGTGTTGAGGCGGGGGTGACGGCGCAGCGCCTCCGCGACGATCTTCACGAGCAGATCAGTGTACGTGACCTTCTCGGATATCCGCTGCATGGCACGCTCGCGCCAGGAAATCAGCCGGGTGGCGTTGACTTCGCGGGCGAGGAAGAAATGGGGAACACTCGTCCAGCTTTGGGTAGTCCGCTCCGCCATCAAGCGCCAGACGGTGCTAACGCTCGATTCGCCGCTGCCGTTGCTCGCGTGCGCGGCCACCGCGACCGGAGCAGCGCGGGTTGCCAGCTCTTTTGCCATTGCTGCCACAGGCGCCGCCAGCACGTCTGCCGCCAACACGACACCCCCCGGACCGGAGCCACGGATGGTCGCGATGTCAAGTCCGCGCTCGGTCGCGATCCGGCGCGCCTTGGGCGAAGCGCCACGCCGCCCGTTCCTGGCGGCGACCACCGCCACGGGCGCATCCACCTGGGCATTGGCGACGGCTGGGGCCACCTGCGCCGGGGTCGCCACGGGCGCTCGCGGCGCTGGGGTAGCGGCGGCGCTGGCAATCTCTTCGGACGAGAGAATGACCGCGATCACCTGCGCCACCGGCACCTCGTCGCCGGCTCTAGCGCTCACCTGGGCGAGGATACCACTCGCCGGCGCTTCGAGATCCACGACAACTTTGTCGGTTTCGATCACCACCAGTGGCTCACCCTGGGTGACGTGTTCACCCTCCGCTTTCAGCCACTCGACGATCTTGCCGGAGTCCTGGGCCATTCCCAGCGCGGGCAGGATAACGTTCGTTGCCATGCTCGGTCCCCCGTACCCGCCCGCTATTACACTCGCTCTTCCACACTGTTGTGCCTGCTGGCGGGCCGCCGGCCATTCGCGTGGACGTTCAGATGTGACTGCGTTTCGCGCTCGGTGGCGAGCTGGCCGTTGACGGTGTAATAATGCGTGCCCGCCACAAGCAGCTCCTCGGCCGGGAAGCGCGTAATGACCTCGCAGCCGTCTTTCGTCACGACCAGCTGCTCCTCGATGCGCGCGGCGGTCCAGCCGTCGGAGGCGGGCCAGAAGGTTTCCAGCGCGAAGACCATGCCCTCCTGGATGACTTCAGGGTGGTCCAGCGAGACGAGCCGGCTGAAGATCGGCTTTTCCCAGATCGAGAGGCCGACGCCGTGCCCATACTGTAAGGCGAAGGCAGCCTCCTCATCGGGGAATCCGAATTCTTCCGCTTTCGGCCAGAGCTTGACCACATCAGCCGTCGTCACGCCCGGTTTGATGGTGTTGATGGCTACATCCAGAATCTCGCGACACTTTTTGTAGGCGCTCACCATTGCCTGTGAGGCGCTGCCAATCGCGAAAGTGCGATAGTAGCACGTGCGATACCCGTTGTAGCTGTGCAGTATGTCGAAGTACGCGGGATCGCCAGGCCGCAACGCGCGGTCGCTAAAGACGTGTGGATGCGGGCTGCAGCGCTCACCAGAGATCGCGTTGACGCCCTCGACATGCTCCGAGCCCAGGTCATACAGCGACTTGCTGACCAGGCCGACGCACTCGTTCTCACGCACACCGGGCTTCATGAAGCGATAGAGGTCATCGTAGGCGGCATCAACCATCATGCAGGCGGTATTGAGCAAAGTAATCTCGTCGCGCGTCTTGATGAGCCGCGCCTGCTGCATAAGCTGCTGCCCATCCACGACTTTGATACCTTCGGCCTGCAAGGCGAAGAGAACCGGTAGCTCAATCTCGTCAACGCCGAGCGGCTCGCCGAGCAGTCCACGCTCTTCCAGCTCCACGCGAATCTTGCGCGCCACCTCTTCCGCGCGACCAGCCGCCGGCAGCATCGCGCCACGCTGTGTCGAGATGCCCGCCCGCGACCGCTCCTCGCCCAGCCAGGGGCAGTAGAGCTTGTGGTGGCGCGCGGCTGAGCCGAAGTCCCAGAGGATAGGCTCATCATCTTGCGGGAGCAATGTGAAGCGCGCGAGCTTATCCATCGCCCACGTGCCGATATGCGTGGCCGTAATATAGCGGATGTTATTCATGTCGAAGCACAGCAGCGCGCCAAGCTCCGACTCTTTGAGCAGCTTCTTGATGCGGACGAGCCGCTGCGTGCGCAGCCGCTCGAAGTCCACGCGCTCTTCCCAGTCCACACCCATCGTGCCGTAGGTCTTGAGTGCCATGATGTCGCTCCTCATTTGCTTGACGCGCGCTCGTGCGCCGTCACAGACGGCCGCAGAGGGTTTTCGCCAGATCGGTCAGCAGGGCAGCGGTTGGAACGGTTTGGTCTTCCAGGACGGGAGAGAATGGCACCGGAACGTCCATCGCCCCCATGCGCTTCACCGGAGCATCCAGGTAGTAGAACGCGCCCTCGGCGATGACCGCGGCCAGCTCCGCCGTCACGCCGTAGCGCTCGTAGCCCTCGTCTACCACGATGGCGCGGCTCGTCTTCCTGGCCGATTCGATCAGCGTATCCTTGTCGAGCGGGAACGTCGTGCGCGGATCTATGATCTCGGCGCTGATGCCGGCAGACTCCAGGTTATCGGCGGCCGCGAGCGCCACCTGCACCATACTGCTCGTCGCAACGATCGTAATGTCCGTCCCCGTCCGCTTGACGTCAGCGACACCGAAGGGAATGGTGTATTCCTCAGTGGGAACTGGTCCCTTCAGCTGATACATCATCTTGTCCTCGAAGAAAACGACCGGATTGGCATCGCGGATCGCCGTTTTGAGGAGTCCCTTGGCGTCATAGGGAGTGGACGGGAGCACCACCTTCAATCCAGGAATGTGGCTGACCCATGCGTGCAGACTCTGGCTGTGCTGCGCCGCGCTGCGTCGTGTGGCGCCGAGCGTCGTGCGCACGACCATTGGCACGGTGAGCTTCCCACCCGACATGTAGTGCACCTTGGCCGCCTGGTTGGCAAGCTGATCCATGATGAGCCCGATGAAATCGCCGAACATGATGTCTACGACGGGTCGCATGCCGGTCATGGCCGCACCGACCCCAAGACCAGTGATACCCGCTTCCGAGATGGGGGAGTCAATGATGCGCTGTGTGCCGAACTCCTCAACCAGGCCCGCTAGCACTTTGAAAGGCGTGCCGGCTTCGGCTACATCCTCGCCCATGATGTAGACCGTCGGGTCCCGGCGCAGCTCCTCGGCCAGCGCTTCACGGATGGCCTGGGCAAGCGTGATTTCGCGGACGGCTGTAGCTCCCGTCTCGCTCACGGTGGCGCTAGGCGTAGACATGCTGGTCAACCTCACTTGCATCGGGGAACGGCGCGTTCAGCGCGAACTCCACGCCCTTCTCCACTTCGGCCTGTACCTCCGCGTTGATCCGATCCAGCATGACCGCATCGGCAATGTCGCGCTCTAGCAGCCATTCCCCCAGGAGCGTGATGGGGTCGCGCTGCGTCTTCCAGTGCTCTTCCTCGTCTTTGGGCCGATAGTAGGCGCGCTGGATGTCGCCCACATGGTGGCCGTAGTAGCGATATGTGTCGCAGAGGAGGAAGGCTGGACCTTCGCCGCGCCGTGCGCGTTCGACCATGCGCTGCGCCGCCGCGTACACGGCCCGCACATCCTGGCCATCCACCCGCTCGGTCTGGATACCAAACGCCTCAGCCCGCGCCCGGAGGTCACCGGCAGTGGTTTCTGTATAGTGCGTGTACTCATTGTAGAGGTTGTTTTCGCAGACATAGATCACAGGCAGCTTCCACAGCGAGGCCATGTTCATCACCTCATACAGCAGACCCTGCCCAAGCGCGCCATCGCCAAAGAAGCAGACAGCAACCTGATCGGTACCGCGTGCCTTGCTGGACAGCGCGGCGCCGGTAGCGATGCCCGCGCTGCCACCAACGATGGCGTTAGCGCCGAGATTGCCCGTGTCTTGATCCGCGATATGCATCGAGCCGCCCTTGCCTCGGCAATAGCCAGCGGCCTTGCCCAGAAGCTCAGCGAACATGCGATCTACGCTTGCTCCTTTTGCCAGGCAGTGGCCGTGCCCGCGATGGGTGCTGGTAATGTAGTCGTCCCGGCGCAGCGCCTCGCAGACGCCGACGGCAACGGCTTCCTCGCCGCTGTACAGGTGCGCCAGGCCCGGCATGCGCGCCGTCTTATACAGGTCGTTCACCTGCTCCTCGAAGAGCCGGATCCGTAGCATCTGCTGATACATCCGCAGCCAGCGCTCTCGCTCACTCGCCGCGGGCTCGTGGTGCGCACGCTCCGGTTCGGAGGTCTTTGCCTTTGACATGCGATACTCCTGATGTGTTCCTGGATGCGCCAATAGCGACTGCTCGCCAGCGTTCTTGCCAGGCCAGTCGCGCTCGGTGATGCCACCTACTCTCCCAGTCCCGCCATCTGCTCAAGAACCTTGAACACGATGAAGAAGTCGTGTTTCGCGAGGCCCATCGTCCGCGCCGCCGTCAGGAATTCGTTGCTCAGCGCAACCGTCGGCAGCGGGACTTCGAGTTGGCGGCCCATCTCAAGCGCCAGGTTCATGTCCTTTTGCATCATATTCACGTCGAACCACACCTCGGCCGGCTCGTCGAGGATGAACGGCATACGATATTTGAGCGAAGGGGAGGCAATAACGCTGTCTAACAATGCCTTCATCGCGGTCGCGCGTGGGATGCCGCCTTTCTCAGCAAGGACCAGCCCCTCGCAGAACCCCATGAGCTGCACCTGGAGGTTGAGGTTGATCGCGATTTTCATCAGCACGGCCTGACCATTCGTGCCGATATAGTTCACGGTCGGCGCGATGTCTTCCAGGATTGGCCTGACTCGCGCGAAAGCCTCTGGATCTCCGCCAACCATCATAGACAGCTTGCCCTGCTCCAGGGTGACGACACTGCCGGAGACCGGGGCGTCGAGCATGTGCGCCCCGCGTTCCGCGACGTGTTCTGCCAGCAAACGCGAGTGCGCCGGGCTGACGGTGCTCATGTCAACGTAGGCTTTCCCACGTCCGAGTCCAGCCAAAATGCCATCGAGTCCATTCACCACGGCATCGAGGGCAGCGGTGTTTGTGACCATCGAGAACGTGATGTCGGCAGTCTGGGCGACGATGCGCGGCGACTCGCCCCAGCGCATACCGGCATCGAGCAGCCATTGCGCTTTAGCACGCGTGCGGTTATACCCAGTGACGGTATGGCCGGCGTCCAGCAATCGCTTGGCGACACGACCACCCATCGCGCCCAGACCCACGAATCCAAGTGACGCCATGTGGAGCCTCCATCTGCCTCTCTACAATCCAGCACCAATCACGTTCGACCTGGGCATCTGGTCCAGGCATCGTTTCTCACCGCCCATACGGCGACTTCATCAGACTGGCTCCGGTAGGCGGGCGCTCTGCCGCTTCGTCGCCCTGCCCCGTCCGGCCGTTGGCTCTCCGACTCCGCGCAGGCGCTCTCGCGCTGCTCTCGCGCACGACGAGCGTCACAGGCAGGATCATCGGCTCGCTGAACGTTGCTTCGCCCAGGACTTGCGCCAGGAGCCGGTCTGCGGCTGCCCGTCCCATCGCGTGCACAGGAAGCTGCACAGTCGTCAGACTCGGCGCGGTTGGCGCCACCACGGAGAGGTCGTTGAACCCAACGAGAGACACATCGCGTGGGACATGCAGCCGCGCTTCGCGCAGCGCACGAATGGCGCCCGCCGCCGCCAGGTCGTTCACGGCAAAGATGCCGGTCGGAGGATCCGCTAATTCCAGCAGGCGGCGCATCGCCTCGTAGCCACCCGATTCACGGTAGCTGCCCTCGACAAGGAGGTCGGGATCGAACGGGATATCGTGGCGGTCGAGCGCGTCGCGATAGCCGCGCTGTCGGGTGGCGCCGGTAGACATCTCGTCTGAGCCGGCAATGTGCGCAATGCGCCGGTGCCCCAGCTCGATGAGGTGTGTCACCGCCATCATGGAGCCAGCGTAGTCCGCCGGCACGACAGCATTCGCGATGGTCGCCTCAGTATGGCGATTCACCAGCACGAAAGGGACCTTTTCCGCCACCAGACGCTCCACCGTGCGGTCGTGACGTCGCGCCGTCGCCAGAATCAGCCCATCCACCTGCCGCCCCCGTAACATCGCCACACCACGCTCCTCGCGCGCGTACTCATCATCCGTATTGGCCAGGATGACGCTGAAGTCACGCTCGGCCAGAGCATCTTCGATTCCGCGAAACATGAGGGCGAAAAAGGGGTTGGCGATGTCGGGGATCAGCGTTCCAATGACATAGCTCCGCTTCGTGCGGAGCGATTGAGCCAGGCGGTTCGGCTGATAGCCACGCTCAGCGGCCAGCGCGAGGATGCGCTGGCGAACTTCATCGCTCACCCGCTGGTGCGGATCGTCGTTGAGGACGCGCGCGACCGTGGATGGATGAACCCCGGCCAGACGGCCAAGCTCCTTGAGCGTCAAAGACATGTATATTCCGCCTTCCCCGGCCAGGCGCCAATCGTCCCGCAGCGATCGCCTGAACTGAACGAACGATTGTCCTGATAAATGTAGCACCGATCTTGCTATCTGTCAACCAAGACCTTTCCGCAAACATCTCTGTCCCGCACGGCGTGTAGTATCCCCGCCCACATCGAAGTATTGACATCATAGCGAGTACATGCTACAGTCTCAGGCAATCGTTCGTTCAGATTGAACAAACGGTTGCTCTTTGCCCGGTATGGCGAGTTTATCACTCGCCGCACCTCCGGCGACATCGCCTGTGCTGATGCGCGATTGGCCGGAAAGGAGGCCCAGGTGACAGCAGACGAGCGCGTGCGCATTGCCATTGAGAATTGGGCGCCCAGATTCGTGGCAAACGGCGTGGATCTCAACGACTTCCAGCGCGTGACGTCGCGTGTCGAGCGCTGGGACGACTGGTGTGCCGCTTGGTCTGACTGTGGCGCTCTGCACGAGCGCCTGGGAGAAGATGCCGAGGCGCGCGGCGAGTATGTCTCCGCTGGGCAGCATTTCTTTCACGCCGCAATGGCGTACCACCTGGGCAAATTCCTCTTCGTTCACCGGCCGGATGAGCTGCGCAGCGCCCACGAGCACGTGGTGCGCAGCTACGAGCGCGCGTTGCCCTCCTTTGATTTTCCCGGCGAGCGCGTCGCCATACCATACGAGGGCGGCGCGACGATGTATGCCATCCTGCGCAAGCCGTGGCACACGCCGAAACCTCCTGTCGTCATTCTGATTCCTGGTCTCGACTCGGTGAAAGAGGAGCTGCACGCCTACGGCGACGACTTCCTGCGCCGTGGTATGGCGGTGCTGGCAATTGACGGACCGGGCCAGGGAGAGATGGAGTTCGAGCTGCCGATGCGGTTCGACTACGAAGTTCCCGTGCGCCACGCGATTGACTACCTTGAGCAGCGATCGGATGTCGCCGCTGATCGCGTCGGCGTGTTTGGCGTCAGCCTCGGCGGGTATTACGCACCGCGCACCGCCGCGTGCGAGCCGCGTGTGCGCGCCGCGATCTCACTGGCGGGATGGCATTCCATCGCGCCACACTTCAGCCAGGCCCCACTCCTCACACGCGAGGCTTTCGTCGCCCGGTTGAAAGTGCGCGGCGAGGAGCAGGCCCGCGCCGCGCTGGAACAGTTTGATCTCGATGGTCTGATGCAGAAAGTGAGGTGCCCGCTTCTCATCATTATGGGGCGCCAGGATCGGATTGTTCCGCCGGAGGAAGCGGAACGCATGGCCGCCACGGCGGGCGGCGAGGTTGAGTTGTGGATGTTCGAGGATGGCAACCACGTCTGCAACAACATTCCTTACAAGCATCGGCCACAGCAGGCCGATTGGATGCGTCGTACATTGTAGTAGGTGACCCTATCCGCAGTGGGGGCAGCGACATGATCCGACTCAACTCCGCGCGACACCTGCGAACCCTCGGTGCCATCGTGGCATTCAGTCTCCTGCTCGCGAACCTGGCAGCATGTGGGGGGGGAGGCGGCAGCACCTCGACCAACACATCGCCTATCAAGATCGGCTACACGGTCTCACTCACCGGGGACTTCTCCGCCGACGGCAAAGCGATCCAGCAAGGCTACCAGCTCTGGGCCGACACCGTCAATGCACACGGCGGGCTGCTTGGGCGGAAGGTGCAGCTCGTCTCGCTCGACGATGCCAGCAATCCCGATCAGGTGACCACCGACTACCAGAAGCTCATCACCGTGGACAAAGTGGACCTGACCTTCGGGCCGTTCTCGACTCTGCTCACCAAGCCCGCCTCGGTCGTCGCGCACCGCTACGGCTACGCGCTGCCAGAGGGCGCCGGCGGCGGTCCATCGGTCTTCCAGCAAGGTCTGAACAACGTCTTCGATGTATCTCTGCCGGTGGCAAACAATCTGGTCAGCTTCGCGCAATGGATCCTGTCATTGCCCGCGGCGCAGCGCCCGCAAACGGCAGCCTATGCTACCGAAGACGACCCGTTCACTCAGCCACAGGTAGACCTCGCCAGGCAAATGCTGGAGCAAGGTGGCGTCCACACGTCGTACTATAAGGTCTATGCCGCCGAGACGACGGACTTCACACCAATCGCGCAAGGCGTCATCGCCTCCGGCGCACAGGTCTGCGTCTTCGGCACGCTGCTTCCCGACGTCACCGCGTTCATCCAGGCCTTCAAGCAACAGCACTTCAATCCGCAAGCGCTCATCGCGACGGCCGGCCCCGATCAAGGCTCCCAGTTCCTCACAAACGTCGGCGGCGCGCAGACGGCGGAAGGTATCTTCGTACCAAATGGGTGGTATCCTGAGCTCAATGCGCCGGGTAACCAGGCAATGGTCAACGCTTACATCGCCAAGTATGGCGGCACCGCGGCTGATGTCAGCTCGGACGTGCCTGAGGCGTATTCCGTGGGGCAAGTGGTGCAGCAGGCGGTGACCCAGAACAACAGCCTGGACAATGCGAAGCTCATTCAGACGCTGCATTCGGCAACGTTTGATAGCGTCCAGGGCAAGGTGAAATTCGACGCCACCGGCCAGAATACGATGGCGACGGCGTACCAGTTCCAATGGCAGAGCGGGAAACTGATTCCCGTGTTCCCGTCCAGCGTGGCCGCCGCGCCGCCGGAGTTCCCCAAGCCCAAGTGGCCGTAGGATACCGGCTGGCCAGGCACATCTGTGCCAGGCAGGGGAATCTCCCCTGCCTGGCACACGACCTAACCCTCGCTCACCAGACGACCCAGGAGCATACCCAGTGGATCTCAGTCTCATCGCTGAAGCCGTCGTCCTCGGCATCCTGACCGGGGCGGTCTACGCTCTGATGGCCTCAGGGCTGACCCTGATATTCGGGGTGATGGACATCATCAACATCGCCCAAGGCGCCTTCGTCGTGCTGGGCGCATACCTGAGCTATGTGCTTGCCCAACACCTGCATATTGACCTGTTCGTTGGCCTTCTCATCACCATGCCCGTCATGTTTGGACTGGGTGTCTTCGTCGAGTGGGCCTTCATTCGTCCCCTCAAGCGCGACCGCATCATGCTCTCCATCCTCGTGACCTATGCGATCGCCATCATCATTGAGGGCCTGCTTGGGCGCATCTTCAGCACCGATCTTGTCAGGCTGGATGCCTGGTACGCGACGCGCTCCTTCAACCTGTTCGGGTTCTATATTGGCTACATCTACCTGTTTGCGTTTTTACTGAGTGTCGTTCTCCTGGGCGCGCTGTACCTGATACTGTACCGCACAAAGTTCGGCGCGAGCCTGCGCGCGGCCACGCAGAATCGCACGGCGGCCCAGCTCATCGGCATTGATGTCGAGCGCGTCTCGGCGCTCACCTTCGGCATCGGCGTCGCCTTGACAGCCGCCGGCGGCGTGGCCTTCGGCGCAACCAATAGCTTCAACCCAGGCAGCCACTACGACCTTATATCGCGCCTGCTCGTCATCATCGTCCTGGGCGGAATGGGCAGCCTCGGCGGCGCGCTCATCGCTTCGTTCGGCATGCTGGTGATCGAGGACGTCACAGCGGTCGTGTGGGAACCCAAGTGGTCCACCACGGTCTTTTTCATCCTGCTCGTGTTAGTGCTCGTCGTCCGGCCTCAAGGATTGTTCGGACAGCTCGCGGGGAGGAAAGAGTAATGCTAGCCACCGTGGTGAAATACAGGCCGTTTGCATACCTGCTCCTGTTGATCGTCGCGATCAGCATGCCCTGGTACGCTCCTGGGTTATTCCCCGGCATATCGGTCATGTCCATTGCGGTCTTGACGGTCATCTTCGCTGGCGCCGCATCGTCCTGGAACATCTTCTCCGGCTATACCGGCTATATTGCGCTTGGGCATGCGGTCTTTTTCGGCACTGGCGCATACGCGCTGGCGATCATCTGCCAGGATTGGCACGTCAAGAGCGACTACGGCCCGATGATGCTTCTACCCATTGCCGGGCTGGTGGCCGCGGTCGTCGCCGTTCCCCTCGGCCTCATCTCGCTGCGTACGCGCGGCCACACCTTCGTGGTCATTACCATCGCGATGTTCTTCATCGCGCAGCTCCTCGCGTACAATCTGCGCGCGGTAACGCACGGCTCCGCTGGCCTCGAGCTGCCGATCCCGTCGTGGTCCGGCGATGCGTTCGATGTCCCCTTCTATTACGTGGGACTGCTCATCCTGCTGCTCACACTCGCTACCTCATGGTGGGTGCGCAGATCGAAGTACGGGTTGGGGCTGCTGGCGATTCGAGACGACGAAGACCGCGCTCGTGGCCTGGGAGTGAAGACCGGCTCATCGAAACTCCTGGCCTTCGTGCTCTCAGCCTTCTTTGTCGGTATGCTTGGCGGTCTGTGGGCGTACTACATTGAGTCCGTCTTCCCCAATTCCGGCTTTGACGCCATTTTCGATGTCAGCACTGCTCTCATGGCGTTTCTTGGCGGCCTGGGCACCCTCGCTGGGCCGATCCTGGGCGCCCTCATCCTGGTGCCCGCCCAGCAATACGTCGCGGCGGACGCGACGCTGACGAGCTGGTATCTCGTGCTCTATGGCGCGGTCTTCCTGGCGGTCATCCTTCTGCTCCCCGAGGGCATCATCCCCACCATACGCAAGCGATTGACGCGCTGGTTGGCCCGGCGTGCCGCGCCCGCTGCCATCGCCGGCGGAACACCACCGGCAAATCAGCGCGATCCAGTGTCGGCGGCCACTCGTGATGGAGGTGACCGGTGAGCATGCTCGAAGTGCGCAGTGTCTCGAAAGCCTATGGCGGTATCCAGGCGCTAAATGTGTGCTCGATCGGTATCGAGCACGGCAAGATCACTGGCCTTATTGGACCGAATGGCTCTGGCAAGACGACACTCTTCAACGTCATAACTGGCTATGAGCGCGCCGACACCGGAGAGGTGCGTTTCAACGACTCCGCCATCACAAACTACACCCCGGATGCGGTTTTCGGCCTTGGCATAGGGCGCACGTTTCAGATGAGCCGTGTTTTTCCGCGCCTGACGGTGGTCGAGAACATGCATGTCGCGACGCCCCAACATGGCGGATTGGGCTTTTTCCGCCGGTGGAGCTCATCGCGCGAGCAACAGCACGCGCTGGAGCTCCTGGAGTTCGTCGGCATCGCACACCTCAAGCACATGCCCGCTGAAAACCTTTCGTATGGCCAGAAAAAACTCCTCGAGTTCGCCTGCATCCTGATCGCGGAACCGCAAGTCATCTTGCTGGACGAGCCTGCCGGTGGTATCAACCCAACGATGATCAACCATCTTGCCGGGCACATCCGCACCCTGAATCAGCGCGGCATCACGTTCCTCATCGTCGAGCATAACATGGAGTTTGTCATGGGGCTGTGTGACACCGTGAACGTGATGCATCGCGGCGAAACGATCGCCGGAGGAACGCCCGCCGAGGTGCGAAACAATCCGGCGGTATTGGAAGCATACCTGGGAGACTGAGCGCTATGCTGATGAAGCTGACGAACGTCGTAGCTGGCTACGGCGGGGGTGACGTCCTTCAGGGAGTGGACATCGCCATCGAGCGCGGCTCGATCACCTGCATCGTGGGGCCTAATGGCGCCGGGAAGTCCACCGTCCTGCGCGTCGTGAGCGGCTTGCTCAAGCCCCACGGGGGCGAAGTTGTATTCGACGGGCGCGCCATTGGCGGCATGAATCCGCGCCAGATCCTCGCCCTCGGCATCGTACAGGTCGCGCAGAACCACAGCCTCTTCCCCAGAATGACTGTGCGTGAAAACGTGCGGCTGGGCGCTTTCATGCTCACCGACCGCGCGCTCGTCAACCGCCGCCTCGCCGAGGTCGAAGTGATGTTTCCGCTCGTCAAGGAACGCGCCAACGAGAAAGCCGGCAGCCTCTCTGGCGGGCAGCAGCGCCTGGTCGAGTTCGCCCGCTCACTGATGCTCAACCCTGTGCTGATCTTGCTCGACGAGCCATCTATGGGGCTTGATCCCAAATCGCTCAAGCAGGTGCTTGAGAAGGTGAAGACGATGAAAGACGCGGGCAAGACCGTGCTCCTCGTCGAGCAGAACGCGCGCGCCGGGCTCAGTATCTCCGATCGAGGCGTTGTCATGGAAAGCGGGCGCGTGCGTCTCGAAGGGTCGCACGCGGAGATCCTGGGCAACCCTGAGATTAACCACCTCTACCTCGGCGGCTCGATCACCGGGGCCGCGGGCGTAAAATCGTCCTGAATGTGTGGTGCCGCCCCCGGCACGCGCGCGCGGTCGTACCAGCGGCGATCATAGTAATCAGCCGCGTGGCCGAGCGATTCCACGGGTGTGCCGTAGGCGGCTCGGAGCGCGATGACCTGCTCCAGACCGGCATCATCCAATTGCGCATCGCTCCCAAAGCCGGCGCCTGGCGCCACGAATGCGGCATACGCCTGAGCTGCCGCACCCGCGTCCAGGCCAAGCTCAGGCTCATCGCGCAGCATGGAGCGAGCGTCGGCGGCGTTTGCCGCGTCATAGATCCAGTGGAGCGCCCGAAGCACGCCAGAAATGTAGCGCGTTACCGTGTCCGGATGCCCCGCGATCCACTCGCGGAGCCCCGCCGTCGCGTGCGAGGCGTATGCGGAGTAAAACGCCGTTGAGGTCGCCAGCCGTCGCAGGCCAGCCGCTTCCGCCAGCGCGTCATACGGCGCATACAGGATCGTGGCGGCGACCTCGCCATTGATGAGCGCGTTGAGGCGCGCACTGGTGCCGCCCGCGACGGTAAAGGTGTAGTCCCGCCCCAGGCGCAGATCGTGATGTGCCAGCATGTCGCGCAAAACGAGCGCGAAACCAGAGTGTGGATTGTCCACCCCAAGGACGGCGCCGCGCAGGTCGCCGGGCGCGGAAATATGCCGCTGCGCGTAGACAGAGAGCGGCCCGACGCTACCCCCAAGCACCATGACCACACGAGTCGCGCCATCGAGGCCGAAGACCGCCGGTGTACTGGCCGCGGAGATCACGTTGTCAGGCGCCGTCTGAATCAGCTCATACTCGCCGCGCGCAAGCCCCGTGATCTGTGCGGCGGAGCCAGACGTATACAGAACACCAACATCCAGCCCATACGCCGCAAAAAACCCTTGCCGTATCGCGACGTACAACGGGAGATTCTGCAACCCCCTGAACGCGCAGATGCGCAGCTGAGCCGGTCCCGTGTTCTGATCCTGGCGCATGCGTCCCATCCCCTATTTCAGCAGACGGAGCCGGACGAATCCGGCGCTGATGAATCCGGCCGCGCTCTTCAACGCGCGTCAACCCGTACCGGGTTCTCCGGCGCCGGCCTGCGTGGCGCTGGTCGGTGCCAGCCGCATGCGAACGTCCTGGTAGTACTCACGCCAGATAAACCGGTGCACGCCCAGGTAGTACGGCAGCCGGTTCAAATACGGCAGGTAGGGGAAAAAGACCAGGATGGCCGTCAACACCGCCATGGTCAGCCAGATAAACGCATCGCCGTTCGGCGAGGTGTTGTATGGCCCGATCTGATACCAGAAGGTGTAGAGCCAGAGCCAGGCTTGGCCCGGATAGTTGCCGGTCTCGTTCATCATGCCCCACTGCGAGCCGAGCAAGTTCAATTGCTGTGCCTTCGCTGGCAGCGCGTCCTCGGACAAGAAGAGCAGTGGCCTCGTGAAGTCGTTCTGATAGAAGCCGCCACTGCGCACCAACAGCCCGTCAAGCGCGCCACTGGATCCAAGGACCAGCAGGCGATCCATCATCGTGGAAAGTGGACCATAGTTGCCTGCCGGAACGGTCACATGCCCGGCGCTTGCGGTAGCCTTGTCGAGCGCCGCCGTGTACGCCGTCTCCCACGTCCCCTGTTGCTTTGCGCTTGCCCGATTAAACGTGCTGAGCGCCGAGGCTAGGACGGGATCGCCGCGCGCGGCAATCGTCAGCGGCTGAAGCACATAGGTTTGTGCGGTGTCTATGGGAACGTGGACACCGAAGAGCTCTTGCAGCGACACGGGTCCGAGCCACTGCACAGAGCCGGTCCCATGGTTGTAGGGCGGCCCGTATTGCGCGATTGTGCCGGTGCCGGCGAGCTCAGCGGTCGCGGTGGTCACAAATCCAATAGGATTCTGCTGCGCATACTGCTGGATCGTCAGCGGCGGGTCGTCGGGCGCTGAGAACACCGCGGACAGCACGGCAATGAGGACGACAATTCCGAGCAGGGCGATCAGACCTTCGCGCACCAGATCGTAGGGCATCATGCGCACGCCACGGTAGTAGCGCGCCTGATCAGAAGGCAGCACACGCTGCGGCGTCTCCCCAGCCGTCAGCGGTTGGCGACGGCGAATGCGGCCAAACCACGCCCTCCATGGCGACCAACCTGCGTCTACTGGTCCACCCCAGCGCTCTTCCCGCGTGCGCTCTGTCTCGACTGCCGCCGCATACGGGCGCACCACTCCACGGATCCGCACTTGCAGCAGATGGGCTCCTACGAGGAAGACCACTATGAGTGGCAGGACCAGGATATGAAACCCGTACATCTGGCCGAAATTCATCAGATTGAAGAACGCACCGATACCGACCGCGTTCATGGCGTCTTTGCCCTGGACGGCGATCCACTGGGCGTCGAAATTGGTCTGCGAGAGATACCCTGTGAATGCCGTGCCAATGCCGGCCACGAAGGTGATCGCTCCTGATACCCAGGTCAGGCGGCGTCCGTGGCGCCATGAGCCTTTGAAAAACTCCGTCCATAAGTGGAGTGTCAGCGTAAAGAAGAAAGCCTGGGCGCCCCAAAAGTGCAGGCTGTTCGTGAAGCGGCCCACGGCATCCCCGTGATACCATTGCGGCCCGAAGGCGGCCAGCACAATGCCAGTCACGATCAGAAGCGCCAGACTGGACAGAGCGATGACCCCGAAAAAGTAGGCTGGTGAACGTACGAATGCTGGCAGTGTATCGGGCAGTAGGTCTTCGAGCGGGACCCACCGGCGCACCTGCTCGCGAATAGCGGTGGTGAGGTTCATGGCAGCGCCTCCGGGTCCGTGGCGTTGGTATCCACAACAGCATCCAACGTGGAAAGGTGCGTCTCACTCCTTCGCCGGACGAGCACGGCGAGCGCAAAGATGACGATGAGCAGACCAATTACGATCAGATTGGCAACCGAGATCAGGATGAATCCCCAGTGTAGGTACTGCGCGGTTCCGCCCATGAGCGGTCCTCCCTTCTGGGCACCACCTGTAATGTGGTGAGCATACGATCATCAGGGCGCTGGGTGCTGCCAGCCCTCGCCACCGCGTACGGTGTCGAATAGCTCAGGCAGACGATGAAGCCACATGCTAGATCAATAGCATGGGGCGCTTCCTCAAGGTACGCGGCATGTACGGCGCTCCTACGGTAGTACCACACAGTGAAGACGCTGACAAGTGGGCCTCAAGCTGAACTCTGGGGCGGCGTCTCTCCTGTGACCCGTAGCCATCGTAGCGTGCAATGCGCGTTCATCGGCACCGTCATCACCGTGCGGATGGTTCCGGATGAAGCAGAACGAGAGGAATCTCGCGCGCTGCAAGCTCCTGATAGCGTGCGAAGTTCGGCGAGCGTGCGATGAGGCGCGGCCAGAGGCGGCTCCGCTCCTCAGGGCTAGCGATGGCGGCGGTCGCGTCGAAGATCCGGCGACCCAGCTGCACCTGCACCCGTGGCTCGGCCTGGAGATTGAGATACCAGGCGGGCGGACGATCATTGCCCCAATTGGAGGCGACGACGAAGGTCTGTCCTTCCTGCGTGAAGTAGGCGAGCGGTTGTGTGCGAGGTTGTCCGCTGTGGCGTCCCGTGGTCGTCAGGAGCAGGGTGCGCTGGATACCGAGATGATGGCCAATTGCTCCGCCGGTGCGGCGGTAGAGCCAGCGATGGACGGGCAAGAAGAGGTGGCTCCAGGCGGGTGTGCGGCTGGCCCGCCCTGAATGTGAGCCTTCGCCGGACGGCGGAGTTGTCGTGTGCATGTGGGCATGCTCCTGTGCTGCTGCTGCATGAAAGAGATGGAAACCAGCGATCGTCGTGATGCGGTCGTGATGAATCGGTTCCTAACTGTGACCGCGCTGTGACCGCATGCTGATAGTTTGTAACGTACACTGGCCTTCTTGCGGCAACCGCGTGTGACACGAAACAACAATGATCCGCGCATAAAATCAGTGTATGCTGAAGGGACCACATCCGTGATGGAGTCGCGCAAACCCTCTTACCAACCAGCACGAGGCGGTAGCTACCTCACCGTTGACTTCGAGCAGTCTCCGTTCACGGTGGCCTGGGAAATCACCAGGGCATGCGCGCTGGCGTGCGTGCATTGTCGCGCCACGGCGATCCCGCGGCGCGATCCACGTGAGCTGACGACCGAAGAAGCCCGCACGTTCATTGATCAGGTGGTCGCCATCGGCAGACCGATTCTGGTGGTGACGGGCGGCGACCCGATGATGCGGCGCGACGTCTATGATCTCCTGGCCTACGCGGTGGCCCGTGAGCTGCGTGTCGCGCTCTCCCCAAGCGCGACCGCCCTCGTGACCCGGCGCGCCCTCGAACGGGTGAAGGAGGTCGGGGTCAGCATGCTCCACATCAGCCTGGATGGCTCCCATGCGGCGGCGCACGATGCGTTTCGTGGCGTGGCCGGATCCTTCGACCGCACGATGCGCATTCTGCGGGATTGCCAGGAGCTCGGTATCCCGCTGCAAATCGGCACATCGGTCACGCGGCGCACGGTTGCCGATCTGCCGGAGATTGCCACGCGCGTGCGCGAGGTGGGCGCGCAGGTCTGGAACGTGTTCTTTCTCGTTCCAACCGGACGCGGCCGTATCGAGGACATGATCACTGCTCAGGAGCACGAGCAAACGCTACACTGGATGTACACGCTCTCACTCGATGCGCCGTTTCATATCCGCACTGCGGTGACTCCTGCCTACCGGCGCGTCGTCATCCAGCGCCGCCGGGCCGGTACCCAGTCCACGATCCAGACGAGCCGCGACATAGGATCCGGCGGCGATGAAAAGATCGAGTGGGAGCAAACGGGCGCCGGATACAGCTTTCGCGAGGCGAGCGCGCCCGTCGCGCGCGGCGTGAATGATGGTAACGGCTTCTGCTTCGTCTCGCATGTGGGCGACGTGTACCCCTCCGGCTTCCTCCAGCTATCAGCCGGCAACGTGCGTGAGCAGGATCTCAGCACGATCTATCGCCAGTCCGCGCTCTTCCGCGAGCTTCGCGACCCATCGCGGCTAAAAGGCAAATGTGGCGCCTGTGAGTTCCGTGCCGTATGCGGCGGCAGTCGCGCTCGCGCGTATGCCGTGACGGGTGACTATCTCGCACCCGATCCCTCGTGCCCATACGTGCCCGCTCATTGGCAACAGCCGGAGGACTGAGCGGGCTGAGCGCGACCGATCATCCCGCTATTCCTCATCGCCGCGCATGGATCACTGCCATCATCTCCGGCACGGAGGTGAGCTTGATGCGCGGGCGACCACAGCCGGCGCCACGGGCAGCTTCGTATTGGTCGAGCTTCATCCAATCCTGATACGTGACAAAGTCAATGCCGCGCTCGCGGAGATAGGTCTCGATCCGCGCTGGATCACGGTGCTCATCACCGATACCCTGGAGCGTAGGCAGGTCAGCCATCATGGACTCAACGGTTGCCACGGCGTCGGGTTTGTTGTTCCCGATCAAGCCGGACGGACCGCGCTTGGCCCAGCCAACGACGTATTCGCCTGGCTGACTCAGGCCGGTTCCCGTGGCAATGATGCGCCCGTCGCGATGATTGAAGGTAGCGCTTTCGTCGTTGAAGGGCACGCCCTCGATGGGCAGGCTGCGATACCCGATGGAGCGCAATACCAGCCCGGCTTCGATATTTTCGTAGACACCGGTGCCCCGCGCGCGCAGGTCGCCAGTGGCCGTCGCTATCAGCTCATTATCCTCGATGCGTACCGCCGCAATGCCCCCATTCATCGCTACAATCTCTCGTGGCGATGCCAGGAAACGCAGCACGATGCGGCGCGCTGCCGAATGTCCCGATTGGGCGGCGTACGCATGCAGGCATTCCAGATTTGCCACAGCAGCACGATCATGCTCGAGGGACTCCAGGCTGGCGGGATCAAGCGCGACGTTACGCGGATCAACCACGACATCCACACCGGGAATCTTGCCAAGCTCTTTGATTTCCGGCGTCGTGAAGGACGCCTGCGCCGCGCCGCGCCGGCCCAGGATCACAACCTCCCGAATGGCGCTCTGGCGCAGCTTCTCCAGGGCGACATCGGCGATATCCGTTCGCTCCAATGCCTCCGTGGGCGTGACGAGGATGCGGGCGACATCCATCGCGACGTTGCCATTGCCAACTACCACCGCACGCGCGCATGAGAGATCAATCGGAAGATCCTGAAAATCGGGATGGCCGTTGTACCAGCCGACGAACGCGGTCGCTGCAAAGCTATTCGGCAGGTCTTCGCCAGCGATATTCATGCGCCGGTCCGCTTGCGCGCCAACCGCATAGATCACCTGGTCGTAGTAGCGCAGGAGGTCTGCATGGTGGATGTCCGCTCCATAGGTGACGTTGCCGAAGAATCGCACGCGTGGATCAGCCAGGACTTTCTCGAAGACGCGAATCACGGACTTGATAGACTGATGATCGGGCGCGACACCGTCACGAACCAGCCCAAACGGCGTCGGGAAGCGGTTGAAGATATCAATCGTCAAGGCGATATCGCGTTTTTTGAGGAGCGTGTCGGCAGCGTACAGCCCCGCCGGGCCGGCGCCAATGATCGTAATGCGGAGCGGGCGCGCGGGATCTCCCAATCGTTCCATAGTGTCTCTCTTCCTCCCCATTGATACTGCTTCAGCAATCAGTGATATGGTGCCGGTGAGTGTGCGCGCCTCTGAGCCCGCACCGCCAGACTTTACAGTATAGCTGAGCTCCCTCACAATAGGCTCACACGACAGTCACAGAGCCGTCTCTATTCCAGCCCTCACCAGCGCGCTTCATGTTCTCAGCGTTTGCACCTTCCGTATGCTCAAAGTGGTAGCATTGAGGAGCGGTAGTTCGTCATAGCGAGCGGCGCCCGCGATGAGTCGCCGGCACGCACGGCAACGAAGGAGGAATCAAGCATGAGCATTGAAAAAGCGACATTCGGGGCGGGCTGTTTCTGGGGTGTGGAGGCGGAGTTTCGCCAGATACCCGGCGTTACGGCGACGGCAGCGGGCTTCGAGGGCGGCACGCTGGACAATCCCTCGTATCGCGCCGTCTGTTCCCATACGACGGGCCACGCGGAAGTTGTCGAGGTAGACTTCGACCCGGCCCGTGTCACATATGACGATCTGCTGACCGTCTTCTGGCAGGCGCACGATCCCACGCAGCTCAATCGCCAGGGGCCTGACGTCGGCGATCAGTATCGCTCGGTCATCTTCTATCACAGCCCCGAGCAGCAGGCTACCGCGGAAGCGTCAAAAGAAAAGCTGGAGCGCTCCGGCGCGTACCAAAAACCGATCGTCACTCAAATCGTCCCCGCGGTCACCTTCTACCGCGCCGAGGAATATCACCAGCAATATCTGGAGAAGCAAGGTCTATCGAGCTGCCATATCGGGTAGCGCGGCGATTCGCGGATGTGGACACCCGCTTTCCTGTTGTGCGCCGTCGCGCCGTATAGAACATCTGAGCGATGCCCCCGGAGCGACCGGAAGCAGCTCGCTCTGTGCTCTCAGGAGGCGAATTCCCACCCATGTTGTTGACGTGCCCGCGCCCGACCCCTATACTGGTTGCGGCCACACGGCCCTCCCGCCATCCCGGCGCTTTCCTCGCACGCCGGACCCCACGCGGATGGACGCCGCGGCTGGCGGATCCGTATGTGAAGGAGTCTGGCGTGGGAGCGGAGCAGGGCGATCAATATGCGGCCCGGCGGGCGGATTTGGAGCGGCAATTTCAATCCCTACCGGCGGCGGGCACAACGGAGTACTGGCGGCGCATCGAGCAGACGGCAGACGGAATCGCGCTGCCGCTGGAAGTTCTGGCGCGGTGTGCGCGCGAACGGATCCAAGCCGGCGCTGGTGACCATGCCGCGCGCGTCGTCGAGCGGATCCTGCTCCTGATCCAGACGACTGTGCAAAGTCGCGTGCATACCACGGCTCACCGCTCCGCGAGTGGGCAGAAGCATGAGCTGGCGCAAGAGATGGAGCAGGAATGTTACATGCAGCTCTGGAGGGAGCTTCGTGACCCCGACCCAACTTTTCTCTGCGAACACTTTATGCACGCGCTCAAGCGCCTGATGGACCATGTTGAGCACTCCTTCATGGAGAGCAATGGATTCTGGAAACGCCGCAACGTCGAGACGCCGAATCGGGTGCCGGCCAACGAGCAAGACAGCCTGAACAAGCCAATCGCATCCGGAGAGCAGCACACAATCGGTGATAACCTGTCCGATACGGCGGCGGAAAGCGAGTATGAGCGAGTGGATATGGAAACCGATGTCGAGGAGCTCCTGACCGCCCTTAGTCCCGAAGATCGTGAGATGATACGGGATCTGTATTGGCGCGACCTGACGCAGGAGCAAGTCGCCGAGCGCCTCGACGTCACTGATAGAACCGTGCGCAACCGGCTCGAACGCATCATAAAGCGGTTGCGCAAAGACTATGCGGGCGGCGAGGAGGACTAACATGGCGAGTGAACAGAGCCGCTCTCCGGCGGATAAGATGACTCCCCGCCAGCGTCAGTACGAGATTGACCGCATCACCGCCCGGTATGTCGAGGAACACCACGCTGGCCGCTCACCGCGAGTGGAAGACTACGTGCGGCAATACCCACAGTATGCCCGCGAAATCCGCCTCTTCGTCACCGAATATCTGTTGCTGGGCCAGCGTCTTCCGGAGCCGGACCCCGTGCCGGCAGAGTCCCTCTCGCTCGCCGCCCTCGCCGCCCTGGCGCGGATCCGCACGGAGCTGCCCGCGTCTACTGTCCCCATCCCGGGGTTAGTGACACGGGGCATTGAGCAGGGGTACCCACTGCCACGTCTGGCCGCCGCCGTCGGCATCTCAATGGATGTGCTCGCCAAACTCGATGCGAAAGCCATCGCTGCCAGCACCGTGCCGTTCACCCTTGTCGAGCGGCTGGCCGAGAAGCTCCGCGCAACTCCCGCGGCGGTGGCCGCGTTTCTCGTAGGATCGGCGCCAGCGGCGGCGCTCTACTACGCCGAGCAGGCTCCCGAGCAGCGGCAGGAATCGTTTCTCGATGCGATCCAGGCCAGCGGCGCCCTTGATGAGCGTGCCAAGCAAGAGTGGGCCGCCATCGTCGCTCGCGACATTCCGCCCGCATAACCATACGCCTCGCCTCCGACCCCTTTCCGCTTTCAGCGCGCACCGGCGTATGCAGAAGACAAGCGTCGGATGTAGCGCGTGTCCCGGCAACAGGTTGGAGTATGTGCGTGGAACGGAGCGAGATTGTCTATCAAATAGCCGCCAATGCCCGCGCGCGCTGCCGCACGCTGGCAGGCTATCCCATCGAGCCGGCGAGCGCGTTGGTCGCGCAGCTCTGTGGAGCGCTGGATATCCACATAATGTCCGCGCCCCCAGATGGCGTGATGCTCGGTGGCGCGTATGCCCGGCTCCAGCTATGGAGTCCTGATCAGCCCACTCAGGGCGGTATGGTCTGGGTAAGCCAGGCGTTATCTCCCACGCTACGAGCCTTTGCCATCGCGCACGAGATCGGGCATCGGATGCTGCATCCGGGCGAAGGCGCCGCCACCCATACCCGTTGCGACCAATCCGCGGTGGATGAGAGTGCCGACGCCGCCGAGCTGCGGACAGTGGAACACCGCGTTGAGGAGTATACGCCCCGCGCGCGCCGCGAGCTGGAGGCCAATGCCTTCGCCGCCGAGCTACTGGCGCCACGCGCGCAGGTCCGCACACTCTTTGCCCGTGACGACTCCATCACCGTGCCGGGGTTAGCGGCGCACTTCGGTATCTCCGAAACGCTGGCGCGCCGCCGTCTGGTGGATGCGGTACTCGCGCCGGTGCTTCCCGCCAGTGCGGAAAGTCTGCCCGCCGCGCGTATGACGGAGACGCCCGCGACGGCGCTGCTCGACCGGCTCGATGATTTCCAGCGGGCGGCGGCGCGGGCCGCTGGCCCCGCGCTTGTAGTAGCCGGCCCCGGCACAGGGAAGACGGCGACGTTAGTGGGACGTGTAGCCCATCTGGTGGCCGAGCGGATGGTGCCGCCGGAGCGCGTGCTGGCGCTCACATTCTCGAACCGGGCGGCGGGCGAGATGCGCGAGCGCCTCGTCTCCTCAGATCTGTCGGGCGAGCGGATGCCGGTAATGACGATCCACGCCTTTGCCGCGTCGCTGCTGCGCGAGTATGCGCCGCACGTTCCGTGCGCACCGGGCGAGCAGCCACTTGCGGCAGACTTCCACATCCTGGACGAAGCCGACGCCTATCTGTTGATGGAAGAGCTCCTCGGTGAGCTGCGGTTGCGCTATTATCGCTCATATAGCAAACCCACCCAGCATCTCGGTACGCTGCGCAACGACTTCTCGCGCGCTTGTGACGGTCTGCATACACCGGAAGCCTACATGGCGCTCGTGGAAGCCATGCCCCGCGCCGCCGAAGAGGAAGACGGCGCCCACGGAGTTGTCGCCAGCCAGCGTAACAAGAAGCCACACAGCGACGCTGCGGTACGCACGCCTGGCACGTTCACCGCTGAAGAGATCGGGCGCGCACGCGAGCGCGCCCATGCCTACGCCGTCTGGAATGCGGCGCTGCGCCAGCGCGGGCTGGTGGACTTCGGCGGTCTGATCCAGCGCGCCGTCGAATTGCTCCGCGCGAACACCGCGGTGCTCGCAGACGTTCGCCAGCGGTATCCGCAGATTCTCGTAGATGAGTTCCAGGATACCAACACGGCGGCGGCGGAGCTGCTGATGCTGCTCGCGGGCGACACAGGCGGCGGCCTCTGGGTCGTCGGCGACCGCAACCAGGCTATCTACCGCTGGCGTGGCGCCTCGCCCGGAAACCTGCGGCGGCTGACGCGGCGCTACCCGCGCCTCTCCGTCCATACCCTGCGCCGCTGCTACCGCTCTGTGCCCGCTATCGTGGACCTTGGATCGGCGATGGCCGCGCGCATGGCGGAGCTGGCTGCCCCGGCGGAAGATGCCAGTGAGCCGCACACAGATGCGCTTCGTGCCGCGCTGGCGCCGGTAACGCTGGAGCATGTGCGTCCGCCGATTGCCGTAGCGCGGCCAGCCGTGCAACGCGGCGAGACCTTCGACGACGCCACACATGAACGACTGGGGCTGGCCGCCACCATGCGACGATTGCATGCGGATGGCATCGCGTACCGCGATCAGGCGGCGCTCTGCCGTACGCGCAAACAGACGGAAGAGCTTGCCCAGGCGCTCGCCGCCAGCGGTCTGCCCGTCAGCCAGCTTGGCGGCTATTTCGAGCGCGAGGAGATCAAAGACGTGCTGGCGCTGCTTGCGCTGGCCGTCGGTCCAGACACACGCGGGCTGCTGCGCGCGACGCCACTCGTCACCGCGCTTGGTTTCCCCACCCCGCCGAGCCGCGAGCTGGTCAGCGCCATTGCCGGCCTCAAGGCGCACGGTAGACCGCTCCCCGGTCCGCTGGCGAGTCCCGCCGTCCTGGCAGCTATCCCCGGACTATCGCCACAAACGCGGCATGGATTGCGTGAGCTTGGCGCGGTTGCCAGCGAGCTTCGTTACAGTCCCGCCATCGCGCCGCGCCTGCTAGAATTCCTGCTGCGCCCGCGCGGATACACCTGGCGTCTCGTCCGGCTGGCCGCTGGTATCGCCCCAGCGGCATCGGTGCCGACCGCCGCGCCAGCCGGTGATGTGCCGGAGTTGCCTGGCAGACGCTCTCCCCAGGCGGAGAGGTCGCTGGCGGCGCTAGGGGAGCTTGTGCGGTTGGTGCAGCGCTTCGATGCACGCTGGGCGCGGGAAGAAGACTTCCGCAAGCGTCTCTCGCGCGCCGTATTCCGCGTCCGCCGTCCCAACGATGCCACGGTAGCCACCGCGAAACCCCTGGCTCAGCCGGACACACTGGAGCCTGACCCCGGCGCCGATGCGCTGCCGGACGCCGCGAGCGACGGCGCGAGCGTCCCGCCGGAGCTAGGCGACGACGAGGCGCTGCCCATACGCTGCTTCTTCCACTACCTGTCGGCGCTGCGCGAGAGTGGCGCCAATATCGCCGTGCCTGCCTGCGATGAGGACGCGGTACAGGTCATGACGTTCCACGCCAGCAAGGGACTCGAATTTCCCGTAGTCTATCTGCCCGGCCTCGCCCAGGGCCAGTTTCCCAGCACCGGCGGCAGGAAGGAATACCCCAGCCCGCCGGGATTCCGTGAGAACGACAGCTTCGGCGAGAAAGACGCCGAGGAGCGCTGCCTCTTCTACGTTGGCGTCACCCGCGCCCGCGACATGGTTGTAATCACCCGCGCCAGCCACTACGCCAAACGCGGGACCGCGCAGCCGTCTCTTCTCCTCGGCCTGCTGGAATCCGCGCCGTCCTATCTCGGCGCGCCCTCGCTCCTGGCGGACGCTGAGCTTGCGGCGCTTCAGGCCGAGGCCCAATCGCGCGCGGCATCTCGGAACGCTGAGGACGACGAGCAACCGGGCGTGATTTCGGCGGAACAACCGCTGTCAAAGCCTGTCTTCCGCTTGAGTGACCTTGCGCAATACCTGCGCTGCCCGCGCCAGTATAAATATGCCAGCGCTTATAAGCTGACCGACCCCGCCGAAGACGCCGTCTACCGCTTCCATCGCTACGTGCGGCGCGGGCGTGGCGAGCTGGCGCGGCTGCGAGCCGACCAACCGCGCGCCGGATGGACCGAAGCGAATGACCGGCTGCGCGACGTGTGGACCGAAGTCGGTCCGGCGGGGCATGCCTACGAACGTTTCTACTGGCACAACGCCGATCAGATCCTGCGCGCCGAGTGGCGCGCGCTCAAAGATCCCGCGCTCGCGGCGGAGGCCGGTACGCCAGCTACAGAGCCGTTGCGGGCCGAGCTACGCACGTGCGTGGTCGAAGTGATACCGGAGCGCATCATCCCCTCAGATGCCGCCGGCACGACGCCGGCAGTGCTCGTCCGCCAGCACATCGGGCGCGAAAGCGCTGAGCACCGCAAAGACCTGGCGCTGCTGCTGCTCTACATCGCGCATCAGCAACAACATCCAGGGGTGCCCGTGCGCATCAAGCTCGCGTATCTTGGCAACGTCCTGACGGATTCCGATGCGGACGCCAGCCCATCCGGGGCTGGGGACGTCACTTTCCAGCACACCGTCCTCGACGTAACCGACGAGGTGCGCAAGAGGGCTGAATTGTACTTCAAATCCGACCGCACAGGACCGTCCGCGCTCGACAAGCTGGATCGCGCCGCGCAGGGCATTCTGGCCAGGCATTTCCCAGTCGCGCCGCGTGACAATGCCTGCGACTCCTGCCCATATCTGCTCACCTGCCCCGCCGACCCCGACGACGATTCCGCATAATCATCAGCACGGCCAGCGCCGCTGCATCGAACCAACCCAGACGTATCACGCCCGCGTGCCCGCCTCCGCGCGCCAGCGATCCAGCAGCTCTCGTGTCTGCGTCGAATGCTCATCGTAATGGTCAGTGAGCCAGCCTGTGATATCGCGCGCCGAGGTTGGATACGGTTCCGAGGCGGCAGAGTACACAATGGGCGCCGTCCGCGTGAACGTCGTGTCGTCCAGCGCCGCCAGCCGGGAGCGCGCGTGCTCATGGGCCATCTCCAGGCGTGCCAGTATCGCTTCCCGCTCGGCGCTGCTCGGACGCCATGCTGCCAGCTCAGCATGCCGTCGCGCCCGTGCCGCCTGATATATGTTGTCCTGACTCAGATCTATCTGGCTAAAGCCCGCTCGCAGCGTCGCGTCGAGTTGCGACGAGTAGCTCCATAGCGAATCGCAGAGGTGCTCCGGCAGGATGCCCAGCGCGTACTCATCCCCCGCCGGCACGTAGCTCAATGCCTCGTCTGGCACGTCGCGAAACGCCTCTAGAAACGTGACGTGCGCCTGGTCGAAGGCGACGATTGCCGCCTCTCGCGCTGGAGACTCGATGATTCGCTCACTCATTACTCCCCTCCTTCATCCAATGCCGCCGCCTACGAGCCGCCACCTACGACCTCGCCATCGTGCCATTCCGGCTGACCGTCCAGCAAGGCTACCATCTGCTGGTAACGCGCGTCTTGGTCCGGGCTTTTCGCGTTGGCCCAATATGCGTCTTTCGACTCGAAGAGCACTGTCAGGTAAAACTCCCGCGGATCTGCATCCATTTGGTACACCGAGGTCCGGATGAATCCCGGTATCCGCAGCGCTTCAAAATCGCGCATCTGCTGCGCGAGCTGCGCTTCCGCGCCCTGCTTGACACGAAGCCGTGCGACGGTGCCGTACATGGTTGTCTCCTCTCCTGTTCGCGAGAACGACTGCTTGGCCTCGAAGATACGGTGGAACGCGGAGGTGCCAGCTTGTCCGACGAGCGGTGGTCAACAACTGATGTGTGGAGCGTAAATGGAAGGAGCGGCTGCGTGCGCCGAAGCGAGCTTCGGATAACGCTCTAACGGAAAACAGACGGCACGGTGGGGATATTCGCGGAGTGTACCCAATGCGCGCCGCCGCGTAATGGGCCATCTTGCGTATCATGGCGCGATGCTGCGGCATCACCCGCGCACCACCGCCCGCGCCGCCTCCAAATTCGCCACTGGTGTGCGCGGTGGAATCGAGCAGCCAGGCGCAATGAGCACACGCCGCCCCTCTGTCTCGGCAAGCGCGCGACGTACCTCATTAGCCACGTCCTCAGGGGTCCCGTCGGCCAGCGTCGTCTTCTCCGACACGCCGCCCATCACCGCCTTGCGTGTTCGCTGCTTACCTTCGCCCAGCGTCGGATTCCCCGGCAGAGTCGCCGCCCAGCTAATGGCATGCACAGGATACTCGGCCAGCAGATCAAAGTAGATGTTGTCGCCACAGTTGTGCAGCACGTTGAACGGCGCCGTACCCGCCACCGCCTCCAATACCCGCAGATCGTACTCCATACCGAACGCGCGATACTGGTCTTCGCTCAATTGATCGCCGCTGGCCCAGCCTGTTGTCGCGAAGAAGATACCGCTCGCGCCCGCCTCCAGGCTCGCCCGCGCGTACATTCGGTATGTCTCCGTAATGACTTCGAGCGCCTGCCTCAGCGCGTCTGGAGAAGCCGCGATGGACTCCTTCACCGGATCGGCCTGGTTTCCTACCAGATACTTCGCGATGGAGAGCGGCGAGAAAATCGTCTGGATAAAGTATGCCTCGCCACCGATGCCCTCACGGATCAGCCGAAGTGCCGCAAGCTGCTCGGCCAGCACGCCTTTCTGCGGATCCAGCGGCCGCAGCCGTCGCCAGTCTTCCGGGGCACTCACCGGCACGTGCGTGAAACGCGGCCCCCGGTTGAAATCGTTGGAGCGCTCCAGCACGGCGCCCCAATCCTCCACGTGATAGCTGGCGCGGGGATTCACCTTCATGTAATCCCAGTCATACGTGCGGTAGTTGTCGAGCATAGCCGCGGCCAGCTCCTCCGCGCTCCACTCCTTGAGGTAGCTATGCCCCCAGAAGCTGATGGGCACGCGATCCACGTCCGCGCCTTGCAGCGCCGCTTCCACCCGCTCGATCTTGTTCACGTGTGTCATGTCCTTTCGTCTGTCTCGCACACCAGTCTCGCGTACCATAGCATAGCCACATCGTCTCAACGCGGTATACAAAGAAAGAACATACGACTGCTGGAGAGGTCGTGCCACGTATGCGAGAGAGAGAAACCGCCGTTCGCCGCATTGTCGCCATTCGCCCCGGCGCGCTCGGCGACACGCTGCTGGCATTCCCGGCGCTGGCCCTGCTGCGGCGCTCATATCCAGATGCCCACATCACGCTGATTGCCCGGCGGGATGTGCTGCCCCTTGCTCGCGCCTGGGGCCTGGCCGACGCCGTCTCGCCATTTGACGAGCCGCGCTGGTCGGCGTTCTTTGCCCCCGTGCCGCCCGTGGAAAGCTCCGTGCGTGCGACGCTCGACGGCGCCATTGCCGTCGCCTGGCTCGCCGATCAGGATGGTCGCGTCGCGGCAAATCTGCGGGCGTTGGGAGCGAAAACGGTTGTCATCGGTCCCGGCAGGCCGCGTGAAGATCGCCAGACACACGCCGCGCTCCAGCTCGCCCGCGTGTTCTCAGCGCTCGGCATCGCGCCCCCGACGGATACCGCCGCGCTGCCGCCGCTCCATCTCCCCACCCTCGTCGCTATCGTAGGGGCGCCGCCTGCCGCGCCCGGCCTCCTTGATACCGTAGGGGCGTCCGATGGACGCCCACCCCGCAACGCGGAGACGCCAGAGGGAGGGCTGATGGCGCTGCACGCGGGCAGTGGTGGCGCGGCGAAACGCTGGCCGCCCGCGCGCTTCGCCGCGCTGGCTGGCGAGATCCGCACGCTGGGTCTGTGTCCCGTGCTGATCGAAGGCCCGCAGGATGGCAGCATCACGAGCGCGGTGCTTGCCGAAGCGGCACGGCTGCATATCGAGCTTGCCGTTGCGCGGAACCTGGACGTGCTGGCGCTGGCCCGATTGCTGACCGGATGCGCGGGCTACGTGGGCAACGACTCTGGCGTTAGCCACCTCGCCGGTCTGCTGGGGCTGCGCACCCTGGCGCTCTTCGGGCCGTCCGATCCAGCCATCTGGTCGCCGCTAGGTCCGCGCGTCCACGTGCAGCGATCCCCGACCGGCGCGCTAACCGATCTATCCGTCGCGACCGTCGCCGCATCCCTTCACGCCGACCTCCTTCCCTGACACCGCCCCGCCAGCCCGCATTCTCCCCACTCCGCGCACGGCGAGGCTCCCGCCGCAGCGTCGCGTGCTCTCACACGGAGGCGGAGAGGGGATAGAGGTGAGGTTCCCCGCGTGCGGGAAAGAAGTACCAACCGCTAGACAGGAAATCCCGCACGGACGTGCGTGGCTGGTACAATGGGAGCGCCGGCACATGTCACCATCACCGCCCAGCCGGTAACACAGTGGCGTGTAGTGGAGCGCGGGGGAAACACGGCGCATGCGGAGAAGGAAGCCATCCTGGCTGGACCAGTGGGTCTACCGCTTCCAGCATCGCTGGGAGACGAACGCGCAGTACCGCGCCGCCGTCGCGGGCGTCTGCGGTCTGCTCCTCATCGCGCTCATGTGTAGCTGCACGGGCATTCTTACCACAGCGGCGAATGCGGGGCTGGCGAGTTTTGGCGCTGGCGGCGGCGGCTCGAACGGTGGCGGCTCAAACACCGGCACCAAGCAGCTTGGCGGCCAGAGCGTTTTCCCTACCTTCACCATTCCTGCCTATAGCGTTGCCACCATCCAGGCGGGCAATATCCCCGACTCCCAGACGCCCGGCCCCACGCCGACCGCTCCCCCTGCGCCGACCGATGCGCCGACGGCAACGCCCTGCCAGCCAAACTGCGGGGGCGGTGGTGGTGGCGGCGGTGCGGGCACCGTCACCGCGAGTTGGTCGCCATCACCGTGGGTGCCAGGCCACACGGGGTACATTTCCGTGCACACCAGCCAGCCCAGCATTCAGTTTGGCTTCATCATTACTCTGCCAAACTTTAACGACACCGTTGAGCCAGCCGGGACAACGAATTCCCACGGAGACGCGATATACGCATACCAGATAAATTCGGCAGTGGGTTCGGGAACGGGGCATATTGTCGTTCTCGCGCAATTCAACCCTGTCGCGTATGCGAACATCTATCCGGTGTGTTCATGAGATTGATCGGGCTGTGAACAAGTCGAAGCGAACGAAGTAGAAGTATTAGGTAAGCAACGGAAGCGAGAGTAATGCGCAACCCACCACGACGGCGACCGATACCAATTCGCCGACCTTCCTGGCTGGACCAGTGGGTCTACCGCTTCCAGCATCGCTGGGAGACGAACGCGCAGTACCGCGCGGCGGTATCCGGCGTCTGCGGTCTGCTCCTCATCGTGCTGATGTGTAGCTGCACGGGCATCCTGGCGACGGTGACAAACTCCGCGTTCGCGGGCGCGGGCGGCGGGAATTCCGGTGGTCTTGGCAACACGAACACCGGCGCCGCCAACGTGCAGGCGCAAGCCACCTTCCCCACAATGACCATTCCACCATACACTGTCTCCACCATCCAGGCGGGCAGCATCCCCGACTCCCAGACGCCACCACCGGGACCGACCGCAACGCCGACCGACCTGCCCGCAACGCCAACCGACACGCCGGGCGGCGGCGGCGGTGGACCGCAAGGAGCATGCAGCGGCGCCAGCGGTGGCGGCACCTGGCAGCTTTCGCCCTGCCCGCAGACGCACGGCCAATCCGGTTCGCTGATCATCCAGGACGCGGCCTATGCGAATCACACCGTAAACATCGTCATCAGCTTTGGGCAATGCTCCGGCACCACGAGCTGCACCTACCTCTACACACCAGCTCAGGGCTATCACCTGGACGGAAACGGGTATATGATGCTGACCTACACCGTGCCACAACAGGCTCAGCCAAATGTGGCGCCCGAATCCGGCATGGTGAATATCACGAACGGTCCCACCATCACCTTCACCGGCCCGTACATCCAGTGAGCCTCCCCGCCGGGGAGAGGGGCGCTGCCGGCAGCGCCCCTCCTGGCCCGCCACGCAGCGGTCGTGTCCGCCACACAAGGCAAACGACCATCAAGGCCGCGAGCGTCTCCCTCGTTTCTGCCCGCCGCGACATCGCGCCGCCTCACAGATACCCGCCTCGCAGGTTAACGAGGCCAGGGGCGAAATGGTTAGCTTTGGCAAGATATTCCTGCTCGTTGCCCTCGATCATCAGCTTGTGCATGACCACGACATCACCGTCGGGTAGCGGCTCTACTGGCTGCACGCACAGATCCATCACGGCACTCCCCTGCTCGTAGACCCGCACCAAACCGCCCGCGCCGGGAATGCGGTAGACGCGGTTGGCAATCGTCGGGCTGGTCACTTCCACATACCCCTGCCGGGTAAGCTGCTGATACTGCGCGAGCGTGAGCATCTCACGCATCAGAGAACGCGCGCGATGGTCCGCCGAAATCCGGGCGCCGAGCAAACGCCCCCAGCGACCCCAGTCCTCATCGCCCAGGCGCGGGAGATACCACAGCGCGATGATCAGCACGAGCAGCCACACGGCGAGAAGCAGGACAAGCGCTTCCCATATCATGGTGCTCAGCCTCCAACGATGCGGGGCACCAGAAGAATCTGCTCGGCCGTCCCGTCGAACTGCTCGATGCGCGTGGGTGCCTGACCGGTTTCTACCTTAAATGCGGTCGCACCGTTTGCCCGCTGCTGTGCGAAGATGCGTTCCGCCTCGCGCACCGCCGCAATCGCCACCTGGTCGCCTAGCTCAGCTTTTGTAACATCCCATGCGACCCTCTCGTCGCCTCGCCTTGACATCACTCGCAGCATACCCATCGTTCAGGCCCTCCTGATGGTGTGGAACTACTTCGCGCTGGCGTTCCTCGTCCACGGCGCCTAGCACTGGGCAGAACCTCGCATCTCGCGTGCCATGATTGCTCTCACGGCGTGCGCAGGGCATCTCTCCTCAATTGGCGAGTGGCTGCGGTCCTGAGCGCGGCTTCCTCTCCGTGCGCGGCAGCCGCACCGTAAACGTGCTGCCCTGCTGCGGGATGCTGGATACCTCGATGGTGCCTCCGTGCCCCTCCACAATGATCCGCACAATTGCCAGACCGAGGCCCTGGCCGCGAATGCGGCCATCTGGCACACTCGACGTAACCTGATAGAACCGATCAAAGATCTTCTCTAGGTACTCTTCCGCGATGCCCACCCCAGTATCTCGCACTCGCAAGGTCAGATACTCCGGCGACTCCTCGGCGGACACCGTTACACGCCCCCCCGCCCTGGTAAACTTGACGGCGTTGGTCAGCAGGTTTCGAACCACCTGAGCAATGCGCGGCCCGTCCGCCCACACGGATGGCAGATCCTCAGGCACATCATTCACCAGCGTCACCCCCGCATCTTCAGCGATCATCTCCATCTCATCCATCATCTCGGCAATCACTGTCGTGAGATGCGTCTGTTGAATGTTGAGACTGAACTGGCCAGCGTCGCGGCGCGTGATGAGCAAAAGATCGTCTACCAGCGCCTCCAGGTGCTCGCCGCCCGCGCGTGCCCGCCGCACGAATTCGCGGTTCTGCTCGTTGAGCTCGCCGCCCCTGCCAGAGAGCGTGAGGTCCAGGTAGCCATTGATCGCCTGAAGCGGTGTCCGCAGCTCATGCGAGACCATGCCCAGAAAATTGTTCTTCATCAGATCCATCTCGCGCATCGGCGTGATGTCGCGCCCAACCAGCAACGCCCGCCGGCCCTCCATGCTCCTCACCGACGTGATGCTGAAATCCATATAGCGGGCCGACAGCCGCCGCGGACGCGAGGTTCGTCCCTGGATGGCAGGCTGGTCATGATTCGGCAGCTCGCACTCGACGTGAGCAATCGGTTCACCTGACTCGATCACTCGCTGCACCATGCACTGAGCGCCACAGAGCAAACAATCCATCTCGCCGCCCGTATGCAGCAGCGCGCAACAGTCACGCCCAATAATCTGCTCGCGCGACTCCCCCATGATCTGGGCGAACGCATCGTTGGCTTCCAGAATAATCAGCGACGCATCCACCAGCGCGATGGCGTCTGACGCAGCCGCAAAGACAGCCGCTTGCTGCTCACGCTCGGCGCGAGCCGCCTGATAGAGATGCGCATTCTCCAGCGTCGCCGCCACAATGTTGCTGAGATTGAGCATGGCCCCAAGCTCCCCTGAGTGAAATGGCTGCCGTCGTGCCAGCATAATGACGCCGCGTAGACGATCTTTCGACACCAGCGGCACGCAGATCAGACTCATCTCGTCGCCCGCGAGAAACACCTCCGTGATGCCACCCACCTCTCGATCCTCGGGCGTCGAGATGCGCGCGCGCCGGTTCTTGGCCACCCATGCCGCGATCGAGCGGGCATCGTTCAGCGACACGACCGCGCCACCCAGTGGCTCCACCCGCACCCCCAACCCCGTCATCACTCGCAGCACTTCCGCATGCTCGTCATAGGTGTAGATGACCGCGTCGTCACAGCCGACGACCTTACGAACACTCGCCACGATGTACGCAAAAACCTGGCCAGGCTCCAGCGAGCTGGTGAGCGCGCGCGAAGCATCCAGCAGAGCGGTAAGCTCCCGTGCCTGCTCTTTCGCGGCCTCTGCCTGGCGCGTCTTACTGATCGCAAGCACGGCTTGATCCGAGAAGATTTGCAGCAGCTGCTGACGGCGGGCATCAAATGCGCCCGGCTCCGGACTGGTTGCCGTAAGCGTGCCAAGCAGCTGATCGACATCAATCAAGGGAACACACAGCATGGAGCGGATCGCGGATCCGCCGAGCGGCATGAATCGCGAATCGTGAGCGGTATCGTGAACGATGACTGGCTCCAGATGAGCGGCCACCCAGCCCGCGATACCTTCATTGGGACGAAAGCGTGTGCGGCGGGGACCGGCGGGGCCGGCCCCAAGAGCGGACCAGGTGACCAGATCACCTGTCTCGGGGTCGAGCAGCGCGACGGAAACCGTGGGAACGCCAAGCAGCGTACCCACATTCCGTACCAGCCGGTCGAGCGTTACCTTCAGCGCCTGCATATCTTCCACAATCGGTCGCTCCCGCTGCTGGAACATATGTCTACTCCCTCATGACATGACATCGTCCGCACTCGGAATGTAGCTGGGATCACGATAACCGCGCTGTTATGCGCATCACTACTCATCACTGAATGCGAGCGCATGTGACGGATTACCACATGCGAGCGCATGTGATGGATTACCACCTCCCTTCCACTCTCCTCCCACGACATAAGGCGTGGAGGATGGTGCAATAGTGCGGCTGCGGGAACAACAGCGCTCTGCGTGGAGGTTGCCGGGGCTCGCGCGAAGTGCGCGATCGGCTTGGGATAGTACCACACTATACACCGTAATGAGGGTGATCTGCCAAATCATCTCCTAGTCGCGTAGTCCGGGAGGCGTTGCGGGTAGCCGGTTTCCGTTGCTATAATGGGGCGGCAAGCTGAGGTGGCCCGCTCATTCCACCACCCCACTCCCAAACGGAAGCAGCAGCCGGGGGTGCGGGTAAGGTCCGCCAGCCTCCTCGCTCGCTCGCTCACTCACCTCCTTCCCGACTGTAGCCAGGAACGGGAGGTCGCAGGGCGGGATCCGTTGTCTCGCGTCGGAGGGAATGGCATGCTCGGTCGTATCCTGAAAAATCGTTACAAACTCATTGACGAGCGTGGCAGCGGCAGCATGGCGACGGTCTACATTGGCCGCGACCTCGAAACAAACCGCCTGTACGCGGTGAAAGTGCTCAGCCGGCAGGCCGCCGCGGAGAGCGAGCTGGTCGAGCGCTTCCAGCGTGAGTTCGAGCTCATCACCCGCCTCTCCGGCCCGCATGTCGTCAGCCCCGTAGACTTCGGTGAAGACAAAGGCTGCCTCTTCATCGTCATGGATTACGTAGACGGCCACACCCTCAAGCATGCCATCCTGACCTCCGGCGCGTTCCCGGCGGCCCGCGCGATTGACCTGACTGAGCAGGCGTCGTCCGGCGTGGCGACGGCTGCCGAGCAAAACATCGTCCACCGCGACATCAAGCCACAAAACCTTCTCCTGAGCATGGCCAGCGTCGTCAAGCTCACCGACTTCGGCCTGGCGCGCAGCCACGAATCGCGCGACATCACCGTGACTGGATTCTTCGTAGGCACACCCTTCTATGTGGCGCCCGAACAGGTCGAGAACAGCCGCAAAGCCGACGTCCGCGCGGATCTCTACTCCCTGGCTTGCGTCTTCTTCGAGCTCCTAACAGCGCGCGTGCCGTATGACGGCGAACACGCCTGGGATGTCGTCATGCAGCACCTCAACGGCCCCATCCCTTCAGTCCGCGCGCTGCGCCCCGATCTGCCACAGGAGTACGACAGCTTCTTCCAGCGGGGACTCGCGAAACATCCAGGCGATCGTTACCAGACCCCGCGGGCTTTCGTTGACGCCTTAGAAGCCCTCCCCACGCCGGAGCGCCAAAACGGCGCCTCGCGCACCGACGACCAGGTTGGCACCCTCGCGGCGCCCGCCGGAACGAGCTTCCCGCTCAGCGCGCCCGATATGATCGTAGGGCGCAGCGATCCGCAACGCGGCTTCCGGCCCGACGTAGATTTGTTGGCGCTGGACCCAGCGCAAACGGTGTCGCGGCGGCACGCTCGCATCTCACGGCGCGACGGTCGCTTCTATATAGAAGATCTCAATGCCTTTAATCGAACTCGGGTAAATGGGATACCGCTCGTTCCGCATCAGGACATGGAGATCCATGCCAGCGATGCGCTACGACTTGGCAATGTCGAGCTCCGCTTCGAGATTCGCCCGCGATAGGCGGACGGGCGGTTGGAAGGAATGTAGCATATGAAAACGATGACGCAGGCATATCTGCCAGTGTTTGCCGTCAGCGGACTGAGCGGCTCCGTAGCGGTTGCGGTGGGCGCGCTGGTTGTCGTGCTGGCAATAGTGCTGGTGTTTGTCATGGTGCTGCGGAGCAATGGCGCCGCCCGCAAAACCGCCAGCGGTCTCGGGTACGATGCGCAGCGCGGCCCGCTCGGCCAGCCGCAAGGTGACGGCGCCAGCTCACCCTGGCAGCGCCAGCCCGCCCAGCAAGCGCCGGGCTGGGGGCAGCCGAACGACTTCGGCGCTCCAGGTGGACCCTCCTCCGGCCGCGCGAATTCCGCCGCCTGGGGCCAAACGCAGGACTACCCTGGCCATGCCGGCGCCGCAAACGCGGGCATGGCCGGTGGCAGTTGGGATGCCGCGCCCAGCAATGGCGCTCCCGCCGAGCGTTGGGGTGCGCCCAGCAATGCGCCCGCTGGCGATCCCTGGCAGACCGGTGATGGCGGGTGGAACGCCCCGCAGTCGCCCGCGAGCCGTCCCGCGGCGGGCGCTGGCATGGGTGGAATGGGCAGTATGGGCGGCATGAACGGCGCCGGTGGCGGCTGGGACATGCCGCCCGCGGCTGGAGCCGGAGCCGCCGCGTGGGGCCAGCCTGCCGCGAGCGCCGGCGGCTGGGGTGAGCCGCCCGCTGCGAGTCCCAATGCAGGCATGAATGGTGGTGGCTGGGGCGCTGGCATCGCGCCCCCCCCGGCAAGCGCGCCCGATTGGGCCGCGCCCGCTGGCGCCTCGGCGCCTCGCCAGGACTGGAACGCCGCGCCGGCGTCGCCGCCACGGCAGGATTGGAACGCCGCGCCACAGGCGCCGCAGGGCTTCGAGGTCGCGGGTGGTGGCTATAGCGACGTAGACAAGACACGGGTGGCGCGCCCACCCAGCCAGCAGAGCCTGGGCATGATCGTCGTGCGTCAGGGCAAAGAGCCGGGACGCATCTTTGAGGTTCGTAAAGAGCGCCTCACCATCGGGCGCAGCCGCGAGAGCGACATCTTCTTGGAAGACCTCGCCGTATCGCGCCTGCACACAACCGTCGCCCGTGATGAGTCCGGTCGCTACATCCTGCGCGATGAGAACAGCGCCAACGGCACATATGTCAACGGGCAGCGGATCAGCGAGCACGTGCTCGACGAAGGCGACGAGATTCAGGTCGGCCAAACAGTGCTGGCCTTCGTCCGCCGCTAAGCGCCGGCTGGCGAGGAGAGAAGAGGCGCGGAGCAGGTGAACGACGACCTTACCGGGACAACGCTGGGGCACTGCGTCATCGAGCGCATGCTTGGGCAGGGTGGCATGGCGCGCGTCTACAAAGGCCGGCAGGAGAACCTGGACCGCGCCGTCGCCATCAAGGTTCTGCCACCGTACTACGCCGCCGATCCCGCCTTTGTCGAGCGCTTCAAGCTGGAGGCGCGCGCGATGGCGCGCCTCTCACATCCCAATATCGTCACCGTCCATGATGCCGGCGAAGACCAGGGTCGCCTCTACATCATCATGGAATATATCGGCGGCGGCACCCTCAAACAGCGCTCGGCCCGCTCTATGCCGCTCAGCGAGATCACGCGCGTCATCCATGAGGTCGCTGGCGCCCTCACCTACGCCGCCTCGATGGGCATCATTCACCGCGACGTGAAGCCCGTGAACGTCCTGCTCGATACCAGCGGGCGCGCCGTCCTCAGCGACTTCGGCATCGCGAAGGTGCTGGCGACCTCCGCCGCTTTGACGCAATCGGGCGCCGGTGTCGGCACACCGGAGTATATGTCGCCGGAGCAGTGTCGCGGCGGCTCGGTGGACGCACGCAGCGACATCTACGCGCTCGGCGTCATGCTCTATGAGATGTTGACCGGCCACACACCTTTCGAGGCCGACAACTACACCGCGCTCGCACACTCACACATCTACGAGCCGGTGCCGCCGCCCTCCCGGCTGAATCCACGCATCTCGCTCGCCGTACAGGCCGTTGTCATGAAAGCGCTTGAAAAAGACCCGACCCAGCGCTTCCAGACGGCGACCGACATGGCAATCACCCTGGAACAGGCCGTCGCGGCGCAGGCGCCCATCGGCCCCATGCCCCAGCGGCAGCCCGTTCCCGCCGCTCGCGTCACCGCTATGCCCCAGCCCGCGCGCGCGCCGGTCTCGCTGCCTCTCTCTGTGGTATGTCCGCGCTGCCGGCAGCCCAACGCACCCACACAGCGTTTCTGCTCGGCCTGTGGCTGGCAGCTTGCCCCCGCCCCGCCAACCGTTGCGCCGCCCCAGTATCCACGCCCTCAGACGACTGGAAGCTACGTCACCTGCCCGGTGTGCCACGCCCCGAATCAAGCCATCAATCGGTTCTGCACCACCTGCGGCCAGAGCCTGCTCGCCGGCGTCGCGGGCATCCATTGCCGCGTCTGCGGCAAGACCAACCCCGCCGCCACGCGCTTCTGCACCGCCTGCGGCCACCCGCTCAAATGATGCCTACCATATCGCCGGTGCGCTATACTTACTCCACATATATGTCGTAGTGAGCGCGCGCGGAGGCGAGCACATGCACTCTTCCGAAATTGCCGGCACGAGCGTACCCCAGGATGACACCCTGCCAGCCGATCCCGCCGCCCTGGCTGCCTTGGTGCGCGAGCGCCTGAGCCGGCGCATGATTGTAGCCGTGCTGGCGCCGCCCGAAGGCCCCACGAACGACCTGCTCGCGCTGGCGGACGCGCTGGCGACATTCCCTGGCGCGCGCGTCGCCTACGAGCAGGTCCTCACTGATCTCGAAACCTTCCTGACGCGCCTGCACAGCCTCGGACCCGATGTCGTGCTCGTGGGTGCGGTGGAAGCGAGCGCACCAGCGCCGGTCGAGCATCCCTGGCATCAGCGCGTCTTCACCATTGCCGACCGCATCGGCCTCTGCGACCGCAGCTTCGTCGCGCTGGTCGGTCCGTACGTCACCCGCCCATCCGCTCGCACCGCCGGCTTCGAGGACGGCTTCCCCCTGGACACGCCGATAGATAAGCTCTTGCCAGCCCTCGCCCGTGAAGCCCTCGCCCGCGACGAGTTCCGCCGCCAGGGCAGCAGCCCCCCCTGCTACCTTCGCTAGTTTCGCTCCCGCAGGCGCGCTATCCCCCGCTCCGTCACCTCCAGGTCCGCCTGAAGCAGCGCCTGTTTGTAATCGCGAACGAGCATCTGATACTCCAGCAGCCGGGGCCG
>DATGEP010000291.1:0-3243 GCA_035310125.1 Ktedonobacterales bacterium
GAGACAGGAGCAACACGACATGTTTCAATCCTCACCCGGCGCGAAGGCCGGGTGCGACTTCCGGCACCGCCGTCACCCGCGCCAGCCAGCCGGTGTTTCAATCCTCACCCGGCGCGAAGGCCGGGTGCGACGGCGCATGCTGCCAGGGCGCAAATTGCCCGGATGGCTGCGCCTTCATGCGCGGACCTCTTCGAAATCACATCGATGCGGACCCACAATGACGCGCTACGGAGACATCCCTTCAGATTCCATCGGGCCCCTTCGCATGCGCGAACCTCCCGCTGTATTGTCATCACATCCAGTTCGCGTATACGCATACCCCGCCCTACCCTAGCAGATTTCGCCGCTTGTGTCACGCCGCTACACGATTAGGGGGCCATTCATATCAATCTCGTGCCGCACTCCATACGTCCAGAGGTATCGTTCGCGTGGCTGCGGCAGCCGGTAGATACGGAGGCTGTCCTCGCGCTCGTCTATACACGCCAACAGCCGGTGGCGCAGTGCCTCGAGCTGCATCTCTGTCAGGGAGCACTCGAAGACGGACTGCTGCACACGCTGGCCAAACGCCAGACATGCATCTGCCACCTTCCGCAGCCGACGCCTACCGTCGGCTGTCTCAGTCGTCACATCATACGTCACCAGCACGTCCACCGCCTGTCCCCTTCTACTTCCTGCCCTACCGATACACGAACGGCAAATACTCTGACACATCGCCCCGCAGGTGCCGCGCCAGCAGCCGCGCCTGCACATGCGGTACCAGCCCCAGCGGAATCTTCTTCCCTAGCACACGATGCTGCACCTCATCCTGCTTACGGCGCTGATATGCCACAAGCACCTCTTTGCGAGCCGCGTCCGTCAGATGCACCGCGCCTCCCTCACGAATCACAAAATCATCGCGCCGTACCTGACGGCGGTTCACCAGCGACAGCACCAGCCGATCTGCCAGCACACCGCGCAACTCCTCCATCAGATCCAGGCCGAGCGCAGGACGCCCCGGTCGTGGCACATGGAGGAACCCTATTTGGGGATCTAGACCCACACCTTCCGCTGCGGACACGCAGTCTGACCGCAGCAGCGTATACACAAACGACAGCAATGCGTTCATTCGATCCAACGGCGGTCGCCTCGTCCGTCCCTGTGGCGCAAACGCCTCGCGATCCTCGCGCACCAGCAGCGCAAAAACGTCAAAGTACGCCCGCGCCGCGTCGCCCTCACAACCGCGCACTTCATCTATCTCCGCGCACCTCTCCAGCCGTTCCAATGACCCTGCCATTCCGTCGGCCACCGCGCTCAATCGGGCTTGCTCCTGGAGATCCGCCGTCTCGCGGGCCGCCCGCAGCACCACCTGGCGGGTGTTCTGAATCTTACCTGCCACACAGTTCCGCGCAACAGCCCGTGCTGCCTTGGCATCAGCTGCCGCCGCGTACTGCGCGAGGCGCAGCAATACATTGCCGTTCACCGGCCCTTCCAGCCGCGCCTTGAAGCGGCCCGCGAAATCCAATAGCACCACCGAGCGACCGTCCTCCGCGCAGCGATGCAACAATGCCGGACTGATCAAAATATTGCCAAAGCACACGATGCTCCCCAGGTGCAGCAGCGGCAGACGTGAGCGCGTCTCGCCCTCCACCTCCATCCGAATCGTATCGTGGTCCAGATGCAGATAAGCCCGATCCGTGGTCACATATAGCGTATTCAGTAGCTCACGCATGGCCCGTCCTCTTATTCTTCTCGACTGCTCGCCACATCGCCCGCCGCTTCCGGCGTGAAGAGCCGCGCCCTATAACTGCTCAACCGCCCTGGACGCACCACCACTGCTGGCAGGCACGAATCGAGCAACGAGCATTTCTCACAGCGTGCGTCGTTGACCGCCGCCGGCAGCGCCCCCACCCGCAGCATCTCGCGCATCTCCCCCGCGATACGCTCCACCGCCGCGCGCAACGCCGTATCAAAGCTCACCTCGCGGCGCGCCCGCGAGCCGACGTAGTAAATCGCCCCTGCCGGCACCGGCACGCCCAGCATCTCCTCCAGGCACATCCCCTGCGCACAGACCTGGATAGCCTCGTAGGGCCACTCGCGCTGCTTGCCTACCTTGTACTCGACGGGATACGGCGTTCCATCATGATCCTCGACAACATCCGCGCGCCCCGTCAGCCCCAGCCGGCGCGACCAGAGCGGCAGCGCCCGCTCCACGCGCATATCCCCCTCTGTGCGAGTGGTCGCCGTGTCTACCCGCTCATGCACCTGCGTCCCTCGCAGCGTGTAGATATTTTCGGTATACGTCTGCTCGATATGGATGAGTGCGCACTGTCGCGGGCAGTACGCATAGTGTTCCAGGGCGGAGATCAGAATGGAGGTGTCCTCATCCTCACCCGCCCAGCTCCCCGATGCTGTCACGTGTCGTTCCCCCTTCGTGCCTGTTCGCGCGAAGGCCGCACCCCGACCAGAAGACATATGGCCACCGCACGCCCTGGATGATCCCATCCTCGCCGTTGTTTCGATCCCCACCCAGCCGACCGGCCGGATGCGCAAGACAATGGAGTTGTTAAGGTACACACGGCGCCAACGCGCCTGCCCCCGGTTCATCTGACCGGGGGCTGCTTGCCGTTACTGTCCCAAGCGCGAACGCTAGAACGACCGCTGATTGGCGCTCGTTTGGCTGAGTACACGCGACTCGTCCACCAGCCGGGTTAGTGTCACACCCTCCGGCAGCGTGGCATCATCAATGGTGACGACGTAATCCGCGAACGCGCGTGGCGCCTGCACTTCCGGCAGCCGCGCCACCCGCACGCGCTCAAAGAGCCGATGCGCCGGGGCGTTGCCGCGCGGATTCTCATGCGAGAAAATGTAAAGACCGCGTAGCGCCAGCATTCCCCGGCTGGCCGAGCGATCCAGCTCCCAGGCATCTTGCAGCGCCTCCCAGAAGAGCTTCAGATCATTATTGTTGAAGCCGGTATTTTTCGCGAAGTGCGGTGTGAAGAAGCCCTGGCCGCGATAGAGCGCATATGGCACGAGTGCCTTGCGTCCCATCTCGGTACGTTTGTCGGTTCCCTCCTGGGTGATGGCTACGCGGGTGATCGAAAGATCGAGTGGCACGATGGGATCAATCGAGCGCGCGAATGTCAATTGCAGCGGCCCCCGCACCTGACGGGAGGGATAGTCTCCCGTAGACATCACCGCGCCGAACGTGCGAACGTCGTAGAACTGCTCGCACATCCAATCCCGGCGCACATCCTCCTGCTTGCG
>DATGEP010000292.1:0-16593 GCA_035310125.1 Ktedonobacterales bacterium
CCCATAGGTGCGTGTGCCCATCAACGACGAAGATCTCTTTTCCGTCTTTCGTCCTGTACATCGCGTGAACCCTCCATCCGTGGCGCCGGCACTGCGCCGGCAACGCCTCTAAGCGACTACTGGCCGGGAGATGGCGGTGACGGAACGTCACTTCACCGTGCGCCGGGCGTGGCGCGCGGCGATCCACGGCGGCGCTCCGTGAGAGCGCGTGCGTCACGGCACGCGCGACGACCTACGCGAGGGATCTCATCTGCGTGTGGAGAGGAGCGAACGTGCTGTGGGAGGACGACCTACACAGGTGACGCTACCGGGTGTACAGGTCTGGAGCATCGGAGGGGAGTAGCGTCTCCGATTTCGCATGGTGGAATGTCTTTACAGGGTCGCCGCTGGTGGTGCGACAAAGTGTAGCACAAGCCGCGGCGGCGCTGCAACACGCCCGCTACATGCCAACATAGCGGGCATAAATCGTGCGTGCCACCGCCGTGTCGTCAGTTCCCTTAATGATCGCGCGCGCGTCGGGGAAGATCGTTACCTCATAGCCATCCACGCGCAGGCGCAGCAGGAAGCCGTTGCTCTGCACCTCGCTCGCGCCACGCAGCCGCTCCGCCAGCGCGGCGAGATCGAGCGGCGCCCGCGTCCCGTGCGGCGGCCTCACCTGCACAGCATTGCGCCCGCAGAGCGACGTGCCGCTCTCATCTATGCTCGCGTCCAGATAGTCATACTCGCCCCGCCCGCACGCGGGACAATCCGCCTGGCGCGGCACCTCAATGGCGTCGTAGGTATTCTCCCACAGATCCAGCCACGTCATGCCGCGCCGCAGCTTGTCGCTGCCCACGAGCAGCTTCAGCGCCTCGGTGGCGGCAATACCTCCAATAGCGCCCACGATCCCATTGAGGACGCCCGCCGTATCGCAGGTCGGCGTCGTGCCGGGCAGGGGACGATCCGGAAAGACGCAGCGCAGGCACGCCGTGTCTCGCGGTAGAATGGTCATCGTGACGCCATAAGCCGCGATAACCCCGCTGTAAATCCAGGGAACATTTTGCTTCACGCATGCGTCATTGAGGAGATAGCGCGTCTCAAAGTTGTCCGTGCCGTCCAGGGCGAGGTCCACGCCTTCCAGCAGCTCCTCGATGTTCTCGGCGGTCACGTCCGTCGCCAGTGGCTCGACTTCGACGAGTGAGTTGATGCGGCCAATGCGCTGCGCGGCGGCGACGGCTTTGGGCAGGCCCGCCAGCGCGTCCTCCTCCTCGTAGAGCACCTGGCGTTGAAGGTTGTTGCCTTCGACGAAGTCGCGGTCGGCAATGCGCAGATGCCCTACGCCGGCCCGAGCCAGGTTGTTGGCGAGAACACTGCCCGTCGCGCCGCAGCCGACGATCAGGACGCGCGCTCGCGCCAGCCGCTCCTGTCCCTCGCGCCCGACGCCAGCGAAGAGTGTCTGTCGTGAGTAGCGCTCGACGCCACCCAGCGCGGGTGGCAGGGTGCGATCAGTCGCCGCGGAAGCGCCAGATATGGAGTGCGGAGTGTGGGGAGTAAGCATGATGACGTCCTCGGTCCTGTGGCGATTCGCTCCCGAAGTACCGAGAGCCATAGGACATTCTGGTAGGCGACGTGGGAATCATTGTGCTCTCACCATAACTATTGTAGGGCAGTGTGCGCCGGGCGCGCACGCTGCCGGCGAGATGCGAATGCACTCTATGCGGAGAAAGCGCCGTATGGTAGAATGCTGCCACGGTCGTGTCGCGATTCGTCACGGTTGGCCGGCGCTGATAAGTTGTTGAGGATGTTGTGCGGCGGTCCAGCGGTTGAACAGGGAAGTGGGTACGCTGGTAGGGGTGGAAGTATGTCTAGACAGATGGCGCGGGCTTCGAGCGATAGCATCCAGGTGCTCCCGCATAAAAAGGTGCTGGTGATTGACGACAATCCCACGATTGTCGAGCTAATCCGGCATGCGGTCGGGATGTATGGCAAGTACGACGTGGTAGTGGCCTACGATGGTGTACAAGGGCTGGAACGCTTTTACAGCGAGCATCCCGATTGTGTCATCGTGGACGTGAAGATGCCACGTATGGATGGCTACCAGGTGGTGCGATGCATTCGGGGCGACAGCGCCTCAGCGCATACACCATTGATCATTTTGAGCGCGATGATTGAAGAAGATGACCAGATGACCGGTCTTCTGTCAGGCGTAGATGAATATGTCGCCAAACCGTTCAAGCCAAGCGTGCTCTGCGCGACACTCGAACGGGTTATGCGCATCACGCCGGAAGAGCGTGAGCGGCGTCTGGAACAGCTCGCCGCCGCCGATGAAGATGGCGCTGGCGACTTTACCGATGGCCCAAAAGAGTAGTGCGGAGCACAACCGGTGATCTGAACCGTTCAGCAAGGAAGATGGTTCCTTAAGAGGAACCGGGGGTGTAACGTGGTGGCGGAACAACTGTTTGAGGGATATATGCAGGAGCGCCAGATGAGTGTGCTCGTCGTAGAGGGGAATTCCGCGGCGCGCGAGCGGGTGCGCCAGGCTCTGGGCGACGGCTACTCGTTGCGCTTCGCTTGCGGCGCGCACGAGGCGCTGGAAGCCGTACGCCAGAACACGCCGGATCTGGTAGTGAGCGAAGTAGACCTACCAGAAGGCGATGGGCTGAACCTCTGCGAGCAGGTACGCAACCTACCCGGTGCGAGCCAGCTTCCCATCATGCTGCTTACAAGCCGGGCCAGCATCACGGATAAAGTTGCGGGCTTCCAGGCCGGCGCCGACGACTACGTGGTTAAGCCGCTCGATCTGCGCCTCTTCAAGGCACGCATCCGGCTGCTCTTCCGCATCAAGGGGCTTGAGCGGCCTCGCAGAGACATCGGCGCCTGAAGTCCCCTGGACCTAAGAGACGTTCAGTGGCGGCGGTTCCCAGGACGGTCGTGTCCGCCGCTGCGTCTCTTGTCGCCCGTCCGCCCGCGTTGGTATACTGGGCGCCGGAAAACCACACTTCGCGGGGAGGAGCCACGTCATGACCAACGACCGCGCGCGCGTGCAGCAGCTCATCGAAGAGCATACGATAGACACCGTCAAGATCGGCGGACCCGACTATGACGGCATATTCCGCGGCAAGCGACTCCCCGCGGACGTGTTCCTGAACGGCCTGGAGCACGGCTTCGCGCAGGGCGATGTGCTCTTTGGCTGGGACATCGCCGAACAGCTCGTGCCTGGCCTGCGCTTCACTAACTGGGAAAGCGGCTACGCCGACCTGCGCATGGTGCCCGACCTCACGACGTTCCGTCTCGTTCCCTGGGAGGAGCGCGTCGCCACCGTCATCTGCGATTTCATGACCGAAAGCGGCGAACCCGTCGCCGTCTCCCCGCGCCACGTGTTCCGCCGCGTGCTCCAGCGCGCGGCTGATATGGGCTACCGCGCCGAGCTGGCGCTGGAGCTTGAGTTTCGTATCTGGCGCGAAGACCAGCGCTCGCTGCGCGCGAAACGTTGGCGCGACCTCACGCCGCTCAGCCCCACAACCAGCTGCTACAGCCTGCACCGTTCCACCGGCGACGAGTTCATCGTCGGACGGTTGCGGCGCATGATGGACGCGCACGGCGTGCCAATCGAGGGCTACAATCGCGAGCACGGCGAGGGCATGTACGAGATGAACCTGCGCCATACGTCGGGATTGGAGGCCGCCGACCGCGCGCTGCTCTTCCGGAACGGCGTAAAGGAGCTGTGTTTGTTGGATGGGCTGACGGCGAGCTTCATGGCAAAGCCCTTCGCCGAGGAAGACGGCAATAGCGGCCACCTGCACCAGAGCCTCTGGAACGCGCAGGGGCAGAACGTATTCTACGACGCAGCCAGCCCGCACCACCTCTCCGCCATATTCCATTCATATATCGCGGGTGTCCTGCGCACGCTGCCAGAGCTTTTCGCGCTCTACGCGCCCAACATCAATTCCTATAAGCGCTACGTCGCCGGCTCCTGGGCGCCGACCGTCGCGGCCTGGGGCATCGAGACACGCACGCCGTCGCTGCGGGCGATTACCGGCTCACCGGACGCGGCGCGCTTGGAAAATCGCGTGCCTGGCTCCGATGTAAACCCCTACCTCGCAATGGCCGCAAGCCTGGCCGGTGGCCTCGCCGGCATCGCGGACGGCCTGAGCGCGCCGCCCCCCGTGCGCGGCAACGCCTACACGCTGCCGGAAGATGTCGCTCCGCGCCTGCCGCGCACGCTGGATGAAGCCATCGAGCGCTTCGACAAGAGCGCGCTGGCTCGCGAGTGGTTCGGCGATCTCTTCGTAGACGACTTTGTGACGATGCGCCGCTGGGAGCTGCGGCAATATCACGCTACGGTCTCTGAATGGGAGCGCGATCGCTACTTCGAGATGATCTGACGCGGCTTCCCCTCGCCGCGCAGGTGTCGGGGCATAACCTGCCTGCCTGCGCCCGCTGGAGATGGGGCGCCTTGCCGCCCGGCTATGGCGCTCGCTGGTGCGGCTTGATACAATATCGGGAGGATATGCGCGCGCGCCTCACAGACAGAAAGCATCGCCACCATGGTACTCGCCGGTGTTCCCGACCTGACGACGCCGATCTGGCTCCAGTGGAACTTTGACCCAATCCTGATACTCGGTATCGCCCTCATTACCGCGGCGTACTTCTATGCGCTGGGGCCGCTACGCCGCCGCTTCGGCTGGGCGGAGACAGTAGATCGCGGCCAGGTGGCGTGGTTCGTTACCGGCACCATCGTGTTGTTCCTCGCGCTCTGCTCCCCGCTAGACACCCTCGGCGACGACTACCTCTTCAGCGCCCATATGGTCCAGCATATGCTGCTTGCCATCGTTGCCCCGCCACTCTGGCTGCTCGGCACCCCGGACTGGATGCTGGCGCCGCTCTTTCGACGAGCGAGCGTGCTGCGGGTGGCGAAGTGGCTGACCAACCCTATCGTGGCGTTCGGCCTCTTCAATCTGGACCTCTGGCTCTGGCATGCGCCCACGCTCTATGATGCGACCCTGTCCAACGACCAGATTCATATCCTGGAGCATCTGACATTCATCGTCCTGGGTGTGCTCTTTTGGTGGCCGATACTCAGCCCCGCGCGGGCGCTGCCTCGCATCTCGAAGGGATTTGGCATCCTGTATTCCTTCCTCGCGTGCCAGCCAATGGTCGCGCTTGGTGCCCTCATCACCTTCGCCGCCCATCCGCTCTATGCCCCCTATGTCACGGCGCCATCCATCTGGGGATCCACCCCGCTCGGCGATCAGCAGCTTGGGGGCCTCATCATGTGGCTGCCCACCAACATCCCCTACGTGATCGCGCTCAGTGTGCTGTTCTTTCAGTGGGTTGGCGAGCACGACCGCGCCGAGCGGGCCGCGGCGGGCGAGCTCGATGCTACGGACCCGGCCGCCGATCCAGCGCGCGGGCTAGCCACGTCCGTGACGGCGGCTACGTTACCAGACGCGGGAGAGTAAGTATCGGATCATCCAGCGGGACCGCAGCGCGGGCGCCCAAATGCCCGTGCCACGTGGGCCACATATTTTGATGGCGTTGCCGCATACGATACAATAGGGCCAGGACGGCGGCACTGCGACCACCACTCCACAAGCACACATCCTGGACACTCGAAAAGAGGAACATATGGCCAAAGGCAAACGTGCTCACCGGCCGGCCACATCCACCAATGGAAGCGCCGTGCGATCGGCAACACCAGCGAGCGCGCGCCCAGCGGAGCGCGCGACGAATACGGCGACGGCGAATACCCCCAGCAGCGGGCCATCTGCCCGCGCCGCTACACGGATAGCCTCCGGAGCGTCTACGGCGAAGGGCGCCCGGATGCCATCCGGGCTTCAGGAGCGCGCGCGGGCGCGTGCTGGCGCGGGCGCGCGCCGGCGCGCACAACGAACTCCCTGGTGGCGGCGCGGTCAGACGCCAATCTATGGCTCCCTGGCGATTGTCGCGCTGATCATCGCCCTCTTTATCTACATGTCCAATAGCCAGGCGCCCAACATTGGCGCGCAACCCGCGTCGGCGAGCGTCGTCAGTGCCGTCACCCACGTCAGCCCGCAGGTATTCAGCACCGTCGGCACAGGCAGCCTTACCAATCCATTGAAGACGATCTCCGGCGCGGCCCTCATGAAAGGGCCGGATGGGAAGCCCCAGATTGTCTACATTGGCGCTGGCTATTGCCCCTACTGTGCCGCCGAGCGCTGGAGTATGATAGTGGCGCTGAGCCAGTTTGGCACCTTCAAGAATCTCCAGACGACCCATTCGTCCACGACGGATGTGTTCCCCAATACCTCAACATTCACATTCTACGGGTCCACCTACACGAGCCAGTATGTTGACTTCGTGCCGGTGGAAGAGACCGGCCAGGATCAGAACACCATCCTGCAGACGCCAACCGTGGAACAGCAGAAGCTGCTGGATACGTATGACACGAGCCAGTACGTGGGTAACCAGGCTGGCGGCATTCCGTTCATTGACTTCGGCAACCGCTTCATAACGGTCAGCTCTGCCTACTCGCCGCAGATCCTCACAGGCCAGTCCTGGGAGCAAATCGCCAACACGTTAGGCGACCCGACCGCCACCACCACGCAGAATATCGTGGGAGCCGCCAATTACATGACCGCCGCGATCTGTACCCTGACCAATGACCAGCCGGCAAGTGTCTGCGCGGCCGCACCCATTCCGCAGATCGAGCAGCAGGTGCAAAAGGGGCAGTAAGTATGAGTCTGGGCATCGGAGAAGCGCCGCGCGTCGCGCGGCTTGGCCAGCTGCTGCGGCGTGAGCGCGGATTGACGGCCCTGCTCGCGATGGCGGTCGCGGGCATTGCCATCGCCGCCTACCTGACGTCGGTCCACTACCTGGATGTCCCGCTTGTCTGCCCAGCAAATACACTCATCAACTGCGCGCAGGTCACGTCGAGCGCTTACTCCGTCGTGCCCGGCACGCAGATTCCCATCACCATTCCCGGCATGCTCTGGTTCATCGTCAGCGGCGCACTGGCCGTGCTGGCTCTGGTGCGCTCCGCTCAAGAGCGCCCCGAGCCGGAACGGCTGCGCCTGTACCACATGCTCTGGGGCGCGGTTGGCCTGCTCTTTGTGCTCTACCTCGTCTACGCCGAGATTGTGCTGTTGCACCGGCTCTGCGAGTGGTGTACCGTCATCCATCTGCTTACGCTGGCGACGTTCCTCGTCGCGCTGAGCCGCTGGCAGCAAGGGCCGGCTCCCGCCATTGCACCGCGCGGGGAGCGCCCCGCTCCCGCGCGCACGCCGGCCTCAAGCGTCCACGCATCGCACGCGCCTGCTACGCAGGCACACACGCGGCGCCCCGTGGCGACGAGCACGTCGAGCAAAGCACGCGGGAAGCGGCGCTAGCACTGACACCATCCGAACCCACCCGAACCAACCCGGCGCGCCTGGAACGGGCAATTCCCGTGGCGCTTCACGGATGGTGGCACTACTCATGTGGCTGCGCAAGAGACCTGCACGTCTTGTCAACAGGACGGCGAAACATGTTGGCCCGCTCCGTACTCCCGCATCTTCGCTGAGACTTCACCGCCTGCCAGCGAATCGTCACGAGGCGTTGACAAGAACAGCCGTTCTAGGTTACACTCGAAGAGCGAAGCCTGCGGACGGTTTCCCTGTCCCTTCAACCAGGCGCATCCTTCGCACGGTACGGTAAGCGGTCGAGCGACCTTTAGGCGGCGATGACGGCGCGAAACATGACATTACACGTTACACATATCAGCCAGCTTTTGGCCATCGGGAGGATAGTGCTATGCGCGGGGCAACCACCGATTCGACATACGACCCTATGACGCACCCGGCTGTCCGGCGCGCCGTGCCTCAACGCGCCCGCCGCGCCGGCCATCTGGACATCCCCCCCGTCACCTTCGTGACCCGCGCGATGCCAGACGCCGCCACACTCGATGGCGCCGACGTCTACACCGTTCCCGCGCCCGTGCGACCGGGTGCCCGGCGCGCGCCGGGCATCGGAGCGGCCACTGCGCTGCCCGCGCTGCCAATCGCCTCGTGGCATACGCCGCACACAGCGCCCGCCAACGATCCCGATGTCTGGCTGATCGCGCTGCCGCTGGCCGGAGGCAGCCAGCGCTCGCTGGAAGGCGCGGGCCGCGCGGGCGCGATCCGCGTGAGCCGTCCCTACGGACACCTCCGCTCGATCCGCCCCGTCATTCTTGATGCGCTCGGGCGCGAGATAGACTCTGCGGCGAGCGCGGCCAGTGCTCCACAACCGCGCCAGCGCCGCGCGTCGTCGCGCGAGAACGGCCGCCCGGCCGCAGGCCTGGGATCCGCGACGGCGACGAAGCTCCCCGCACCGCGCCCCACCCCAGCGATTGTCTCCGCCGTTGAGGTCGAGACGGACGCTGGCCTATTTCGTGTGGAACGGCGTGGCAGTGTGCTGTGTCACAGCGATCTGGCCTGGACCCTGGCAAACCTGGAGGCCGGCGAGCCGGATGCCGCCGTGCCGCTGCCCCGCCGCCAGCTCGCGCTTCTACTCACATTGCTACCGCCGCCTGAAGACCCCGCGCACCCTGAGGACGATCCAACCTGGGGCTGGGCGCACAAGCTCCGTGGACCCTGGGAGCGCGGCCCGCTGCATGCGCGTGGTCGCCTTGGCCGGCTCATCGCCATTGACCCGGACGAGTCGGGGCGTGGTATGCACCGCGCCTGTTTCGAGCTTCTTGGCACGGAAGAGATCGTCTGGGCGGTCGGTGTGCCGTGCTTCCGTACCGGAAGTGTATATGAGCTGCTCCCCATCGCGAAGGGGCTCAATCCCAGCCGCTGGCTCACGTGGCCGCTGAGCAAAGGCCGCAAGCGCGCCGGTGCGCCGGAGCGGCCAACCTGGGAGATTGCCCGCGTGGTCTATCGCGTTGGCGCGCCGCGCTGGCCGCTGGCTGGCGTCGTCGAGCCGCTCGGCCCTATGGGCGTCGCGGGATAGACCGGACTCACACGCTCACATAAGTGGCTGTGGCTGCTCGCTCGCATACCCCCCTCGTATGCTAATCAGGCGGGTCAGCGCTGTGCTGATGGCATCCAGCGAATCATCCGGGTCGAAGGGCTTATGCCGTCCTGGCGGCGGCCTTGCGCCTCACCTGAGCGCCACACATCTCGGCGAGACCGATGCCAGCCACAGCGAGCAGCAGGTGGAGAACCTGCACGATCCAGTGCGCGGAGCCAATGAGAATCTGCCGCTGGATCAGCCCAAAGATGGCGATGATGAGACCAGTGAGGAAAGTGCTGACTTGCAGGCCGATATTGCCGGTGCGCAAGGCGGCAAGCGTGCCAATCACCCAGAGCAGCACGACAAACGCGATGCCGACCAGCATATGAAGAAGGACAATCCCCCCAGGCTCATTCCCCGTCCAGAAGAGAATGCCCAGCACAAGATTGACCACAAACAGCGCACGCAGCAGCATAGTGGAAATTTTCATCGTGGATACCGTTGCCTCCCGCGAGCGTTGATGGGTTGGTGAGCGCTGTTCCGCGCTAGACGGGCAGATGCCCCAAAGCATTCGTACGTAGCATACCGCATGCGGCGGCAGTAATGCTGCATATGATGCCCTATATGATGCGCCATATGATTCCCCCTGTCTCGAAACGCGCCCCCGGTTGACGCGAGATGCCATGTACTGCTAGACTGCCAAAGATACGGTGCGCCTCCATTGCAGGTGTCACCGGCAGGCTTGGAGAGTGGTGTGGGAAGCGGGACCGAGGCAGCGGCGCCAAAGAAGACGGCAGCCGCCGGCGCGAGCGCCGGGACGAAGCTGCGTGTGACCATCGTGCTGGCGCTGTTGCTCGTGGCGGTCGGCGTCGCGGGCGCGGGTGCCCTCAAGCTGCTGGTACATGCGATGCGACCGCCAACTGCGGACGACACCGCCCAGATCGTCTGCACCGCCTTTCAGCGACAAGATTACCCCTTGCTGGTGCAGCAGATTGATACAGCGCCCGTTCCGCCCGCCACCGGAGGCCCACTCGATGTCACGGCATTGCGTGCGCAGCTCGCGAGCCAGGATACGGCCTACGGCAAGGTAGTGAGCTGCAAATACATACGGATTGGCACCAGCGGTAACCCGGCGCAATATGCCTTCAACCTCCAGCGAGCGCATGCCAAATCGCTGACCAGCCTGGTCGTCTACATCGTGCGCGAGCCGGATGGTTCCTGGAAGATTCGCAGCGATAGCGAGCTGGCAAATCCCCCCAATTAACGCGATTCCCTATCCCGCCCTATGTCATTTTGGGGCCGAGGCTGGCTTCCTCACGGCAAGCCAGCAATAATCATGCGGAGGATTGTAGCCCAGCAGGGAGAATGGCACGTCGGCGCGCCGGTGGCGCAGCAGATAGCCGAGCAAGGCGCGATTGTGTGCGTAGAAGCGCCGGGCTACACGTATCGCCGCGTGAAACGAGCGAAAGCGCACGCGCAAGTCCCGCGTCATGGGCAGCGCCACGTAGCGGAAATGGTGCGCCGCCAGCCAGTCAAAGTCTTGTGGGCGCGGCCAGATGAGCACGATATACCCGCCGGAGCGTGTCACTCGTTGCAGCTCCGCCAGCCCAGCATCGCCACCCTGTTCGGGATCAGCCGTGAAGGCGGAGCAAGACAGCGCGACATCTACACTGTCATCCGGCAATGGCAGCGCGCCAAACCGGCCACGCAACAGCGTGATGCGCTCACGAGCCGCGGCTTGCGTCAGCTTATGCGCCAGCAAACGCAGCATACCCGGCGACGGTTCAACGGCATAAATATGGCGGGCGCCGTAACGGAGGCAGGCGAAGGTCGCGCGTCCACTGCCCGCGCCCGCGTCCAGCACATCGCGATGGCGCAGCAGGGGCGCCAGATCGGAAAAGATACCAGGATGCAGCGCCTCGCCTGCGATAAGCTCCTCATACAGCCACGGCGTTTTCCAGTACGTAAGCTCCCAGAAGAAGGCGTCCAGCAGCCGCTGAATAGCCGCGGCATCGCGTACGCGCGGTTGGCTGGTTAGCGCGCGCACGAAGCGCGCGCGAGCGGCGAGCGGGAGTACGCGGCGCACCCGCCGCACCAGCTCAACCGGACCGCACCGGAGCGCGGCGGCCAGATCGTCGGGGCTGAGGCCATATGCGCCGCTGGTGAGCAGATCGGCCAGCGTAGCATCATCGAAAACCAGCAGATCGGCCAGCGTGAATGGGTTGGCGAATTGCGTCTCACCCTCAGGCGCTCGCTTGCTCGTCACAGCGCGCTCCAATGTCTCGACATCCCTCGCACGGGGATGCGGATAGTAGTTGCGCAGCTTGGTGTGCAGCCAGCCCGCACGATCTCCAGCCGAGGTCCCAGTCATCGCCCATGCCTTCTTGTCGGTCGCCTGGAAGCGACTTTCGCATGACTTCTTGGCCTACGAGCATACCACACCGCTCATGTGGAACAGGGCGACATTGCGCACATCCGGCGCCGCCATATCATTTATAATCTGAGAGATCGGCATGCGGTTTGCGAGAGCCGCTAAAGACATGGCCCGCGGCGCGAACGTGCCACAATGGCGCGGGTGCGTGCCAGCCATGCGTGAACGATCCGTAGAAGGAGAACAAGACAATGACATTGGAGTCGATGTCGGATGAGACTGCGACCACACCTGAGCCGATAAGCACGGAGCAATTTGAGCGAGACGACCCACGTGCGCTCTACGCGCGTCTGCGACCCGACCAGCGCACGGCGATTGGCGAGGAGTTCGCCCGCTACTTCCGGCTCGGCGAGGATGCCAGCGCCCGCGAGATGTATAGTGCGGAGATCAAAGGCATGCTCACGGCGGAACAAGTCGCCGCGATGCACGTCTACGCGCGCGATCATCATCCCGAGATCCTGGAGAAGGTGATGCAGCATCCCGTGACGCGCGCATCACTGGAGTCTCCAGGCGCGAAACCCGACGAGGTCAACCTCGAAGCGGAGCAGGTTGTCGGGCCGAATGCGCCGGGCAGTGCGGATCTGCCCACGCGCGTAGAGCATGGACTGCTCCCATAGGTCGGGGTGTAACAAGAGGTGGGTTGAAGCGCGCTATGACCCGGAAAATCTACCGCTATTCGTGCGCTGAAACCGGTAACGCAGCAAGAGATGGCTGCCGGCGCGTTTCAGGCTGATAAGCTCGCTCCACGGCGCGGTTGCTGGCGAAAATGCCAGCCCTTCCACCAGCGCGAGCCGGGGGTTGGCCGCGTCGCGTCCGGCGAGCTGCGGCGCGAGCGTCAAAAACAGCTCATCCAGTGCGCCCGCCGTCACGAAGCCCGCCAGCAGCTTCGGGCCGCCCTCCGTCAGCGCCACACGCACCGCGTAGTCGCGGCCCAGCAGCTCAAGCAGGGCATCGAGCGGGATGCTTTCTGCGGTGGTGTCGCTCTCAGTATCCGTAATCGCGCGCACCTCCACCCCCGGTGGCAGTGTGTCGCTCGCGAGCCGCGTCGCCCCCGTCGCCGTCGTGGCGATCAATACATGCAGACCCGGCGTGTGGAATGTCGGCTCGCGCAGATCTACCCGCCCGCTGCCGCTGACGACCACGTTGAGCGGCAGCCCCGTCCTGCCCAGGCGCTCCCGATACGCGGCATATTCCTCCGCGAGCGCTGGATAGATGAACGCGGGCGTGCGTACGTGCCCGCTGTCGCCGTGCAGCGATCCCGCGCCAAAGATGACGGCGTCTGCTCGTGCTCGCAGCAAACCCATTACCATGTGGTCTTCGTCGCTCTCCCCACTGACTGGGCCGCCACCGGATTCGCCTGGCCGGTTGTACGACACGACACCATCCAGCGTAGAGACGAAATTGGCGAGCACGTATGGGCGCGCCGCCGTTCCCTCCGCCACGACAAAGCCGCCGCCATAGCGATCCGCGAGCGTTGGCGCGAGTGTCTCCGTCGGTTCCGGCTCGCGCTCATAGAGCGTATTGAGTGGATGCATGCCTGTTGCCTCCATTTTGGCTCACTCCGCCTCACAAAGCTGATCTCGAGATATACGCGCGCGGGCCACAACGCCCGCGGATATCGCAGCGTGGATGGGTGCTGACGCCGCCCCTCGCTTCCGCAAGGAGCGAGGAGGCCGCAATTGGACGGCACGCTCTGTGCGCATATCGGCGTAATACCACGTTGGTTTGGAGTATAGACGCGGGAGGTTACCCCATGCAGCAGCACATCGAAGAGACTCACCCCGACATGAGCGCGATTCTGCCGGCGGAGCCGGAGGAAACCTGCTTTCTCACGACCTACGGACGCAATGGCGGCGCGCATGAGGTGGAGATGCGCTACGCTCAGCTCGGCAATACCCTGTACATGCTCTCAACCGAGGGCGGCGACGCGGAGTGGGTGCGCAATCTTCTGCACAACCCGGAGGCCAGCCTGCGCATCGGCACAGAGAAGCGTGCGGGCATGGGGCGCGTCGTGACAAATGCTGCCGAAGACGGGCAGGTGCGCCGGATGCTGGCGCGCAAATATGAGGGCTGGCGCGAGCGCCGCAAGCTGAGCGACTGGGCGCTCTCGGCCCTGCCGGTGGCGATTGACATGACCGCCACCGCGCGGTAGAAACGTCTCCCCTCTCTCCCGCGCACAGAGAAACACCGGAGGCGCGGTCTACGCCCCCGCTGCGTGGAAGAGCACTCCCAGCCCGTACGTAATGGCGGCCTCGATGGCGCCTACCGCCGTCATCTCAGTACCGCTGACCAGCCACGATCGGCCGGTAATTACCGTCTTGGCGGCGCCAACGGCGAAGTGCGCCGCGAGGCTGATGAGCGCTGCCCAGATGACGGCGGCGAAGCCCGACAAGAAGAAGAATGGGATGATCGGAATGAATGCCCCGATGCCGGTCGAAACCGCCGCCGAGAGCGCGGCAATCGCCGGATTCGGGAAGGACCCTTCCGAGAGTCCCAGCTCTTCGTGGGCCAGCGTGCTCAAAAACTGCTCGGGCTGCTCGCTGAGCCGGTGCGCTAGCGTCTGCGACTCCGCTTCGGTGAAGCCCTTGAGCTGGTACATCAGCGCCAGCTCTTCGATCTCCTCCTCCGGGTCGTTCTCGATCTCCTTGCGCTCGCGGTCCAGCTCAGCCTGGTAAATCTCGCGCTCGCTCTTGGTCGCCAGATACGCGCCGGAGCCCATCGAGAGGGCGCTGGCGAGCATACCGGCGAGTCCCGCCACAAGCACGGTGGCGCTGCTGCCGCCGGTGGCGCCGGCCACACCGCTGACGATGCCGAAGACCGCGCCCAGGCCGTCGTTGGCGCCGTAGATCGCGTCGCCAATCCAGCCACCGCCGCGCTTGTGCCAACGCTCGCGCCGCAGCATCACGTCCAGCACACCCTGCGGTCCCTCCGGTGCGACCATCTCGCGAATGATGCGTCCATGCGCCTCCTCCTCGCGGCGCACTTCGCGCAGCATGCGCGCGGCCTCGTCGTCGCTGACCGCGCGGGCGTGGGCCTCGTACCGCGCGATATCTACATCCTCGGCGGCTTCCATCTGTCGCAGCGCGGCGTCCGTCCCGATGTTGCGCCGCACCCAGCCGCGCAGTCGTTCCGCCGGGCTCCGCGTGAAAACCGGCGGTGTGGCTCCCAGCTCGGCCAGCTTCCGCTCCCACTTGGCGGCGTGGCCCTCCTCCGCCTGCGCCAGCCGCAGCAGGATGCCGCGCTTGTTGGCGTCCTTCTCGCGGGCGGCCAGATCCGTATACGTCAGCGCGCCTTCGCGCTCGCGCCGCCAATTCTGCTGAAGCGCGGCGACCAGCTCCGTCTTCGCGCTTGTGTCTTCCGCTGGCGCGGGTGTTGCTGGCGTCTCACGCGCCGCGCGTGCCTCCTCAGCCGGCTCGTGCTGTTGTAGCTCACTCATCGCTTCCTCCCCTTGCCGGCACCGTAGCATTCGCGTATGGACTTTGCGCTGGAGCCGCCTGCGCATTCTGGCAGGCGGAGCAGCGCCCGTAGAGACGGATTTCATAGGTATCCACAGTGACCCCAGCCGCTCGCGCAAGCTGTGCCAGTCCCGTGAGTAGCTCGGTTGGCAGGTCATTCTCCGGCAGAATGTCGCGCACGCGGCCACATCGCGTGCAAACGGCGTGATCGTGCCGCTCGGTGCGGGCATCGTAATGCCGGCCCAGGCTGTCGCGCCCGACCTCGACGGCCAGCCCGGCGGTCTCCAGCCGTTGCAGCGCACGATACACGGTGGCGCGCCCCATGTGGGGATAGTGCCGCCGCACCGCGTCGTACAGCTCGCCCGCCGTCGGATGGCGGGCTGTTGCGCGCAGCGCCGCCAGCACGGCATCGTCGTGCGGCGCGAGCGCCCGCGCTCTGCCTCCGCCGACGTCCGCGATGCCAGCCGGCACGGCGTGGTCCGCATTCTGGGAGATACGCATTTCCCTGTTCCTCTCGCCGTCTTCAATATGAGAATGAGACTCATTCTCACTTTCACGCCCCAACTATACCACACGTCGGCAGACATCCGCATAGTCGTGCTCAGGGCAATCAAGCACGCCCCAGCCGCCTCCACCGACGATACGTTTGCGTCATAGTTCATTATCTCTACATGTGACATTGGCATATTCCCTGGTCATCGCGCTGAAACGATCTCTATATGTCGCCTACCGCCAGCGATCATGCCGGGATGGAGCCTGCCGCCAGGTATTGCCAACTCAGACTATGTAGAGTAAGCTACGATTCACAGTGCGAACGAGCGATTCGTGTCTCCTACGTTTTTTGGCGCGAATCTCTGGCCAGAAAGGCGATGTAGCAGTCACAACAGATAGCACATCCATTCATGGGCGCAAGGTTCATCCCATCCAGTCTACTCTGTTTCGGTTGACGATGGAGGCACGCGGTGCAGCAATCTAATGATGTCGGTGGTGCCTGGCGCAGACTCGACCGTGCGTGGCAGAAGCTGAAGGAGCACTTTGGTGTTGGTGCGCTCGTAGGACTTGCCATTGCTTTCATGCTCCTCGCTGCTGCGATCGTGGCTCTGCTCGCTGGTCTCAACGCCGCGATCACCGAGCTGACCGGTCAAAACATTGCCTTGAACCTCTTCCATTGGCTCGCTGCGCACGATAGCGATTTACTCAGTCCACTCACTACGCCACTCTGGCTGATGGCCGCCCTTGCGCTTCTGGCGCTGGTACTTGCCGTCACAACGGCGATCTTGGGAGTACGATTTCGCACATCACGTCGCGACAACAAACGGGCAGCCGAAGACGCGTACGAATGGCAAGCACGCGCCCGTCGTGACACACAAAAGAAGGATGTATTGGGCCGGACGCTGGAGCGCGTTGAGCAAACAGGCTTCGCGATCGTGAAAGCGATGGAGCAGGTTATGGACGACGAGTATGCAATCAAGAGAGTGCTTCTGGATCGGAGTCTGAGTGATGCGGAAATAGTTCACCGAGTGTCGAAGCTGGTGGTCATGGGCGGGCATGAGATCGAGGCGGTGCTTAATGATCCAACCCTGAACGACGCGCGGAAAGCGTACCGCCTGGCGAGCCTCGACCACCGGATCGAAGGCGTGTTGAATCGCCAGCTTGAAGCGGCGATCATTCACGCGCTGTATCTGGTTGGTGAGAAGGACGACCAGGACCTCACCGAGTTAGCGAGCGACACGAGGTTCAAAAGAGGGTCCATTCTGGTGCCAGTATCCCCCG
>DATGEP010000293.1:0-2195 GCA_035310125.1 Ktedonobacterales bacterium
CGCGGCGAGCCCGGCCAACGCCACGCCATGCCGTACTTCCTGGCCGTCCTCCGAGACCTCATCAACCAGGAGCGACGTCCTCGAAGCCCGTTTCGCACCGCAGCGAAACAGCACGGGGGCAAGGGGCGTTCCGCCCCCTTCAACGGAGTAGGGACGGTCATTGCTGACCGCCCCCTCCACGGATCCCGGCGTGCGGGACTACCGCACCGGGCTCTTGCCTTGCGTCATGACGGCAAATTGCACTGACGGATAGGGATGCACGATATGGGCAGGCGGGATCCAGCGCCTTGTCAGGCGATGCATCCGCTCCCAACTCACGTTGCCCCGCTGGCTGCGTCTTGCTAGCGCTCGGCGCCACAGGCGGCACACTTCGTCGCGGAACCGCTTGATGGCGTGCGAGTTGCCGGCAATGCCGTAATACTGGCAGTGCCCGCGCACTACCGCACCCAGCCAGCGACCTACCTCGGGGATCGGCGCGTGCCAACGATGCCGCAGTTCCTCGCTCACCTCCTTGAGCTTGGCTCGCATGCGCTGGCCGATCGTCTGCCGATGCACCGCGAACCATCCTCTCCGAGTTCGCCCACACGCATGGACAAAACCCAGGAACTGGAACGTCTCGGGCTTCTGGTCGCCCCGTCGCTGGCGGTTCTGTGCGGCGTACCGCCCAAACTCCAGCAAGCGGGTTTTGTTCGGGTGCAGGCTCAGCCCAAATCGGCCTAGCCGCGCCCGGACGGCGTCCAGAAATCGCTCGGCATCCGCTCGGTCCTGGAACCCAACGATGAAATCGTCCAGATAGCGCACGACCACCATGTCGCCGCGCACCGCTGTCCGTCGCCACCGCTGAGCCCACACATCGAACACATAGTGCAGGTACAGGTTGGCCGCTAGTGGCGAGATACTCCCGCCTTGCGGCGCCCCCGCCTCACTCGGTGTCCACGCCCCGTCTTCCAGCACGCCGGCAGCCAGCCATCGCTGGATCAGCCGCGCGACGCGCTGGTCCCCAATCCGGTGCTCAACGAAGCGCATCAACCACGCGTGGTCGAGCGATCCGAAAAAGTCCCGGAGATCGGCATCCAGCACCCAGTTCACCTGCCTTTTCTCGATCGCCTGGTCCAGGGCCACCAACGCCTGATGGGCATTGCGTCCTGGCCGTGCGCCGTATGAGAACCCGGCGAACTCGGGTTCGTAGATGGCGTTCAAGACCGCCACGGTCGCCCGCTGGACGATCTTGTCCTCCAACGCTGTTACGCCAATCGGCCGCTGCTTGCCATCCCGTTTGGGGATGTATACCCGTCGCACCGGCTGCGGGCGGTACGTACCTCGCCCCACCCGATCCGACAGCTCAGCCAGGTTTGCCTCCAGCTCCTGGCTATAGTGCTCCCACGTCTGGCCATCCACACCTGGTGCCGCATCACGTTCCAACTCGTAGAACGCCGCCCTGAGCGTGTCGATGGCGTAGATGTGGTGCAGCAGCGCAGTGAATCGTGCTCCTTTCTGCTGTTCGGCTACTTGCCGTACTCGCCTCAGCGCCGCGTGCACGCGCGCCCGGCCCTGCGTCCGGAGCGTGGTGGCTTGTGGCGAGTTCCGCTTGGCCAGCCGCCTTCCCTCCGGTCCCTCCGCAGCCCGTCGCCGAGCGTTGTTCGGAACCCTCCTCGGTACTACGCGGCTGTCTGACTTCCCAGGCTCGTGCATCAGCGGCGTGCGTCGCTCGACTTCCCGCTGCGCCCCGTCGCCTGCCTGGCGGGCGGGGAAGCCTGGGATCTCCCGGTTCGCGTGCGAGGTGCTTGCGTACATGCCCAGGGCCTCGGACCCCGTGGGGTCCCCGCCCATCTCGCGCTAGCGATGGACAGGGTGTGGCCTTCCGCCTTTGGGGACGGCGTCGGCACCCCAGTCACGGTGATTTCGGGGCTCAATACCTGGCCTGCACGTACCCCTGCCAACGCTTCGTCACCCGCCTCGCGGCTGGCCACGCATAGCTCGGGGCCGGTGTGGTTCGCTATTCCTTCACCGTACGAAACTTGCATTCGCTACACCTCGCCGCTTTCTCCGGCGCACCCCCGGCCCCCCTCTCCTCCCGAGGAGAGGGGGGAGTAGTCTCTCAGGAAGCAGAGATGCTTGAACGGCCTGATGCGCTGCGGCTGATCGACGCGGCGTTTCCTGAGCAGCCGGTGGTTTTGACGCTCGGCGGGACGATT
>DATGEP010000294.1:0-18612 GCA_035310125.1 Ktedonobacterales bacterium
GTAGTCCTGTCGAGCTGGCCGAAGATTTCGGCTGGATCGGGCGCGACGTCTGGCATGCGCACATGGTCCATCCCAGCGCCAGCGAGATCGAGCGGCTCGGCGGCACACAAACGGGCGTGGCACACTGCCCAACATCGAACATGCGGCTCGCCTCCGGAATCGCGCCCATTTCACGATTGCGCCAGGCTGGCGCTCGCGTGGGTTTGGGGGTTGATGGCTCCGCCTCCAACGATAGCTCACACTTGCTTGGTGAAGCACGCCAGGCGTTGCTGCTCCATCGCGTGCAGGGCGATCCAGCAGCGGTCACCGCAGACGAAGCGCTGTGGTTAGCGACGCGCGGCGGCGCGGCTGTCCTGGGACGCGATGACATCGGCATGCTGTCGCCCGGCATGGCCGCGGACTTTATTGGCTTCCGGCTGGATACGCTCGCGCTCGCCGGCGGTGCCGTGCATGATCCACTGGCCGCGCTCGTGTTTTGCCAACCACCGAACGTGGACCTGAGCGTCATCAACGGTCGCGTGCGTGTGCGCGAAGGCCACCTGCTCCATGCGGATCTTCCCCGGTTGATCGAGCTTCACAACGCCCTCGCTCGCGCGCTTGTGCGCGATGAGTTGCGGTGACAGGTGATCAGGTCGTCACGCCTGAACGGGTACAATGCTCCAGGTCGCCACATCGAGAAGTCCCGCATCGGTGATCTTCAGCTTCGGCACGACACTGAGCGCGAGAAATGCGAGAAACATGAACGGTCTTGCCAGGGATACACCCATCCCGGCTGCCATCCGTTCGAGCGCATCCATCGCATCAGCCACTTCTTCCGCGGGAAGCGGTGAAACTAGCCCGCCGAGAGGGAGCGCCAGGCGTCCAAGCACCGCGCCGTCACGCACGAGCACCAGGCCACCCTGGAGCCGTTCGATCTCGTTGACCGCAAGCGCCATGTCGTCATCGTTGGTGCCGGCAACGACGATGTTGTGGGCGTCGTGAGCTACGGAAGAGGCTATCGCACCCGCTTTCAGCCCAAGCCCATGCAGGAGCCCCACGCCTACGCGGCCCCGCCCGTAGCGCTCTACCACAGCTACTTTCAACAGATCGCGCCCGACATCAGCTCGCAGCCAGCCGTCATGTGCTTCTACGCCCATAACCAGGTCGTCGGTGACAATTTGATCGGCGATCATGCCGATGACACGCGCCGCCCCACTGTATCCGGGCAGGCGTAGTCTGTCCGAGCTAAACCGCCCAAGCCGAATGGTATTCTGAACCTGCGGCGTTTCTGCGTCAGGCAGAGGGGGCGGCTCGAAGAGCGCCTGTCCGTCGCGTGCGACCAGTTTTCCAGCGGCGTACACCTGGCGCGGCCGGAACGTGTGTAAGTCGTCCACTACGACGAGATCAGCCATAAACCCCGGTGCGAGGGCTCCCCTATCCGCGAAGCCGAAATAGTGCGCTGGATGTAGTGTTACCATTCTCACGGCTTGAACCGGATCCAGTCCCGCCGCGATTGCCAAACGAACGATGTGATCGAGATGACCCTGGCGGAGGAGGTCGCCGCATGTGCGATCATCCGCGACGAAGCATGCGCGCTCCGGCGAGTGCGCACGAATGACGGGAAGGAGCGCGTCCAGGTTGCGCATGGAGCCTTCACGCACGAAGAGCCACATCCCCAACCGCACCTTTTCGAGCGCTTCGTCCGCGAGGACGCTCTCATGGTCGGACTGGGCGCCAGCGGCGACGTAGCCACACAGGTCAAGGCCGCGTACGCCTGGAGCGTGCCCGTCTACAGGCAAGCCTCTCGATCGTCCCAGCCTGATCATGCCAAGCATCGTCTCGTCGCCGGCGAGCACACCGGGATAGTTCATGACCTCGCCAACCGAAGCAATACGAGGATCGGCTGCCAGGGGCGCGAGATCCTCGGGTAACAGTCGCGCGCCGTTGCTCTCGAACTCGCTTGCCGGTACGCACGACGGCAGCGTGAACAGCATCCGCACGGGTACACCACGCGCGGCGGCGAGCATCCACTCGATCCCGGGCACACCCGCGACATTGGCGATTTCATGAGGATCACTGACGCACGTGGTCGTGCCATGCGTCGCGATAACACGGGCGAACTCGCCGGGTGCGAGTAGCGCGCTTTCGATGTGGGTGTGCGCCTCGATCATGCCCGGCGCGACGTACGCGCCGCCCAGGTCGGTCTCAACCGCACCGTGATAGGAGCCAGTCGGAGCAATGCCAGCAATTCGTCCGTCATACATCGCGATGTCAGCCGGATGCACCTCGCCTGAGAAGACATTTACCAGGCGCGTATTGCGCAACACGAGATCCGCTGGAAGCTGGCCGCGAGCTACTCGAATGAGATTCCGCTGCCTCCGTGTATCATCTGCCGGATCTTCGTTAGGTGTATTTCGTCCGCGGCCGATTTGTTGGCTGAATGCGCTCATGTCTGTCTGCCCTTCCGCTGCGCCTCAGGGCGCTTTCCTGGAGATGCTGGCTCCTCATCGAGTCACCGGTGCTGAAAGTATAACGAGCGCGTCAAACGCGGCACACGCGACATAACAGACGGACAAACTCTCGCCAATTTTATCATGCGCAAAGCGGCCTTTGCGCATGACTGCCCCAAACACACCGCGCAGCGCGCCTCCCCATCTCCTGTTTCATTTATGAAACAGGAGATGGGGAGGCGGTACGGATGGCTGATTCAGGTGTTATCATGCGCAAACCACTATTTGCGAATGATAATGTAGCGACGACAATGCACTGCATTTTAACCACATATTTCGGTCCTGTGACTACCATCCGCGAGTTGAGAGTGACCTTGTTGGGTTTCCTGGGTCGGTGAGACGTTCGCTTTCCACGTTAGCAGAGGTGGCTTACCACTTCAGCTCGGCCCGTTCATCTCGCTAGCCATCAGCGGCGTCCTCGCGTTCATGCAGGTGGTGCGCAGCTACCTCACCTCCGTTGGCATCTACGGTCTGGCAGGAACTATCCTGGCATCGGCCTGGGAATCTACGCTGGCTACCTCCAGATCGCGACTTTGATCATCCCGGACCATGGCGCCCCATTTACTCCGGATCCCTCAATACCGCGTCGAGCAGATCAATCAGCGCGAAGTGTGCTACGGCCTGGTGTGCGCCTTCTTCAAGCCTTGATGAAGTGGTGTTTCAGTTCCTTTGTAGGCTTTGGCTATAAGAATAGTGATAGATTGGAAGGTCTGTCGCGTGCCGAAAGGTGGTGCGTGCGATGGCACGCTACCATCAGAGCGCGATCACATTCATGAACTCATGGACAGGCACAGTGTTGAGCCGGGCGGGATCGTGCCACAAGGCCAGCAATTCGTCGCAGCGCCGCCAGGGCAACCGGGTTGCGATATTCGCGGCGAATTTTTGCTCTAAGTGAGGTAATGCCTCGGCACGCCGTCGCCGATGGCCCAGCGGATATTCAACCTCAACGCGGTCCGTTGCTGTACCATCGCGAAACTGGACCCGTACGGCGTTCGCAATTGAGCGCTTCTCAGGATCAATATAGTCCCGGCTATAGTCTGCGTCAACGGTCACGGTCATCTTGTCACGCAACAAATCAATGCGTGGATCCAATGCTGCTTCATTCGAGTAGTCGTCAGCGGTCACGGTGCCGTTGAGCAGCGCCATCGCCACCATATACTGCAGACAATGGTCACGGTCGGCGGGATTGTGGAGCGGCCCAGTCTTCGCGATGATACGAAAGGCCGACTCCTGGGTGGTCAGCTCGATGCGCTCGATATCGTCCAGTCGTGGTGCGACAAGCGGATGTAAAGCGACTGCTGCCTCAATTGCGGTCTGCGCATGAAACTCGGCGGGATACCGGACTTTGAACAGCACGTTCTCCATGACATACGAAGCGAACGGGCGTGCCAGACGCAACGTCTTTCCACGCATCAGCGCGTCTTGGAAGCCCCAGGTCTCGGCAGTCAGGATAGACGGATAGCCCATCTCGCCAGTGCGCGCGAGCAGTGCCAAACGCACACCGCGACTCGTGGCGTCGCCGGCGGCCCACGATTTGCGCGAGCCAGCATTGGGCGCATGCCGGTAGGCACGCAAGGTTCCCCCATCCGCCCAGGCATTCGAGACGGCCGCCACCACATCGTGAAATCCGCCACCCAACAGCGCTGTGACGACCGCCGCTGTGGCAACGCGCACGAGCAGCACGTGGTCCATGCCGGCGCGATTGAAGCTATTCTCCAGCGCCAGAACGCCCTGAATCTCATGCGCCTTGGTGGCAGCCGCCAGGACAGCTCCCATGAGCAGTGGACGCCCACCATTCGCGAGGCGCGTCCGGCTGAGCCAATCAGCAGTGGCGAGAATGCCGCCTATGTTGTCGGATGGATGCCCCCATTCCGCCGCGAGCCACGCATCGTTGAAGTCCAGCCAGCGGTTCATTACACCAATGTCAAACGCCGCCTGGACTGGATCAAGCACATGTGACGTGCCGGGAACACGCGCACCGTGTGGCACGAAGGTTCCCCCGACGATCGGCCCAAGCAACTTGGTACACTCAGGATAGCTCAGTGCGAGCAGCCCGCAGCCGAGAGCGTCGAGCAGCGAATAGTGTGCTGTGAGGGCGGCTTCGGCACTGGGAGCCTCCACATCCAAGGCGTATCGCGCTATCGCGCCGACCACCTCGTCAGGGGCCGGTCGTCCGCTGTTTGGCGTCGCCACAGGGCGCCCCTTCCTATATTGGCTCACCTGGAGCCAGCTCACGCGAACGTTCCACCTCGAAGAGGTCATCCAGCTTGCGCTCGTACGCATCGTAGTCAAGGACATCATAGAGCTCGCGACGCGTCTGCATGTCCGGCACCATGTCGCGTTGTGTGCCATCGCGACGGAGTGTCTCATAGGCGCGCGACGCGGCGGCGCTCATGGCACGAAAGGCGGTCAGCGGGTAGATCGCCACGGCGACAGCAGCTTCCGCTAGCTCGGACACCGTAAAGAGCGGAGTGACGCCGAACTCCGTGATGTTTGCCAGTATGGGGAGACCGGTCGTGTTCGCGAACGCCTGGTATTGAGCTGCCTCGGTGAGCGCTTCGGGAAAGAGAATGTCCGCGCCAGCCTCAGCGTACCGGCGCGCACGCCCCAGCGCGGCATCCAGTCCTTCGAGGGCCAGCGCATCGGTGCGCGCGATGATGACGAAGTCCGGGTCCGTGACATCACGCGCGTCCACCGCCGCGACGACTCGGTCTACCATCTCCTCCACCGGCACGATGCCCTTATTGGGCCGGTGACCGCAGCGTTTCGCTTGCACCTGATCCTCAATATGGATACCCGCGGCGCCCGCGGCAATCAGATCACGAATCGCACGCGCAATGTTGAATGCGCTTCCCCAGCCGGTATCAATGTCCACCAGCAGAGGCAGCGACGTGGCGCGCGTGATGCGCCGCACATCTTCGAGCACATCGGCCAGTGTCGTGATGCCGAGATCGGGAAGCCCGTACGACGCGTTGGCGACGCCCGCGCCAGAAAGATACAGCGCCCGGAAACCCGCGCGTTCGGCCAGCAGGGCACAGTAGGCGTTGATGGCTCCCACGACCTGCAACGGTCGCTCGGCGGCCATCGCGTCGCGGAATCGGCGTCCCGGTGTTGTTGTAGCTGCCACTATAATCAACCCTTGTTCGGAGAGCGTCTACATCTGTGATTGAGACTATTGCGCCGCGCTGCTCACTCCATGCCACGTATCTCGTCGGTGGGAGCCGCTTGGGCCTGAACAGTATCCTTTGCGCCAATGACGCCGTCAGCAGCGAGGCGAGCCTGCTCGCCAGCGTCCAGACCGAGCAGATCCCCAAATATGGCATCGTTATCGGCGCCCAGCTCGCCACCAGCATGTGCGATCCGCCCAGGCGTCGCGGTGAGGCGCGGCACGACTCCCGGCAGAATCGCAGTGCCATCCAGCAGACGCTCGTCCGGCACACGCGCCATCATGTCGCGCTCCTGAAACTGCGGGTCGGCGGCGATGTCAGCGATACTCATTACCGGCCCAGCCGGCACGCCCGCGACATCGAGCACCTGCTGGATTTCGACAAGTGTGCGCTCGCCCGTCCACTGACCGATGATCTCATCGAGCGCGTCATGGTTCGCGACGCGGGCACGATTGTCCTTGAAGCGGGGTTCAGTCGAAAGCGCGGACATGCCCATCGCCGTGCAGAAGCGCCGGAACACGTTTTCGCCGTTGCCGCCAATCGCGATCCACTTGCCGTCAGCCGTGCGATACACGTTCGAGGGAGCGGCACGCAGAAGCTTATTGCCGGAGCGCTCGCGGACGACTCCCTTGTGGGAATATTCAGTCGCCATGCCCTCAGTGACAGCGAAAACCGCCTCCGTGATCGCAACATCCACTACCTGTCCCTGGCCCGTCTGCTCGGCTACACGAAGCGCGAGGAGAGCGCCGATTACAGCCTGCTGCGCCGCCAGCGTATCGCCCAGGCTGACGCCCACTCGAACGGGCGGCCGGTCGGGGAATCCCGTTACGTAGCGCAGCCCACCCATAGACTCGCTGACGTTGCCATAGCCAGCTTTCTCCCGATACGGACCGGTCTGCCCATAGCCAGAGATGCGCACCAGCACGATGCGTGGATTTCGCTCGCGCATCCGAGCGTAGCTCAGGTTCCAGGCTTCCAGCCTACCCGGGCGGAAGTTCTCGACCACGATATCGCTCCTGGCGATTAGATCGAGCGCAAGCTTCTGCCCTTGCTCCACACGGAGGTTGAGTGTGACGAAACGCTTGTTTCGCGCCTGCGACAGCCACCACGCCGACACGGTTCCACCATTGCGCGTCTCGATCAGCTCGCCCCATTGGCGCAGCTCGTCCCCCGCGCCTGGCGACTCGACTTTTATCACCTCCGCACCGAAGTCCGCCAGGATGCGCGTTGCCCCAGGCGCGGCGACGAATGAGCCAAGCTCGACGACACGAATTCCGGCAAGGGGAAGCTGCGATGCTCCATCCGGCGCGGCCCTGGACTCAGTGGGATTTTGCCGCATTGACGTACTACACCCCTTCCACTTCAGTCGCGGAGGCGAAAACGCTGAACGCAACGTACGCAACGCCGCCAGCTCGCGCGGCCGCTGATATGCGAGCTGGCTGCGTTCGAGTAATAGATGTGGGGAAGCCCGCTCTCGCGTGCTACCCCACCGCTCAATACGAAGGGAACATCCCGTCGCTATACGCTCCAGGCCGCGATATTTTGCTCGCTCACCGTGTACAGGGTATGGAGCGCCTGGCCTTGCGCGTCCCACTGAACGACATCCCAGCTACCCGCCACATTGTGGTACTGGTTATAGTCGTCTTCGCCGTTCGCACCTTCGAAGTCAATGTTGTGGCCCGCTTTGAGCTGGGTTACACCATCGGCGTAGGTGTGCACGACTACGCCCGACTCGTCGGTCGTCACCTTGTTGACATCCTGAATCCAGACTTTCGGATCAGTGGAGCCAGCCTTGGTAATGGCGAGGCAGGCAATGATGGTAGAGTCGTACGTGTTCTGTGACAGCGCGACTGGCTGACTCGATCCCCAGACCTTCTGATACTGCTGGACGAAGTACGACCAGGCAGGGCCAGCAGGCGGCGAACCGTTCATGCCGGTCAGGTATTGCGCTGAATACTGCAAGCCCATCGCTTTGGCGAAGTTGACGTCAGCGCCGCCGTCGGTAGCGATGAATGGAACGTTCATGTGCCCCATCTGTACGACTTGGCTGAAGAACGTGCTGGCAGTCTGTGGGTCGGTCTGGATAAAGATCGCCTGCGGGTTGTTCGCGAAGAGCTTCTCGATCTCGGTGCGATATGAGCTCTGATGTGGTGTCACAAGTTCCTGGTCAACGATAGTGCCACCGTGGTTGGTGTAGGACTTGACCAGCGGAGTGACGACGCCAGCCGCGTTTGAGGTGGACTCGAAGAAGACGCCCGCGTGCGTCAGACCCTTCTGAATGGCGTAGTACGCCATGCCGATAGCAAGTGTTGAGTCGGAGGGAGTCGTCCGATACACGTAGGTGTTCGTCATGTGATCGAGCTGCGTCGTGCCGCCCTCAACGAAGTCGGGCAGATGGGCAGGATCAAACTGATTAATGACACCCTCAATCTCGAGGGAGGACGGTCCCAGCACGAAGGTGGGGTTGGAAAGCTGTAACTGCTTGAGGGCCGTCACAGCGTCAACGCCGTCGCCACCAGTGTCGGCGAGCTGCGCGTTGATCTGATGGCCACCGCATCCGCCGTTCTGGTTAATATCGGCGATGGCAACTTTTGCGCCGTGCAAAAACCACTGACCGACGTACGGCTCTCGGCCTGTCATGGGAAAGAGCTCGCCTACCGTGATCGGTCCGTTGCTACTGGTTCCACCCGACCCGCAGGCAGTCAGTACCATTGACCCGAGCATGAGAAACGCGAGGAATGCCGCGAAACGCTTTGGCATAGAAGAACCTCCCAACAAGATGGACAATTTCATGCTTGCGCGGGATCCGGAGCTCCGGGTACATTTTCTCCTTTCTTACCGAGGAAAATGGCGGGCAGATCGAGAGTCCGCATATACTCGGTAGTTCCCTCCACACGATTGCGCCCCGCAACCAATACATACACCCACTGCGAGTTCGCGATGGCGCGCTCGACGTTCTGCTCCACCACGACGACCGCCGTGCCCGTTTTGGCAATCTCCCGAACTTTCTGCCAGACGACTTCCGTGTAGATTGGCGAAAGACCCGCAGTTGGCTCGTCAAGGAGAAGGACTTTGGGGTCGAGCATGAGCGCGCGGGCCATGGCCAGCATGTTGCGCTGGCCGCCACTCAAGTTACCTCCCTTTTTATGCTCCGCCGTTTTGAGGTCGGAGAAGAGCTCAAAGAGGTGGTCAATACGAGGCGATAGGTCGCCCCGCAGGATGAAGCCACCCATCTCCAGATTCTCACGAATGGTGAGGGTGGGGAAGACATTCTGTTCCTGTGGCACATACGCCAAGCCCATGCGCGCCACGCGGTTAGCCTGCAAGCCCGCGAGCTGCTTGCCATCGACAGTAACGGTGCCACTCATGGGAGATAAGACACCGGCGATAAGCTTGAGGAAGGTGGACTTGCCGGCGCCATTTGGGCCGACAATACTCACCACTCGACCCGGCTGAGCACGAATGGCGACGTCCTGGACGATTGCATTTCTGCCGTAGCCGCCGGTAATCCCGTCAACGCGGAGCACCGCCGTGTCAGCATCCGTATCGGTTATATGTGCCAGCGCCATTGGATGTCTCCTTAGCCTCCCAGATACGCCTCGACCACCTGCTTATTGGCACGCACCTCGGCCATCGTGCCGGTCGTCAGTGCCTGCCCACTCGCCATCACGATCACGTGATCGCAGATTTGGTCAACGATGCCAAGGTTGTGCTCAACCAGCAAAAAGGTGATGCTGGTGCTCTTGCTCAGCTCGACAATATGTTGCGCGAGCTGTTCGGCCAGGGCGGGATTCACTCCCGCCATTGGCTCGTCAAGCAACAGCAGCTTCGGATCGGCCATCAGCGCGCGTGACATCTCCAGCAGGCGCTTCTGACCGCCACTCAGGTTACGGGCGTACTCGTCGCGCTTCTCGTACAAGCCAAATGTATTGAGTAGGTTGAGCGCCTTCTCCAGATAGCGCTTCTCTTCCGCCGCCACCACATGCGGTCGAAGGATGGAGTTGATGAGCGATTCACCGGCCTGCATCTGCGGCGGCACCATCAGGTTCTCAAGTACCGTCATGCCGCCGTAGCCGCGCGAGATCTGAAAGGTGCGAATGAGACCCGCTCGCGCACGCCGGTAGGGTGGCCATCGCGTAATGTCTTGGCCGTCAAAGACGATGGAGCCGTGCTTCTGCGATGGATAGAACCCGGAGACCACGTTGATGAGCGTGCTCTTGCCAGCGCCATTTGGTCCAATCAGCGCGGTGATCTTGCCCACTGGGACGGTCAGTGAGCAATCGTCCACCGCCTTCACGCCGCCGAATGAATGCGTGAGATGCTCGACACGCAGGATGTCAGCGTGGCCAGTGCTTGGCACCTGGCGATTCGCGAGCTCAGCCGGCTGTGGCATCAGGCTCCTCCTTCGCTTGCGCCGTCACCACCGTGGGTTGAGATGATCCCTTCAGAAGTGGGATGCCGAAGCGGTTGAAGCGCGTCTTCTTTTCAGGAATGATGCCCTGTGGGCGGAACCAGAGAACGAGAATCAGCATGGAGCCCACAAGGATGTTGCGCATCGCCGGGATGAGGCTAGGATTGCCGGTGAGCTGCGGAAGGAAACGAGTCGCCTCCTGGAAGCCCACAGGGACGAGCAACGCACCCAACATCGCGCCCCAGTTGTTCGCCGTTCCGCCTACGAGTAGCGCCGTCCAGACCACAAAGGTTTCGCCAGCAGTCCACCCACTAGGATTGAGGGCAGTAGAGAAGCCAATCAGGATGGCACCCGCGATGCCAGCGTAAAAGCAGCCGATGACCATCGCGATCATGCGGTATTTGAACGTATTCTTGCCGAACGCCTCAGACACATCCTGGTCCTCGCGGATCGAGCGCAGAGTTCTCCCGAAAGGGGAGCTGTAGATGCGGTTAGCGAACCACCACAGGATAAGCGCGAAGACGCCGGCAACCACGACGTAGACGAACTGGTACGTGTTGTAATCAATGTTGAAGCGCGTCAGCAGCGGTTGTGGCACACCACCAAGGCCGTCCCACCCATTGAAGAGGCCCGTGACATTGCCGATAAAGTCGTACGCGATGGCCCCCAATGCCACCGTCACGATGGCCATGTAGTCACTGCGCAATCGCTTGAGGGCGACGAAGCCAACGAGCAAACCCAGAAGAGCGGCAGCCAGCCCACCCATAAGGAACGTAATGGGAAACGGCCATGAAAGACCCAGCACGTAGGTCTGACCAGCGACGCCATTCGCCTGTGGCAGGGCGAAGACGCCACTGACATACGCGCCAATCGCCATGAAGATGATGAACGCGAAATTCAGGATCCCGGTATATCCGAACTGGATGTTCAAGCCCCAGGTGAGGATGTTGTAGTCGAACCAGAACACGAGGAGCGTTGTGGCGTAAAAGAGAATTGGAGACATCGAGTCATGCCTTCCCTTCCGTGGCGAAGATGCCCTGTGGTCGCAGCAGCAACACAATGACGAGAATGACGAAGGCCGCGTCATTCTTGAAGTCAGAACTGAGCGGAACGGCGGCAATCTCAGTGACGAGACCGATCACCAGAGCGCCTGCCATCGCGCCATAGGGCTTGCCGATGCCGCCAAGGATGACGGCGGCGAAGATCACGAACAGGAAGTCACCACCTGAAGCGGGCTGGAACGACGAGATGTTGAGCGCTAGCACGACGCCCGCAAGACCGGCGAGAAAGCCGCTGAGCAACCAGGTGAAGTTTGTCACCTGCTCGGTATCAATGCCGCAATTTTTGGCGAGGGAGGGATTATCCGACATCGCCCGCATCGCCTTGCCAATCTTGGTGTAGTTGAGCAGCACATGCAGGCCAAGCATGGCCGCCACGGCGATGCCGATGATGACGAGCTGCTGGCCAGTGAAGAGGAAGGGGCCGATAGCGTGTTGTGTGTCACGGCCTACGCTGAACTGGCGGAAGTCACCTCCCCAGATCGCCAGAATCACGTTGGAGAGCACCAGGGAGAGTCCAAACGTGACCACCAGCATGAAGAGCACGGGATATCCCTTCCTCACGAAGGGAGCGAGTACGACAAGGTTCAGGATGACGCCGAGAATGCCAGTGAGCACGGCCCCGACGAGCAGCGCGAGCCAGATGTTCCAACCGTAGTGCGCATTGGCAAGCCACGCGAAGTAGGCGCCAAACGTCAACATCTCGCCATAGGCGAAGTTGATATAGTTCGTGACGCCGAACTGGAGCGAGAGGCCGACCGAGGCTAACGCGAGAATCGAGGCTGTAACTAATCCGAAACCGACGGCATGCAGATAAATGAGCATGGGCATGTCCTACCTTCGTCAAGCGTCACATTCGTGCCGGTACGCCAGCCCGGGAAGGTTGCCGCATGGACCACACGAACTGATAGCAGTAGCGTACACGATCGAAATAAACACCGCGTAAATGCCAACAACTCGGACATAAACATTGTATAAACATTAGCCAGCTAACACATTCTTTCCGGCGCACCGGCGTGCCATCCAGTTGACTCGTGATGCGTGCGCTTCCTCATACCGCGCGTCCGTCGAGCCGGGGGGCATCATGAGGTCAAGCACCAGCAGATGTGGAGACACCGTTTCCCACAGGGCGACCGCCTCCAGTCCGTTGCTCGCCTCGTGAACCTCATAGCCGCGCACGGAGGTTGCGGCTAATGAAATCGCGGAGCGATGACTCATCTTCAGCGACGACGATGCGATGTGCGGAAGTATTCATCGGCTGCTCCTCGTCTCTGTCAGGGCAACCGCACTCGGCGATTCGGGCTCGTCCACGGGTGTGGAGGTTTCGCGAGTTGCGGGAAGGGTAAACGCGATGACGGTACCGCTCGACTCGCTTTCCGCCCAAATCGCGCCGCCATGCGCCTCCACGAAGGCTTTACAAATCGCCAGCCCGAGGCCCGTGCCGCCATTCTGGTTGCGTGTGCGATCGGCGCGGTAGAATCGTTCAAAAATGTGCGGTAGGTCGTCCTCAGCAATGCGGGGTCCGTCGTTGGAGACCGCGATGCGGACGTACTCACCGTCGCGCGAAGCGCTCACGTGCACGGTGCCATCACCATATGCATTCGCGTTCGCGATCAGATTCTGCACGACAACCTGGATGCGCGCCGCGTCAACCCGAACCAATGGGAGATCATTGGGAATATCAACGGAGAGGCGCACAGGCGGGGGGCTGAGACGATGCACCGCATCTTCGACGATGCCATCGAGGTGATGCGCCGTCCGGTGCAGAGCCAGTAGTCCGGCTTCATGCCGCGAGAGGTCAAGCAGGTTGGTCACGAGCTGCGCGAGACGATCCGCCTCCGTGCTGATTGTACCGAGGAAATGCCGCTGGTCGTCGAGCGACCACGAGACATCGTCTTGAAGCAGCGTCGAAGCATGCCCCTTGATCGCCGCCAGTGGCGTACGCAGCTCATGGCCGACCGCGGCCAGAAGTGTAGACTTGAACTGGTCCAGCTCACGCTCCCGTGTGACATCGCGCAAGAGCAGGCCACGACCGATAGCCTCTCCGTCGTCGCCATGAACGTCGAAAAGGCGGAGCTGCATTGCGCGGGCGATGTGCCTCTGGCGCACGTCGAGGAGCCAATCGCCGATTTCACCGACCTCCGCCCGCGCGACACTGCGGCGATACTCCTCGGGCTTCTCGGCGAGGGCGGCCAGCGCAGTATGTACCGCGCTAATATGCATGGTGCCCAGCGCCACATCCGGCATGCCAAGCAGCGCGCGCGCGCCGGGATTCGCGTAGACCACAACACCGTCGGCGCTGGTGAGGAGCAGCCCATCGGTCATGCTCCCCATGATCGCGGCAAGGGTTTGTTTCTCCGCCATCGCTTGCCGGTAAAGGCGCTCATTCTCCCGGGCTATCTCATGAAGTCGCTCATCACTGCGCTCATAGAGTACTGCATGCTCCCAGGCAAGCGTCGCGTGATTCGCGAACGTCAGCAACAGATCTACCTCATTTGCCGAGAACGGCTGCGGCTCGCGGCGATGCACCACAAGCACGACACCGCCTACTCGCTGCGTGATGATGGGAATAGCCAGAATCGCCTTGAAGCCTTCGGATGCCGCGATGCTCGGAAACTCGACGTCGCCGTTATTAATCACCTGAACTGGTCTACGCTCATGGAATGCCCGCGCCGACGGCACGGTCATGTTATCGGGGCGCACATGCACGAGGTCACCGAAGCCCTCGGCTCTCCCCTCACTGACGAGCACTCGTAGCGTTCCCTCCTTATCTGGCACGAGCACAGCCGCCGCCTGCACATCCACCAGACGTCGCACTTCGCGGATAATCGTCGTCCCAACCGCACGGGGATCGAGTGAATTCACGACCGCATTCGACGTCTCGAGCAGCGTGCGCAGCTCTGAGAGCTGAACCGCGACGTCATGTCGCAGAGCTTGCAGCGAGCGCGACAACTTGCCGATCTCATCCGCGCGTGCAGTTAACCCTGATAGAGCCGAATCCTGCACCGAACCCACGGGCGGCAGTTGGCTATGCTCATCGGTCAGCACGTGCAGCGGGCGAACCACGCGCCGCAACAGCACCGTCCAGAAGAGCAGACCACCGAGCGCGAAGAGCCCTGTGGCAAGCAGTAGCCAGATGCGAAAATTAGCCGTCGCCTGGGATATTTCCGCCGCCGGCCGTTGGACGACCACCGCCCATCCAAGCGCTGGCACGGGCAAAGCCGTATACAGCCAATCCTCTCCGCCTGAGTCGAACGATTCTGACGTGACGCTGTTTCCCGCGAGTGCGCTGGCAGCTCCCGGCAACGTGTTGGCCAGCGGCTGGAGCAGGTGAGCTGAATCAGGAGAAGCGATGAGCTCGCCCCGGTCGTCGAGCACACTGATGACAAGGTGCTGACCTTGCGTGGTTTGCGCGTCAATCACCGTGCGCAAAGGCGTGCTCAGCCCGTCCAGCAGGAGTGTCGTAGCGAGAACTCCCAGGAATGCGCCGCGATTATCGCGCACCGATTCCGCGATGGTGACGACGTCGTTGTTCGTAGTTGGATCAATTGAGCCGCCTTCTACTATGGGATCATTGGTGCTTGCCGCTTGGCGAAAGACGGCGCTGCTCGCGAAGTTGGCGTTTTGAGCGTACAGCTCTGAGGGTACGGACAGTCTCAGCGCACCAGTGGTATCCAGCCAGTAGACTCGGTCAATGTCTGGTCGGGCAATCTCGTAGACGGAGAACATATCCGACATGTCTCTGCCGCTCGTGACATAGGTTGCGGCGGTCTGCCCCAGCTCGACGAGTGACGTTTTTATCGTGTCGAGCGTGGAATACGTGTCGAAAGAGACTTCCTGAGCAAGGGTCAGGTCGGTGCTTTGGAAGCCATCGCGGATCTGGCTTTGTCCCACCGCGTCCGCCTCTAGGCCGCTACCGATAACCAGCAGCACAAACACGAGATAGACGCCCAGGAGCTGGGCGAGCAGAGATCGCCGGATAAACTTAAGCGCGGCGGATCGCTTACACCGAGAGAGCCAGCCACGCATGGCGATATGAGAAATCATGACACGCTCCCCTGCCGCCGTCATGTTCGCTGTGGGATCCGCGACAGCCTGGAATGCAAGGTGTCCAGCGTCCCCGTCGCGGCATCAGCCACGCACCGCGTTCGCCTCGATCTGCTCCGCGATGGCGAGCGTCCGCCGCGCCTTATAGGCAATAGGATAATCAACGAACTGGCCGTCCACCGAGAATGAGGCGACGCCATCACGCTCAGCCTGCGCAAAGGCGTCAGCAATACGGCGCGCCATCGCGACATCTTGCGCACTCGGAGTGAAGATCGGGTTTACGGCGGCAACCTGCGCTGGATGGATGCACGCCTTTCCCTGGAAGCCAAGCCGCTTCGCCTGCTCAGCCTCATTGGAAAGCCCGGCGGTATCGTCGAGGCGGGCATAGACCGTGTCAATGGGCGGTTCCAAGCCAGCCGCGCGCGATGCGTTGACGACCGCGATGCGTGCCCACAGTATGCCCTCATGGCCAGCCGTCCACGTCATGTTGGTGTCGAGACTGTAATCACCAGCCCCGAAGTTGAGGCGACGCACACGTGGCGTCGCCGGCGCGATCTCGGCCAGGCGGGCGATGCCCGCTGCTGTCTCCACAATAGGCATGAGGTCAATGCTTCCCTCACGCAAGCCGTTTGACCGCTCCAACTGGCACAACAGCCAATCCACCGTCAGAAGCTGCGCCGCCGATTCGGTCTTCGGCAGCACAATACCATCGAGGCCAGGACCGACGACCGCGCACAGATCGTCGTACGCATACGGTGTGGTCAGGCCATTCACCCGCACGTAGGCGGCGGGACCGCTCCCCGCCGTGCCACGTGCCGTGAGCGTGGCACGCGCGGCGAGACGCGCCTTTGGCTTCTCCGAGACCGCGACGGCATCTTCGATGTCGAGGATGACGCCATCGGTGCCTGTGGCGCCAGATAGAGCCTTCTCGACATGCCGCGGCGCAGTGGCAGGCGCAAAAAGTAGCGTGCGCAGAATGTTCACAATCCCCCCTTGCCGGTTCCCGAGCTTTTACATAATACCTTCTTTGTGAAGCGCAGCGCGCTCCTCAGGAGAAAGACCCAGCTGCGTGTAGATTTCGTCGTTGGACGCGCCAAGCGCCGGACCCGTGCTTGTGACACGACCGGGCGTTTCGCTGAAGCGCGAAACCACGTTGACGAGGCGTATGGTACCGAGGTCAGGATCTTCTACTGGCGTCAGGCTTTGGCGCGCCGCGAAGTGGGGGTCGGCGAAGATGTCGGGAATGTCATAGATAGGCGCAACAGCCACCTGGGCCGCTTCCATCAGCGTCAGCACCTCGGCACGAGTATGACGGCCCATCCACGCCCCAATAATCTCGTCGAGCGCCTCGACATTTGCTACCCGACCAGCGTTCTCGGCAAACCGCGGATCGGTGCGCAAATCTGGCCGGCCAATCGCGTCCGCCAGACGCTCGAAGATGGACTGAGCGCTGGCGGAAAGGGAAACCCAGCGCCCATCACCACACTGATAGGAATTGCGCGGCGCGACATGGTCACTGCGATTGCCGACACGACCACGCGCGATGCCGAACTGATCGTAGTCAAGCAGGGCGGGTTCCATCAGGCGCAGCAGCGGCTCGCAGAGCGACAGGTCAATCATCTGACCCGTTCCACCGCGAGCATCACGCCAGTACAACGCGACCATGACAGCAAACGCGCCCGTTACCCCCGCGACTCCATCGGCGAGTGGGCCGTTCGGCAGCGTTGGCGGCCCATCGGGCTGGCCAGTAAGATGCGCGAACCCGGTGAGTGATTCGGCCAGTGTCCCAAAACCCGGACGGGAGCTATATGGGCCGCATTGCCCGAATCCCGTCACACGCAGGAGGATCACGCGCGGATTGATCGCGCGCAACGTCTCGTAGCCGATGCCCCAACGCTCCAGCGTACCCGGACGAAAGTTCTCAATCACGACGTCCGCCTCGGCTGCGAGCTGTTTGAAGAGGGCCGCGCCTTTTGGTTTGCCGAGGTTTAAAGTAATGGAGCGCTTGTTGCGACCCATGGACTTCCAGAACAGCCCCACGCCATTCTTTGGCGTGCCCCAGCGGCGCTGATGGTCGCCCACACCAGGCATCTCCACCTTGATCACATCGGCGCCGAGTTCGGCAAGGTACGCGGCGGCCCAGGGCGCGGCAGCCATCGTAGCTATATCAAGTACCCGGACGCCAGTCAGGGCCGCCGGGCGCGCGCCGCCTACATCCGCATCCGCGACGCGAGTGCTGTCTGCCATACTGAGTATCCTTGCGCTAAGAAAGTCCAAACGGGAGGCGCTGGACAATAAATAAAATATATTGTATAGAATATCTAACATGAGGTACGAGCCTTGTCAAGTCGGCGGAACGGAGATAAGAACCGTTGCGACTCTCGAATGAACATATGACGAAGACCGCGCTCGCCGTGGAGGCGCTGCGCGATGCCATCCTGCGCGGTGAGATCACCCAGGACGAGCCGCTTACCGTAACACATCTCGCGGTCCAGCTTGGCATGAGTCCGACGCCGGTGCGTGAAGCGATTCGCACCTTGCAGGCGGAAGGGCTGCTCCGTCTGGAGCCGCACCACTCGGCCTCGGTGACTCAGTATTCGGTAAAGGACATCCATGACATCTTCCAGCTTCGCGCCGACCTCGAGTCACAGGCGACGCGCCTCGCGGTGCCGCGCCTGAACGATTCGCAGATTGCGCGGCTCGACGACATGCAGCGCGCGATGCGTGAGGCGGCTCAGCGCAGCGACATCGAGCAGCTGAACCGGCTCAATGCCGACTGGCATCTGCTGATCTATGGAGCAGCGGAAAACCGGGTGTTGCTCGAAGTTGTGCAGCACCTGTGGAAGAAGTTCATGTTCGAGATCAACTGGATACAGTCCGATGGCGCCGAACGCTCACTTGAACAGCACGACCGGCTCCTCGCAGCCATTCACGCGCGGGATGCTGACGCAGCGGCGCTGGCGATTCGCGCGCATATCCAGCGCGCCGAGGGCGTCGCTATCGAATACAGCGAGTCACGCATGCAGCGCGGAGCACGATGAGCGAGAGGGGTCGCATGGGTGATCAATTGGAGCGGTGCGTCGGCATTCAGCAGTAACGCGGTCCGACAACGAGACGATTGAAGGGAGAGAGCGGTGCCAGAGCACTCCACGGAGGACGGCGTCGTGGGCCGGCGCGGAATGTTGCTGGTGGCAGCCACGATCTCCCAGTTCGGCGGGTCGGTGGCCCAACAGGGCACCGTCGTGCTCGGTGTGTTCTTCGCGGCAACCTACGGTTTAAGCCTCCCACAGATGGGCGCCGTCATTTCCTCATTGACGCTCGGTCTGGTGATCTCCGGGCTGGTCGTAGGCACGCTCGTGGACCGCTATGGGCCGCGACGTGTACTCTTCGTCGGCACCCTGCTGCTCGTGGCGGCATCCACAATTATTGGGGTGATACAG
>DATGEP010000295.1:0-1074 GCA_035310125.1 Ktedonobacterales bacterium
GTGCTGCGGCTCATTCGCGAGCGCTTTAGCAAAGACCAGCCCCTCAAGGGTATTCGCATGTCGGGCTGCCTGCATATTACGACCGAAACGGCCAACCTGGCTATCACGCTGAAGGCGGGCGGGGCCGACCTGGTATTGTGCGCCTCCAATCCGCTTTCCACGCAGGACGACGTGGCTGCCGCGCTCATCAGCGAGTATGGCATCCCGACCTACGCCATCAAGGGCGAGGATGAGCAGACATATTATCGCCACATCAACGCGGTGCTTGACCACCAGCCGCAGATGACGATGGACGATGGCTGCGACCTGGTCTCCACACTGCACACGAGCCGCACCGAACTGATCCCGGCGGTGATCGGGGGCATGGAGGAGACGACGACGGGCGTGATTCGCCTGCACAGCATGGAGAAAAATGGCGTGCTGCGTTTCCCCGTGCTGGCGGTCAACGAGTCCGATACCAAGCACCTGTTCGATAACCGCTATGGCACGGGCCAGAGTTCGCTCGATGCCATCATTCGTTCTACTAACATCCTCATCGCGGGTCGCACCTTTGTCGTTTTCGGGTATGGCTGGTGCGGGCGTGGTGTCGCCTCGCGGGCGCACGGATTGGGCGCGAACGTGATTGTGTGCGAAGTCGATCCCACGCGCGCGCTGGAAGCGGTGATGGACGGCTACCGCGTGATGCCGGGAGTCGAAGCCGCCGCGCAGGGCGACATCTTCGTGACGGTGACGGGCGACATCAACGTGATCGACCGGGCGCACCTGGAACGCATGAAAAATGGCGCGATACTTGCTAATTCGGGCCATTTCAACGACGAGATCAATATTCCTGAACTGGAAAAGCTCTCGACCGGCAAGCGCCGCGTGCGCGATTTTGTAGACGAGTATACTTATGCCGATGGTCGCCAGGTCTACCTACTGGCCGAGGGGCGGCTAGTCAACCTCTCCGCCGCCGAAGGCCACCCGGCCAGCGTGATGGATATGAGCTTTGCCAACCAGGCGCTGGGCGCGGAATTCATCCTCACCAATGCGAAGAGCTTGCAACCGCATGTCTACACGCTGCCCGCCGAACTC
>DATGEP010000296.1:0-1639 GCA_035310125.1 Ktedonobacterales bacterium
AGCAGGCTGGGAATGCCGACATTGGCGAGGTGCGCAGCGATGGCCGCGCCCATCACACCGGCTCCCAGCACGGCGGCTGTGCGTATTTGATAGGTCATGGCGTTACGACATCCTTTCGATGATGGTTGCCAGGCCCTGGCCACCACCGATGCAGAGGGTGGCGATGCCCCATGTTTTGTCGCGCGTCTGCAAATCGTTGATGAGCGTGGCGATGAGGCGCGCGCCGCTGCATCCCAGGGGATGGCCCAGCGCAATCGCGCCGCCGTGCGGGTTCAGTTTTTCCTGGTCGATGCCCATGGCCTTGACGACTGCCAGCGATTGAGCGGCGAAGGCTTCGTTCAGTTCAATAATGTCGATGTCGCTCAACTGCATCCCGGCGCGCTGCAACGCTTTGCGCATGGCTGGCACGGGGCCAATGCCCATGATGGCAGGATTGACACCCGCTACCGCCATTGTATGCACCTTCGCCAGGGGGGTGATACCGAGATCGCGCGCCTTCTGGGCCGACATCAGCACAACGGCGGCGGCTCCATCGTTGAGCGGGCTGGAGTTACCGGCGGTGACGGTGCCGCCCCCGATGAAGGCGGGTTCGAGCGAGGCCAGTTTCTCCAGCGAGGTATCGCGGCGCGGCCCCTCGTCGATCTCCATCAACCTGCCGTTGGGCAGCGGCACCGGCACGATTTCGCGCCTGAAGATGCCGCTCTCGGTGGCGGCGATGGCGCGCTGGTGGCTACGCAACGCGAAGGCGTCCTGCTCCTCGCGGCTGATGTGGTACTCGCGAGCCAGATTTTCAGCCGTCATGCCCATGGGAATGTAGCTGGAATAGCCGTATTCTAATTCAGAGGGCGGAAAGGGTGTCTCGACTTTTTCGCCATCGCGCGGCTTGATGAGGCGCGGGTTAAAGCTGGGATTGAAGCCGCCCATTGGGACGCGCGACATGCTCTCCACGCCGCCCGCCACGATAGCGTCTCCCTGGCCGAGCATGATGCTCTGCGCCGCCATGTTGACGGCCTGCAAGCTCGACGCGCAGAAGCGGTTGACGGTCACGCCGCCAGCCGTCTCCGGCAAGCCGGCCAGCGCTCCCACGAGGCGCGCCAGGTTCATACCCTGCTCGCCTTCAGGAAAAGCACAGCCAATAATTACATCTTCGATCAAGGCGCGGTCGAGCTGGGGGACGCGCTCAACGGCGGCGCGCACCGCGATAGAGGCCAGGTCGTCGGCGCGCACATCTTTGAGTACGCCCTTGTTGGCGCGCCCGATGGGGGTGCGCACCGCGCTAACGATTACTGCTTCTGCCATGTGTGTATGTCTCCTTCATTACAGGCGCAAAGGTTGCGCCTCACATTGTCAAATTACGATTAAACCCGGTAATACGATAAAACGCTCGCTCCCCATCTGTAGGGACAGGGGGAAGGGTGGAGCGGATGCGGGGGTCTTGTGCCTGTCCTCGTCCGAGTGCGATTCGTTTGTGTTACAGAACCCGGACGAAGCGTGGGGCAACGAGGACAGGCACAAGGCCCCCGCCCTGCCACATCATCCACCCCCTGTCCCTACAGACCATGTGTTACAGAACCCGGACGAAGCGTGTTGTGACGAGGGACAGGCACAAGGCCCCCACCCTTCCACACATCCACCCCCT
>DATGEP010000297.1:0-1632 GCA_035310125.1 Ktedonobacterales bacterium
CACTCTGGGTATCATCTGGCTCGTGGCATTGGCGCTGCCCACCGCGAATCTGCTCGACCAGCACCCGGACCCAGCACGACTGATACTGAGTCTTGCAGGCGTGGCTTTGTTTGCTGCGATCTTCGCAATCGTCATGGTGAACAGGCCATTCTCACGGTTGCAGATTGGTACACCCAGACCTGGTGGTGTGGCGTCGGTAGTGGCGCTGGTGGCGATTTCCTTTGCGCTGATCTTCTTTGATGGCCGTGTGTGGTTCGACGTGCTGGTGTTTACAACAGTGTATGCGGGAGTGGTCCTGCCGGAGCGGCAAGCCACGCGAGTCGTCTTAGCGTTGACGGTCGCGTCCTTCGCCTTCACCCGGCTGTACGCCTTAGACTGGAACACTACGCTGGGGTCGGTGCTCAGCACACTGGGTGGCGGCATGGTGACGGTAGGCTACGGACGGCTGGTGACGACGGTGAACGAGCTGCGAGCCGCGCGAGAGGAAGTCGCACGGTTAGCGGTCTCGGAAGAGCGGCTGCGCATCGCGCGGAACCTGCACGATCTCCTGGGTCACAGCCTCTCGCTCATTACGCTCAAGAGCGAGCTTGCGGTACGATTGTCGCGTGTTGAGCCGGAACGTGCGGCGGCGGAGATTCAGGATGTGGAAAGCATCGCGCGCCAGGCGCTGCAAGAGATGCGCGAAGCGGTGTCCGCGTACCGTCAGCCGACGCTGGCGAGCGAGCTGAGCGGCGCGCGCGAGCTGCTTTCAGCCGCCGGCATCTCCCTCACCTACATTGGAGCGGAGACCAGTGATATCGGCTTGCTCCCAGCGACGGAGGCCACACTTGCGTGGGCCGTGCGTGAGGGAGTCACCAATGTGATCCGCCACAGCCGCGCCCAGCATTGTACGATTCGCCTATCGAGGGAAGCGGATTGCGCGCGGCTGGAGATGCGCGACGACGGGCATGGGGCCAGTGAGGCAGCCCACGGCATGGCATCGAGCGGTATGGGGCGGCATGGGAATGGCCTGGCCGGCTTGCGAGAGCGTGTGGCAGCGCTGGGCGGGTCGTGCGAGGCGAAATCGTGCGGCGAGGACGGTGGGTTCCAGCTGACCGTGACGCTGCCACTGGGCGCGGCTCCTTCGAGCATGGCAACCGTAGCGACACGCGCCAGAGGCGCCGCCATGGAAGCGACGGTGGCTGGATGATACGCGTATTGCTCGCGGAGGATCAGACGATGGTGCGCGGCGCGCTGGCCGCGCTGCTGGCGCTGGAAAGTGACATCGAGATCGTAGCGCAGGCGGCACGAGGCGATGAGGTGTTGCGAACGGCGCTCGATGCGCACCCTGATGTGGCGCTGCTCGACATCGAGATGCCAGGCGCGAGCGGACTGGACGCCGCCGCGGAGCTACACAGACATCTCCCCGCGTGCCGGGTCATCATCCTGACGACATTCGGCAGACCGGGTTACCTGCGTCGCGCGATGGAGAGCGGCGCGGTGGGCTTCCTCGTCAAGGACGCACCCGCGACGGAGCTGGCGGCAGCCATCCGACGGGTAGCGGCGGGTGGCCGCGTGGTAGATCCGGCGCTGGCATCGGCGGCGCTGAGCGACGGCAGCAATCCTCTGACGGATCGGGAGCGAGCGGTCCTG
>DATGEP010000298.1:0-1618 GCA_035310125.1 Ktedonobacterales bacterium
ATCCTGGGCGCGGGCATGGTTCACCCGCTCGTGCTGCAATATGGTGGCTACGATCCCGCCGAGTTCAGCGGCTTCGCCTTCGGCATGGAACCCGAACGCATGGCGCTCCAGAAGTACGGCATCGATGACATCCGCTACTTCTACGCCAACGATGTAAGGCTGTTAGAGCGGGTGTGATCGGCCATCCTGTCCGTAGGGGCGGGAGTGGTGTGGATGGGTGGAGGAGACGCTTGCGTCGCCCGTTCGGGGTACGTAATGGCAACGGCGGGCGACGCAAGCGTCCCCTCCCAACCCATCATCCACCCCCGCCCCTACGAAAAGGCGCGGATGGAATTATCGCAGTAGGAGAACAAATACAATGCAAGTTCCCATTTCATGGTTAAAAGAATACGTTGATCTGAACCTGCCTCTCAAGGACCTGGCGGAGCGGTTGACGCTGGCCGGACTGGAGGTGGAGGGCATCGAGAACACGGGCGAGTCGTGGGACCTGGAAACGATTGTAGTGGGGCGCATCGTGGCGGTGAAACCACACCCCAATGCCGACCGGCTGGTGCTGGTGGATGTTGATTATGGCGCGGCGGAAACGGAACAGGTGGTGACGGGCGCGCCCAACCTGTTCGAGTATAAGGGCCGGGAAGACCTGCCTACGCTTAAAGTGGTCTTCGCGCGGGCTGGCGCTGTGCTAATCGATGCCTATAGCGACGAACGCCCGCGCCCGAAGAAGAAGCTGAAGCCGTCCAAGATTCGCGGCGTCGCCTCGAATGGCATGGTCTGTTCCGAGCGCGAACTGGGGTTGAGCGAAGAGCATGAGGGCATTCTCATTTTGCCGGAAGACGCGCCGGTTGGGAAGCCGCTGCGTGACTACCTGGGCGACGAAGTACTGGCGCTGGGACTGACCGTTGATATGGCGCGCTGCCTCAATATGATCGGCGTGGCGCGCGAAGTGGCCGCGCTGACCAACGCGCCGCTCCATCTGCCGCCCGACGAAATCGCTTTGAGCGAGGGAAGCGAGACGGAGGCGTATGTAGCGGTGCAAATCGACGATCCCCTGTTATGCAATCGCTATACCGGTATGGTAATTAAGGATGTGCAGATCGGCCCGTCGCCTCAGTGGATGCAGGACCGGCTGACAAAGGCGGGGATGCGTCCTATCAGCAACGTAGTGGACATCACCAACTACGTGATGCTGGAATGGGGGCAGCCCCTGCACGCCTTCGACTATGACCTGCTGGTCGAGCGGGCGCGGCGCGCGGGAGATAGCAAGCCAACCATCATCGTGCGCCGCGCCCAGGCGGGTGAGAAGATGACCACACTGGACGGTGTCGAGCGCGAGCTGGACGATTCGATGCTGTTGATTTGCGACACGCTAGGCCCCATCGCCATCGCCGGCGTGATGGGCGGCACAGAAACAGAGGTGCATGACGGAACGCGCAACGTGCTGCTGGAGTCGGCCACCTTCGATGGCATCAACACGCGACGCACGGCGCAGAAATTGCGCCTGCCCAGCGAGGCCAGCCAGCGCTTCACACGCGGCATTCCGGCCACGCTCAACGCCATTGGCGCGCGCCGCGCCGCCGCCCTGATGAGCCGCTACGCGGGAGGACAGGTCGTGCCGGGC
>DATGEP010000299.1:0-3350 GCA_035310125.1 Ktedonobacterales bacterium
GCAACTCATCGGAATAGGGCACGACATAGGGGACGCCCCCGTAGGGCAGCGTATAGCAATAGAGCGTCAGACCACTCTTGAGCGCCATCCATGGCTCCTGTTCGTCGGCTTCTCATCCTCAACGCGTCGTCGTCAGTCGTCAGTCGTCCAGATCGCGCGACTCTTCCTCGCGCTGCCGCGTCGTATGGTGATACCACGCGAGTGTCAGAGACACCCATCCGCTGATGCGCACCGCGAGCAGTGCGATGACCAGCAGACTGCCGGCGGCACATCCACAGAGCGTCACGAAGTCTATCGGGGGCATAGCGGCACATGATCCTTTCTCTTTCCTTCCACTGTTCCTAGCGTGGGTAGAGATAGAGGGGAGAATAGGTGATTTCGGTACACAGCGGCAGGACCGTATCCAGGTTGTCCGTGAGCAGACCCACCAACTGGTTGACTCCGGATCCGCCGGAACTGCCCGCACTCTGCGACGGGTCGAGCACCAGATAGGGATCGCTCGTCGGGGTAATGCTGATCCCACCGAGGCCCGCGGCAGTCGATCCCGCTCCGCCCACCGCGTAGGTGGGAGACGGCGCACCGGTATTGACGATCCCGTAGCTCCCTGCCGTCCAAGGCTGCATCATCCAGGCGGGCGGTTTGCCGGTGGCCAGCGTCAGTCCATCCGTGAAATACCAAAACCAGGTTGCCGCATAACTGGCACCCGACGGCGAATTGGCGATCGTCGCCATCAGCAACAGACCATCCACCGGCAGCAGCATATGCCAGTTGAGCGTGTAGGTGCCTGCGCTCGCGTTGGTATCGTTGATGCCTACCCAAAGGTTGACCGGGAACTTGCTGGTATCCATCAGGGAGGTGCGCGGCCACAGCGGCAGCTTCACCTGGCCGAGATCGAGTGTCTGCCATTGATTCGAGACGGTAAACGGCGTGAGCAGCGGCCCCGCATAAATATCGAATCCACCTGTTGTTGGGTTAGCCGGGTCCTGCTCTCCAGCGTACAGGAGCGCCTGCACCTTGCTGAGATTGCCCGCGGATTGGGTCGTCTTGGCACGCAGCAGGAAGTGATAGACGCCATTCGCATCCGGGAGTTGTGCAAGCAGCCCATTCGCGGCGTCCACAAACGCGCCATTGAACCCGCCGACCTGGGTCGCGTATCCGCCATACGAGAGGCTATCGAGCAGGATAGTCGCCGCATTGTTCGGATGAACTGATGGCGTGATTAGCCGAGCTCCAGGCCCCGCGTTGGTCAGATTGCCGCGCTGTCCCAGAAAGAAGGAAAAGGATTGGCCTGCATTGAAGACGGCATGCGTCCCGAATGCCAGAAACGCGCGCGCCGGCATGTCGCCGAGGAGGCCCGAGACCACGAGCTGCGCCGGCGAGCTCAGGAACCGCAGCTCGCAGTACGGCATGCTGGTCTGCCCCGTCGTCGTCTGGTTCCAGCACTGCACATTGTCCCACCACACCGTCGCATTGGCGGAGGCGCCCACCGTCGCGTCCGTCGTGCGCAGTTGCACCCCAATGTAGGCGGTGCTGGCGTTGGAGACGGTATAGGTTGCGACGATCTGCGTCCAGCTCGCGATGGCGCCAGTCAGCGCGGCCCCCGCCACGCCGCTCGTCAGGAATGTGCCGCTGGAGTTGTATTCGCTGACGATGATGCGCGTGCTGGCCGTCCCGCTCAACAGCGGTGCCTTGACATAGGCCGAGAGGCCGAATGCCTGATTCTGCGTGGCCGGGATGCCGTTGATCGGTGCCGCTGACGCCCCTCCGTTGTAGGAGAGCCACGCCGCGTCTACGGCTCCGACCGGCCCCAGGTCTATGCGGGCCGCGCCGAAGCTGGTTACGGGCACCAGTGCCGAGGTTCCGACCGGAATCGTGTTCGCGGCGGTCTGCTCCCAGGCCCCGCTCGATGGTGTTGGGTTACTCACGCCTGTCAGCTCGCCGCTGAAGAGCCAGCCGCCGGGACCGAAGAGTGCGAGACTGTGCGCCCGCTGCGTCGTTCCGACCAGGCCGCCGAGCGTGAGCGCGGCCGATTGGGCCAGCAGCACCGCTTTGCCTGTCAGCGCGATCACGGGATCAGCGGCGGCAACTGGTCCCGCCATTGCCACCTGCGCGCCCGGCACGCCCAGGCTATCCCACAGCAATGCGGCCTGTATCTCGGGATAGTCGCCAGCGACCGACGGGAACTGTGTGACCTGGAGCCAGTACCACGCCTCATGCGTGAGACCCGGCAGCGTAACCGTCGCGAGGACGTTGGACGTACCTGCCACCCGGTGGGTAATCGTGAGCGCCGAACTCGTGACCTGGATTTGCAGGTAATCGCTACCGTCCACGTAATGCAGAAAGACCCGCGGCTGCGCGCCGGTCACGAACCGGAACGGGATGCTCCACATCTGCACGGCATTCCAGGTGGGGTTCCCGAACGTCACCTGGCTGCCCGTCGCTATGCTCATCGCGCCACTGAGCGTCCCGGTCGCGCCCGAGTGGCCCGCCGTATAGATCGCGGCCGCCTGTGTGCTCGTCATCACCGCGGCCTGCCAGAACGGCTCGTCCACCTGGCCATTGAAAAACTGGCTGACGGAACTGGCTGCGTTCGCACCCACACGGGCCACCGTGCTGCTGGTGGGGATGGTCTGCGCACCTGGCGTGCTCGTCACCGCCGCCGCGCCGTCCACCAGCAGCGAGAGCGTTGTGCCATCCCAGCTCACCACGCCAAAGTGCCAGACACCGGTTGTGAGCGCCGAAGCGGTCGTCGCGAGCGTTGCGCCGGTATCGGCGTTCAGTTTGCCGGACGTGTCGAGATACAGCTGGATGTAGTTGTGTGCGCCGCCCGCGCCGTACGCCTGAAGGACCGAGATCGCGCCGGGATTGGCGGCGAATTTGAACCAGAGTCCAAACGCGATAGGGCTATTGGCCGTCGGCATGCCACTGACCGGGACGGAAACGTAGCCCGTCGAGCCATTGAGCGATACGGCGGTATCCGTATCGCCGGAGATGCCGCCGGCGACACTGAGCGTGATTCCGCCGGTATACGTGCCCGTCTGGCCGGCGCCGCTGATGTCATAGGCGCTCGTGCCGCTGGCCTCATCCAACCGGTAGTAGCGCAGGAGAGACGTGGCGTTCGCGAGCAGGATATCTACGTAGGTATTAGCGGGTGAGAGTGTGGGCGCGGACCCAGATTGGACGAGATACGCGCTGACGTTGGCGAAGGTATCGGAGAAGACGATGGGAGCGGGTGCGCTGGCTCCGCCACAGGGCGCTTCGAAGCCGGGATTGGCCACGAAGTTTTGCAGCGTCAGCCGGTCACCGCGGATCCCCGGCTGGCATTCGAAATCAATCGTGATCTGAGTCTT